>DASZBS010000120.1:0-37957 GCA_035943995.1 Candidatus Elarobacter sp. | reverse complement strand
GGCCGGATTGGCGCTCGGCGCGATCGCGGCATGGCCGAGCGTCGTCGATCGTCGCGTCGCCCGGGCCGACGTCGCGGTCGTGCAGACGCCGGCACCGGTCTTGCAAGACTACCTCCAGCGCGACAGGCTCGTCGCTTTTTGGGAGAAAGCGGTGCGTCAGCACCTGCGCCAAGACATGATGAGCCCACAGAATCTGGCGGCCCAATACCTCCAGCGTTTCCGCGAGCAAGGCAACATCGACGACGTGCTTCGCGCCCGCGTTGCCGCCGAATTGTCGCTCCGGGCGCAACCGCATGGAAACGTTCCGGCGATGGCGGAGCTCGCGGCGGTCCATCTGACGCTCCACAATTTCAAAAAGGCGCTCGAGATAACGCAATCGATCGAACGGCTCGATCCCGGTGACCCGGCGATGGAGGTGCGGGAGGCCTCACTCGATCTGGAATTGGGTCGCGAAGCGCCTGCAAAGCGCATCCTGGACGCGCTTCCGCGGACGGGCAGAGTCGATGTTGCTACCGATACACTTCGCGCGCGATATTTGGAGGAGACCGGGCACCTTGCTGAGGCTCGCAGGACGTTCGCGCGGACAGCGGCGTTCGTCGACGGCCTCGCGTATGAAAGTGCTGAACGACGGGCCTGGTTCCCCATGCGCTCCGGCGAGCTCGCGTTCGAGGCGGGGGACAACCAGCGCGCCATCGATGATGAAACACGCGCGCTCGAGGTGTTCCCGCGATACGTCGAGGGCTTCCGACTTCGAGCACGCTTCGAGTGCGCGCTTCACCGATGGAAGGCTTGTCGCGACGACGCGATTGCGTCGATCAACATCATCCCGTACCCGGAAACGCTGGGATATGAGTACGACGCCGAGCGGGCGTTGGGCGAGACCGAAAAAGCCGGGCAAACGCGAGACCTCATCGACGCCATCTATCACCTCACGAGCACGCAGCGGATCTCGGACAGCTTGCTGGCAACCTATTACTCGGAACACGGAATCCACGTCCGCGAAGCCTATACCATCGCCCGGCGGGAACTCACCGTCCGTGACGACATCTATACGCGAGACCGCCTCGCTTGGGCGGCTGCGATGGACGGGCGCTGGAACGAAGCACGCGCGAATGTTCGTAGAGCGCTCCGCTTCGATACGGAAAACGCGACCCTGCAATATCATGCCGGTGTGATCGCCCTGCACTTCGGTGAGCGTAGCGAAGCGACGTCGCGCCTGCGGCGCGCGCTATCGCTGAATCCGCAATTCCACGGTTTCTACGCGCAAGACGCCCGCCTGAAGCTTGCCGCGCTCGGACGCCGACAGAGCCCACCACCGCGGAGGGCGGCGGCGACGGGCACATAAAGGCATTCCGTATATGTCTGTGGACCATCTTCACGCGGCTCGCGCTGCCGGCGACGACGCCGCGTTCCTGCGCTACGCCCGGCTGCATCTCGGCGACGGCAATGAGACCGCCGGACGTGCGGAAATCGACAAGGCGTACGTCGCCGCGATCAAGGTGCTGCTCGATGTGCCGCCGACGGATTACGCACGCGTCCGCGCGACCGTCGCGGAGTGCGACACGGCGACCCTCGCACATCTCTTCCTGTACACCCACCTGGAACTCGTGCGGCGTACGAGTGCCTGGATCCACGATGGGAACCTTTGAACCCATGGCCCAACTGCGCCCCGGCCTCTGGGAAACGGTGAATGACCGATACCCGGGGTCGATGATCCGCAAATCCGACGCCGTCCCGCTCGCAACGCCGCGCGTGCCGCTACGCGACGCGCGCGTCTGTTTCGTGAGCTCGGCCGGCGTCCAACCGGTGGGAAGTCTGCCTTTCGACGTCGCGCACCCGGTCGGCGATTTTTCGTTTCGCTCGGTACCGTCGCATGCAAGCGTCGCCGACCTCGAGATCCACCAGCTGAAATACCCGACGGCCGGTGCGCGTCGCGATCTCAACGTGATCTTTCCCATCGAACGGCTGCGCGAATTGGTGGCCGAGGGCACGATCGGCGGCCTCGCGCCGAACTTCTTTTCGTTCATCGGCTACAACATGGACCCGATCCGATTCGAGACGCTCTTTGCGGAGGAGCTGGCGAGCGCGGTCGAGCGTGAAGCGCCGGACATCGTCTTGCTCGCGCCGGCTTGACCGATCTGTCATCAATCCGTGGCGCTGGTCCAGCGCGCACTCGAACGACGCGGCCTCCCGACCGTCTCCGTGTCCGTCGCCCGTGACGTGACGTCCGCGTGCCTGGCTCCGCGCGCGGTGTTCGTACCGTTCATGATGGGTCACCACTTCGGCGTCCCCGGCAGCGCAACGTTACAGCGCGCGATCGTGCGCGCAGCGCTGGAGTTTATCGCCGAGGCGAAGCTGAGCGGCGAGATCCGCGACCTGCCCTACACGTGGAACGAAGCGCGCCGCGGCGCGTACGGCTGAACGTTACGCCGGTGGGAGCCTGCCGCGCGCCCTGAGGCGTGCGGCAGGCCCGGACTCTACATCTTCATGGCTTTTTTGCGGCAATAGCCTTTGGTCATCTTGTGGGTCATCTTGTCCATGTGACCCTTGACCCAATACGAACCCTTGGGACACGTCATCATCCCCATGTGTCCGCCCATCATCTTGTCGGTCGCTAGTGCCTGGCTTGTCCCGACGGCGAAAATGAAAGCGGTCGCCATGAGGGACGAAATAAATCTACGCATGAGAGCCTCCTGGGTGAAAAGATGTCACCATCTTCTTCCGCTCGTCTGCTTGTCCTGGCAGCCGGCGCATGGGGCCCGCCATATCATGGGTCCAGTCGATTCTGAGCGGCGCCGTTCGACGTGTCGATGAAGGCGCAAACAGCGCCCGCACCGCACGGAGAGCCGCTCATGAAGATCGTAACGACCGCCACCCGCCTGCTGCTCGGAGCCGGCCTCGTCTTCGCCGGCGGCAGCATGTATTTCTTCGGCAACCCGCCGCCCCAGCCCGGACTCGCCGGCCAGTTCGACGCCGTGTTCTTCGCGTCGCACTATGCGCTCTTCGTCGGCGCGGTGCAGCTCGCGATCGGCGTGCTCCTGCTACTCAACCGGTACGTCCCGGTCGCGCTCATCATGCTCGCCGCGTTCGTCTACAACAGCTTCGCCTTTCACGCCACGATGGCGCAGAGCTCGCTGTGGGCGCCGTTCGTGCTGATCGCGCTCGCGCTGCCGACCGCGCTGCGCTATCGCGCGGCGTTCGCGGCCTTCTTGACCGCCACGCCAGGACTGTAACGGCCGGCACCGGCGGGGACGCCGGGTGTAGCCGTGAGCTCAGCGGACCCGACGGTCGCCGTATGACGTGCAGCGCGCCGGCGCAGGTGAAACTCGCCGCCACCGGATCGTACGGCTGGCGTGGCTGAGCGTGATCCTGGTACCCGACCACCCGGTCAACCGGCTCTGGCGGCGAGCCGGAGCGGGACGTTCGCCGCGCGCAGCTCGACGCGGCGGCCCCAGCCGAAGCGGAGAAAATCCGACCGATCCCATCGCCGAAGATGACGCCGCCGTCGCTCATCTCCGATGTCACGAGGACGACACCGTCGTCCACCATAGCAGTCGTAAGCTCCGTTCCGAATCCCGGCGCCGGGAATACTTCGCGCACCAGAACCGCGAGGCGGTGCGAGCGCGCGGCGAGGTCGAGCTGCAGGTTTCGCTCGCGGGAGATCGAGCGCGCCCAGCCGGTCGCACCGGTGCCGGTGGCGACGATGATGCCCGAGGACGATTGCCGTTCCTCACGGTCTTCGATGCGCAGGCGGTAGCGCGCGCTCTGGTGGCTGCGGTGGCCGATGAAGATCTCGTTGAGCGCGTGAAGGACTTGGCCGTCGTCGAGCTGGGCTTCGATCAGCGTCAGCTCGTCGATCGGCGCGCGGTTCTGCTCGACGAGCGTGAGGACGCTGCGGAACTCCGTGCGCGCGAAGCGCACGAGCGTGCCTTCGACGTTGTCCGGGTCGGGATTGATGCCGATCACCGGCTGGCGGTCGAGATATTTCGCGACGTTCGCGACCAAGCCGTCCTGTCCGACCGCCACGACGACGTCCTCGGGCGCAAACGCGAACGTTGCGAGATCGCTACGGTCGAGACGTCCGCGGCGCCAATCGACGGGGATGCCTTTGAGGACGTCCGCGACGGCGAGCCGCTGCAGCTCGTCGCGGCGCACCGCCTCGTCGAACCAGCCGGGCCGGTCCTGCGTGAGAAAGCGGGCTTGCTCGCGCGTGCCGTGCTCTTGGACGAGCAGCTCGAGGTCGCTGGGCCGCGTGACGACCATGACGCGCGGCGCGAGTACCGGCGCCATCGCTACGCATCTGCTCTCGACGGGTTCTGCGCGAACGCGCTCGCGATCGACGTCAGGAGGTCGGGCGTGATCTGCAGGTTCGCGATCGAGTTGATGTGCTCGGCGAACGCCGTCGCAGCGACCGTTGCGAGAACGGATCCGGGTGCGTGCTGCAGCGCTTCGAGTCGATTGGCTTCGACGCGCTGACGCGCGCCTTCGACCGTTTCGATGCGCTCCGCGTCCGCCGCCGCCGTGATGTGCGCGCTTTCGGCTTCGTCGGTAGCGTGGCGTTTCGCATTGGCGCCTTGCTGTTCGATGAGCGCCTGTTCGCGGCGCGCCAGCTCGATGCGGCTCTGCAGCTCGTTCTCCGCGATGGCGCGCTCTTTTTCGACGGCCAGCGCTCGCCGCGCGAACGTCGCTTCGTCGGATTCTTGTTTGATGTGCTCGCGCACCGGCGCTTCGATCGCCTTCTCCAGGTCGGGATTCGGCCGGACGCCGGTGATGCGAACGCTGCTCACCGCTAAGCCGAACTCCGGCAGTTGCGGCACGTCGGCGAGCGCGGCGTCGACGGCCTGGCGCAGGCGGGCGATGCCGTCGCTGAGCAGCTCGCGGATCGTCGTGCGCGCGAGGTAGCGCAGCACTTCTTCTTGCGCGAGCTGCGAGAGCAGAACCTCGACGCGGTCGATCGGCTGCGACACGTAGCTGCCGCCGGCGAGGTCGAGCGAAAAGTCGACGCGGTCGGCGAGGCGGGCCGGATCGGTTGGACGATACGTCAGAATGCCTTGCACGGTGACGTCCTGATAGTCGGAGCTTCGGCCGTGCACGACGAGCGTCAAATCGCGATCGTCGGTGGGCACTTCGATGACGCTGTCGGAGAGCGGCCGCGCCCAAAAGGACAGGCCGCGCCCGGATCGCTTCACCTTGCCGCGGCGATAGTGCAAGACGTACGCATTGGGATTCGAGCGCACGTGGCGGACGAACGGGAAGCGCTGGATGTCAGCCATGAGAACCTCCTTGCGGCACGCGGCGATAGAGCGCCGCGGGCCGATGATCGACGCCGTCCTGCGTTGCGCCGGTTTGCTCGAGCTCACCCGAAGCGAGCATCCGGCGGCGGAACGAGTCTTTGTTGACGCGCGTGCCGAGAATGATCTCGTGCACGCGCTGAAGTTGGAGCAGCGTGAATTGCGGCGGCAGCAACGCGTAACCGACCGGGGTGTAGTTGAGCTTCCCGCGCAGCCGTTTGACGGCCATGCCGACGATCTCGCGATGGTCGAACGCCGTCTCGACCGGTTCGCCGCGATCGTCGAGCAGGTCGGCAGGGCCACCCGTCTCGCCGGTCCACGGCACCCGAATCGTGTGAAAACGCGTGGCGTCGCCGGTAGGCACGCGTTCGAGCAGCGCGGCGTCCGCGAGCGCGTAGTATGCGACGCTCATGACGCGCGTTCGCGGATCGCGGTCGGGCCGCCCGAACGTGTAGAGCTGCTCGGCGTACACGTTTTCGACGCCGGCCTTCGAGCGGAGCACGCGAAGTGCCGCATCGTCGAGGTCCTCGTCCAACCGCACGAATCCCCCGGGGAGGGCCCAGCGCCCGGCTTCCGGCGGCCCGGGGCGCCGGACGAGAAGCACCTGGAGCGCCTCGGCTCGGATCGCGAGTAGGACGACGTCGACGGTGACGGACGGTTTGGGGAATACCGCCGAGTCGTACGAGGCGAGGAAGGCGGTGTCGTTAGAGCTCTGCATTGGTCGTCATCACTTCTATGCCAACAGCATATATGTATGATATCGCTAAGTCAAGCGCCTCGCGCGAGATTTGCGCCCTCACGATCTCGATCTCTCATGCGATCCCCTTGCGCTAGCATGTAATACTCGTTACAGTACCAGTAACAGCAGTTACTAAGAAGGGAGCGCGGGTCTTGGACTGGCTCCTTTTCGTGCACTCCCTGCCGGGACAAAACGGCGCGCTGCGCATCAGCGTGTGGCGAAGCCTGCAGAGCATCGGCGCCGGCAGTCTCCGCGACGGCGTCTCGATTTTGCCGGAACGACCCCAGTTCGCGGACGCCTTCGCCGGGCTGCGCCGCAACATTCTGGCGTCCGGCGGCACGGCGCACGTCCTGCGGGTCCCCGGCGGCGGCGACGCTTCGGACGCGGAGCTCCGCGCGCTCTTCGATCGCGCAGAAGACTACGCGACGCTCATCGCCGGCGTAGAGCGAGTGCTGGCGGCGATCGATGATTCCTCGGAATCAGACGCTCGACGAAACCTGCGCCAACAGTCGCGCGAACTCGCTCGGATCGAGGCGATGGATTTTTTCGGGAGCGACGGCCGCGAGCGCGCGCAAGCGCTCGTTGCGTCGCTGACCGATTCCATCGCGAAGAAATTTTCGCCGGACGAACCGGTTGCCATCAGCGCCTCGATCCCGCTGCTTCAGCTCGATGCATACAAGCGGCGCGTTTGGGTGACGCGATCGCGCATCTGGGTGGACCGCGTCGCGAGCGCGTGGTTCATCCGGCGGTTCGTCGATCCGGATGCGACGTTTCAATGGCTGGAAGACTGCAGGCAAGCGCCGTCGGACGCGGTCGGTTTCGACTACGACGGAGCGCAGTTTACGCACGTCGACGACCTGACGACGTTCGAGGTACTGGCGGCCTCGTTCGGTTTCCGCGAAAACGCCGCGCTCGGGCGCATCGGTGGGATCGTCCACGCGCTCGACATCGGCGGTCCGGCCGTTCCCGAAGCGGCGGGATTCGAAGCGGTCCTGGCGGGCACGCGTGACCGTGCACGCGACGACGATGAGCTCCTTTCCAAGATGACCGGCGTGCTCGATGCGTTCTACGACGCGTTCGCGAACGATGTCTCGCCGGCTCGCTGATCTTCCGGCGCTGCACGTATCCGCTTTCCTGGCGGTGCTGGCATTCGCGGCGTGCGCTCCCACCGCGCATGCAGGAGCCAAGACGCCGCTGCCGTTGCCGTTGCACATTATCGTCGACGTGCCGCTGGACGGACAGTCGCGCCGGTTCGAATCACAAGCTCTCGATGCGAAGACCGGTATGCTGTTCGTCGCAGACTTCTTCGGCGGACGCGTGGTGGTGTTCGATACGAAGACGAACCGCGTCGTCAAGGTCATTCGGGATCTGCCGTCCGCGCAAGCGATTCTGGTCGTGCCGGAGCTCCACCGCGTCTACGTCGCGGAACCCGGTGTGTACGAGGTCGCCGTCGTCGATGCAACGACGTACGCGGTCGTCGCGCGCTTGCCGGGAGGCCGCTACCCGGCCGGGATGGCCTGGGATCCCGTTCGTCAGAAGCTCTACATCTCCGACGTGATCGGCGAAACCGAAACCGTGATCGATACGAGGCGCAACGCGCGGATCGCGACGATCCCGCTCGGCGGCGAGGTCGGGAACTCGCAATTCGCCCGGAGCGAGAACCTGGTGTACGTAAACGTCAAAACGAAGAACGAGCTCGTTGCCATCGACCCGGTCTCGGACGCCGTCGTCGCGCGATACCCGCTTACCGGATGCGAAGACAACGTCGGTCTGCTCATCGACGACGCAAACCGGCTGGCCTACATCGCGTGCCGCGGAAACGCACGGCTGGTGACGTTCGATCTGCGGTCCCATCGCCAGCGCGAAGCGACGTCGACCGGCGCTGTTCCGGACGCTTTGGCGTGGGACGCCACAGCGTCGCTTCTCTACGTCGCATGCGAGCGCGGCACGATTTCGATCTTTTCAGTCGCCGGACGCCGGCTTAGAAAGCGCGCGCAAGGCATGCTCTCCGATGATGCGCACAGCATCGCGATCGACTCCGCGAGGCATCGCGTTTACTTCGCCTTGCACGACGCCGCCGACAGGCCGGTGATTCGCGTGATGCTTTCAACGCCGGCGCGTGCGAACGTCCGTCGCCCGCAGAAATGACCGAGCCTCCGGCGAAAAGATGCCGGAGGCTCGGTGCGCCGGCCTAGCTACCTGCTCACGGATATGCAGGACACGGCTTCGGATCGATCTCCGGGTCGTCGGCGCATTTGTCGCGGCACAGTTTGGCGCGCTTTTTCAGATCGCCGCACGGCGTCGGCGGGTCGGCGGGACAGCCTGCGCCGCCGTCCTCGCACGTGCACTGCTTGACCGGCTTCGGTCCCGTCGGGCACATGTCGAAGTCGCCGCCGCAGATGCCGGCGAGCTGCCGCAGCACCAGACATGCTACCACCTGGCCGAGTTTCAGCCCCGCTTCGTGATCCGAACGCCAGTGGATACCGGCCCACATGCGCCCGAGCCCGATGTTGTCGGCCATGCGCCGCACCTCTTCGCCGATCACGGTGGCGGGTGCGCTGAGGCGCAAAAAGTCCGGCGTCTGATCGTTGCCGAAGAAATACGCGAGGATCGTGCTGGCCGCGCCCGAGTACGTGCTGTGCCCCGACGGGTACGCGGGATGGCGCGGAGTTCCGGGACTAAAGCCCGGATGCGGCGCGCACGGACGTGCATCCGGACACGTGCTGTACATCGGATTGAGCTCGTCGGGATGGTCGAACAGAACGTTCAGCGGGAGATTGTTTCGCTTTGCGTACTCGATCGGGCGTTCGCGGCGCGACACCAGCGGTCGCGCGCTGAGCCACTTGTAGTACCAGGCGGCTTCCAGCGCGCTGGCGAGCGCCACGTCCAGCGCGGCCCACACCAGCGCCTGGCGTGGCGGCGACCAGAACCCGCGCGTGTGCATCAAATAGTTCAGCGCGTGGCGGTGGTACAGCCCCGGCGTTTCGGCCTCGATCATGCGTGCCATGCCGCGGCCGGTGCGAACGATCTGATTGCCGGGGAAGCGGTCCACCATCGCCGCGCCGAGCGCGAACGGTTGAAGGTTGAGCAGCTTGCTCACCGGTGCCCGGCATCCGAACGCGTTCGGAAGCTTGTGGAGCGGCTTGCACGGTGCGTCCGTGAGGACCGGACAACCGTGGCCCGGGTTCTCCAGTTTGCACGGGTCGTCGCGCAGCTTCTGGAGCTCGAGCAGCTCCTCCATCTCTTGCTTGATGATGGTCTCGCCGGCCGGCGTGCACGGATCCGGATACGGCGGAAAATAGGCGGGATTGCTGGGGTCGTCGGTGATCTCGATCAATTCCTCGACCGAGATGACGCGCAACTGCGGACAGTGATTCCAGTAACTCGCGTCCGGCTCGACTTGGCGTCCCGTCAGCGCGTACTCGTGCACGGTGC
This sequence comes from Candidatus Elarobacter sp., assembly GCA_035943995.1. GTDB lineage: Bacteria > Vulcanimicrobiota > Vulcanimicrobiia > Vulcanimicrobiales > Vulcanimicrobiaceae > Vulcanimicrobium. The sequence goes on along the minus strand of DASZBS010000120.1, from coordinate 28,492 downwards.
AGGGATACGAGCCTTCGTAGCAGCTCATGTGGTCCACCCTCGGCAACCGTATCGATAGACGCGGGGATCGACGGCGCGAATGTGCCGTCCAGACCCGGGCGTTGGAACGGTTGACTCGTAGAGCAGTTCGAGCGCAGGGGGCAATAGTCCGCTTCTCGGCGGCGGGCTGCGCGGACGACGTCCATGGGCGGTGCTGTGCCGATAAGTTCGATCTTTGCGGCGTCCGGCGGCCGGCTTCGAAAAAGCCGCGGAAGGCGTGCTCTCCGATGACGCGCACAGCGTCGTGGTCGGACTCCGCGACGCACCGAGTTTATTTCGCACTGCACGACGACGCCGATAGGCCGGTGATTCGCGTGATGATCGCGACCCGGACGCGATCGGCGCTCGCCTCAGATCATATTGCTCTTCCGAAGGCCCCCGTGAAACGAGGCGTAACGTCGAGGCAGCCCGCCGTTGTACGGTGAGCGGGCCGTGCCGGGAGACCGGTTTGTGCGCCGCGATCAGCGATCCCATGCGACACGAGACGGGAAAAAGAGAAAGCCCAGTGTGCACGAGTCACACGGGGTTGGTGCAACGATTTTACGCCATGATAGCGGTAAAGAAAAGCTACTTTCCGGCCAAAAATTGCACTGCGGGCAACGATGAGACGGCTCTAACTTCAGCCAGGCATAAGAAACGAGACTTGCAGTCACCTACAAGCCTCGCTATTCTCGTTTTTCCCCGGGGGGAGGCTTTCGCCAACAAGTCCCAGGGCGAACAGGAAACACTTTATCATTCCTTCGATTGGCCTGTCAATGGCCGGGTTAACTGCGGCACGGATCGCTGCCATCACGTCAGCGCTGTCTGCACCGCGGATGTCGCGGTTTGTCATGGCGTGTGGGAACGACCGATCGCGCGCCCTCGAGTTGTATCGATGGAATGCACAGGTTTCCGCCGCGTTTATGGTGCCGCTGCATATCTGTGAAGTCGTGCTTAGAAACGCCATCGTGGGCCCGATTGAAGAAGTTTATGGACCCCGATGGTACGCTCCGGGAGGAGCTTTCGAAAGAAGCCTCCCGAGGCCAACGTTGGGCTATAGCCCGTACCGGGATCTTCACATCTCTCGACAAGGTCAGCCAACGGCGGGCAAGGTAATCCCTGAGTTGAAGTTCATGTTTTGGGTGTCGATGCTCACCGCTCGTCACGACGCCAGGCTCTGGACGCCTTTCATCGCGAAATATTTTCCGTTTCTCATAGTGACGGCCGCGCCACGCGATAGGCGACGCATGTTGCACCATCGCCTCGACGAGATCCGAACATTGAGGAATCGGATCGCTCACCATGAGCCGATTTTCGACCGTTCACTTGCTCACGATTATTCGAAAATTACTGACGTGATATCGTGGGCCTCGTCCGAGACGGCAAATTGGCTCGGCTCATTTGAAAAGGTCACCGAGACTATTACTCAGCGACCGTGAGCCAGTTATGGAGGTTACGTCTTGGAGGCCCAGTACAGCGCAGCGCTTGCGAGCAAGCGCGTGGAATCGAGCGTGGGCAGCGGTGAGTTCGCGTCGTTCAGGATCAGCGGGAGCTCTGTGCAGCCGAGGATGACGGCGTCGCAGCCCTCGTCTTTCATCCGTTCGATGACACGCTGGACGTACGCCGTGGACTCCGGCTTGAAGACGTCGCAGACCAGCTCGTCCATGATGATGCGGTTGATCTCTTCGCGTTCGGCGGCATTCGGGCGCACGCACTCGAGTCCGCGTCGTGCGAGTCGTTCCGGATAGATATCGCTTTCGACCAGCCAGCGCGTTCCGGTCAGGCCGACGCGGCGGAACCCGCGCTCGGACGCCTGCGCGGCGACCACGTCGGCGATGTGCAGCCACGGCAGCGGCGAGTGCGGCTCGACGTACGGCAGCGCGCGGTGGATCGTGTTGTCGGGGCAGATCAGGAAATCGGCGCCGATGTTCGCCAGCTTCTTCGCCGACGCGAGCATCAGCTCGCCCACGCCTTGCCAGTCGTCGCGCTCGATGCACGTCACGTACTTCGCGAGCGAGGGCGTGTGCATCGAGACCTCGGGGTGCGCGTGCCGGCCGAGCAGCTCCGCGCCTTCGACGCAGATGGTTCGATAGCACAGCGCTGCGCCTTGGGCGGAGCAGGCGACGATGCCGATGTGCTGCGCCGCCCGCGGTCGTGCGGAGCTCACGTGGGATTGTGCTTGCGCGTGCGGGCTTCGGCGGGGTGCCGGATGCGGGCGTCGACGGCAGGCTCGTACAGATACTTGCCGAGCCCGAGCCTGATCCGCTCCGCGAGGGCGTCCGGCTCTGTGCCCGCGGCCCGCACTCTGCCGATAAGAGGAACGGAGACGAAACCGTCCTTCGAAACCGTCGCCGAGCCCGAAAGCTCAGGATGATCGAAGATCACGATGTCTAGAATGTCGCCGGGGTGCAGCGCGGCAATCGCCGGTTGGAACGCCGCCGCCCACGCCGTCAGCGCCAGCAGGATCACGCGTATCGCTTGCGCGGCTTTGCCGCGTCCCGGTGCGGGGCGGCTGAGGGGCACCCGGAAAGAGCGGAGTCGCACTATGATTGCACCCTCGACGAGCAAGCGACACGGACGTACGGCACATTTGAGGGCCGGGCTTCGTACAGCCTTCGTGTCATGGTATGGCGGTACAAGGCCGGGTCGGCGGCGCGGCGAATCTCAACCTGACGTGTCCTCGCGCGCCCTTTTGTTTTCCGTCGCCCTCGTGTTCGCCGGCCTGTCAGGCTGCAGCGGCGGCGGCTTCGTGCCCGGCGGGCCCCACTCGCTGGGCTCGGCCAAGCTGGACGCGATCGTGCGGACCTACGCGTCGGCGAACTCCGTGGACCCCAAGCTCGTTGCCTCCGTCATCGACGCGGAGTCGCACGGCGACCCGAGCGCCATCTCGCGCGTCGGCGCCCAGGGACTGATGCAACTGATGCCAGGGACCGCCTCGATGTACGGCGTCGGCAACCCGTTCGATCCCTACGCGAACGTCGACGGCGGCACGCGCTACCTCCACGACCTGCTGCGGCGGTACAAAGGAAACGTTCGGCTCGCGGTCGCCGCGTACAACGCCGGCCCCGGTGCGGTGGATGCTGCGCACGGCATCCCGCCGTTCGCGGAGACGCGCGCGTACGTCGACCGCGTCGTCGCCGGCATCCGCTAGGCGGATGACGACCTACCCCGGCGTGCGCACGCCGACGTTCGCGCGCGCCGCACCGCCTCGGCCGCCGCGGTTGATGCGCATCCTCGACTCGTACGTGCTCAAAGAGCTCGCGGCGCCGTTCGGGTTCGCGCTGGCGGCGTTCTTCCTCTTTTGGTTCGCGAACATCTTCGTGCTGGCCGCGGACTACCTCGTGAACAAGGGCGCGCCGATCTTTCTCGTGCTGCGCTTTCTCGTGTTCCGCATGCCGCAGGCCACGCCGATGGCGTTTCCGTTCGCGTGCCTCTTCGGCACGCTGCTCGGGATGGGGCGCCTCGCGGCAGACAACGAGATCAGCGCACTGCGCACGTCGGGCGTGTCGTTCTTTCGCATCATCCGCCTGCCGCTGATCGCCGGGTTGCTCGTGGCGTTCACCGCCTTCCAGGTCAACGAGAAGATCGCGCCCGTCGCCACGGATCTCTCGACGCGCAGCTTCTACCAGATCCTCTACAAGTCGCAGACGCTGCCGATCGAGCCCAACATCTTTCGCTCCGACCCGTCGACCGGCAACACGTTCTACATCCAATCGGTGTCCTCCGACGGCAGGACGATGAACAACGTCATGATCTACCAGCCCGACCGCAGCACGCCGTACGTGCAGCTGCTCACGGCCAAGACGGCGCGCGTCGACGGCACGTCGATCGTGCTCGAGCACGCGGTGCGCACGCAGATCAAGTCCGACGGGCAGATCGGCGCGGTCGACGTGATGACCAAAGAGTCACGCATATCACTGCCGATGGGCGACAACGGCCAGAACTTTCTCAGCAGCGCGTTCAATGATACGTACACCATGAACACCGAGCGGCTCGCGCAAGAGATCAAGTTCCGCAAGCAGACCGGGCAAGGCGGCACCGATCTCGCCGTGCGCGAGCTCACGCTGGGGACGAAGTACGCGTATCCGGTCGCGTCGTTCATCGCGGTGATCATCGCGCTGCCGCTGGCGGTCAAGTTCGGCAAGAAAGGCCGCACGCTCGGGATCGTGCTGTCGATCATCGTGCTGTTCATCTACTACGCGATCGTCGCCGTCGCCGGCGCGTTCGGCAAGAACGGCGCGCTCGATCCGTACCTCGCCGCCTGGCTGCCGAACATCGTCACGGCCGCGGCGGGCGGCTGGCTCGTCTGGCGCGAGGACCGGTGACCCGGGCCGCACGGCGGGCGAGCGCGATCGTCGTCGCGCTCTCGTTTGCCGTTTGCTCGGTCCCCGTGCCGGCGTGGGCGCAGCAGGACGACACCGCGCGCGCGCTCGCGCTGCTGTCGAACGGCTGCGGCACCAGCGCCGCGGACGCCGCCGATCAGGCTGCCGCCGCAACGCCGGCGCCCACGGCGTCGCCCTCGCCCTCGCCCACGCCGAAGCCGTACGTCGGGCCGCCGGTGTCGCCGCAAGGTCCGCAGATCCTCGTGCCGCAGCCGCCCTCGCCCTCGCCCGGGGCGGTCACGCCGCCGCCGGTGCCCAGCGCGTCGCCGGCGCCCAGCGGCTCGCCCGCGCCGGTGATCGTCACGCCGGTCAGCGTGCCGCCGTCGAGCAGCCCGATCCCGGCGCCGAACGTGAGCGCGGGGCCCGTCGGGCTGCCGTCGCCGGAGGCCTCGCCCTCGCCGTCGCCCGGCGACATCCTCGAGCCGAACACGTACGCGATCCTGGGCGACAAGCTCACCGGCGTGAACAAGCCCGGCCAGCCGTTCGACCTCGACGGCAACGTCAACATCTTCTACCAGGACGGCGTGCTGGGCGGCGACCACGCGCACTACGACGGCAACCGCTACATCGACGTCACCGGCAACACGTTCGTGAAGAACCGCAGCGGCGACACGGTGCTGTACGCCGAGTCGGTGCGCTTCGACGAGAACACGCAGAAGGCGACGCTCATCCGCGGGCGCGGCGAGTCGACGCAAGGCGTCGAGCAAGGAAAGCTGCACTTCGCCGGCACGTCGATGGTGACCGATCGCGCGGGCGTCACGCACGTCGAGCGCGCGAACATCACGACGTGCGAGAACGCGCGCGGCGGCTATCACCTCGAGTCCAAGACGCTCGACGTGTATCCCGGCGACAAGGCCGTCGCGCGCTCCGCGGTGCTGTTCCTGGGCGCGCTCGCGATCTTCTACCTGCCCATCGTGGTGATCTCGCTGCACCACGACGAGAGCGGCAGCAAGCGCAACCCGGGCTTCGTGCCGATCATCGGCTACTCGCAAGCCGAAGGCTTCTGGATCAAGGCGCGGGTCGGGTTCTCGCCCAGCGACTACTATTACGGCTACTACCGCATCGAAGAGTACACGCGCATCGGCTTGGGGCTCGGCTACGTCGCGACGCTGCGGCGCAAGGACGGGCGGCGCCAGACCGACATCGACTTCTACCGGCTCAAGAACAAGACGAGCGGTACGGACAACCAGAACCTCACGCTCAAGGACCAAGAGGCGTTCTCGCGCTCGACGCGCGGTTCGTTCGGGTTCCAGTACACCGGCAACTACGGCCCGCTGGTGTCGCTGCCGGCGCAGCTCAACATCACCGCTGCGCTCGACCACGGCAACGAGCGCGGCGACCGGCAGAACTACAGCTTCAACCGCTCGTCCACCGGGTCGCAGGGCTCGTCGGACAACTACGGCGTCACCGACCACCGCGCGTTCTCGCCCAAGCTGACCAACGACGTCATCATGTCGTACACGACCAGCCAGAACTTGGGCTATCCCGCCAACGACACGCTGCACTTCCAGACGCTCTCGCACTACATCGGGCGGTCGTACGACTACGACATCATGTACGACCGCTACGACGCCTCGACCGCGAGCAACATCCAGAAAGAGCCGGAGATCGCGATCCACCCGCACGAGCCGCTGTTCTCGCGCTTCAAGCTGGTGCCGATCAACGCGCAGTACACGCTGGGGATCTACAACGATCCGCAGGCGAGCCTCACGACGTCGCGCGGCGAAGCGCGCTTCATCCTGGGCCCCGCGCTCGCGCACGTGCTGGCCAGCGATTTCCAGGCGACGGTGACCGTGCAGCAGGACGCGTACGGCACGGGCGATCTCAAGGCGCAGGTCAACCAGGAGGCGACGCTCACCACGCCGCTGTGGGGCCACGTGCTCAACGTGATCTCGTACAGCGAGTCGCACGTGAACGGCCCGTTCGCCGAACCGTTCAAGTCGATCGACGTGCTGGGCAACGGCACGAAGCAGGCCAACGACGTGCTGCGCATCTTCAACGGCGACACCTACTCGCTCTCGCTCACCGCGACGACGTTCTTCAACCGCCAGGCGCAGTCGGTCGGCTATCAGCTCACGTCGCGGCCGTCACCACGCTCGACGCTGCTCGTCGGCGGCAGCTTTTTGCCCGGTCCGGGCAACGGGTTCGACCGCACCAGCGTGCAAGTCTCGACGCCGTTCGGATATCAAAGCGATCTCCAGTTCTCGACGTTCATCGACTGGAAAGCGCACGGGCGGCTGGAGAGCAAGAACATCTACTACCGCCACATCGTGGGCAACTGCTACGAGATCCGGATTTCGTACAGCCAGGACACCAAGCAAGTGACGGCGAGCATCGACTTGCTGGCGTTCCCGTCGCACGCGGTGAACTTCGGCATCGGGCAGACCTCGCTCAGCTCGATCATCCCGCAGAGCTTCTCGACGAACTCGTTCAACCTGGGCGGCGGGCCCTGACGGGCCCGTGCGTTCTGCGGTATAAGGCCCGGTATGAACACGTACACGCAGCCTTGCGAGTATCAGGAGTGCAACTGCACGGTCACCGGCGGCGTCCAGGGCGCGGCCTACTGCAGCGCGGAGTGCGAGCAGCGCGACTCGACGGATGAAGAGATGGAGTCGACCTGCATCTGCGGGCACCCGCCCTGCGATACGGAGTAGGTTCGCGTCAGGGGGCGCGGGTGGCGGACGACGTGGGGGTGGGGGACGGGGTCGGCGTGACGACCGGGCCGTTCGGCGGCTGGCTGAACACCTCGATGCCCGTGATCTGCGCGCCGGCGTTCTGCACCGTCGTGTTGTTCGCGGGCTTGGAGTAGTTCTTGTTCACCAGCGTCGACGTGTCGATGTCGAACTTGTAGTCGGCGGAGCTGGGGCTCGTCGTGCTGAGCGAGTCGATCGGGTTCGAACCGCGGTCCAGCGTGAACAGGCTGATGTTCCACAGCGACTGGCTGAACGCGTAGGGCGGGCAGACGCGGTTGGTGGTGTTGATCGGCGGCGGGCTCGCGGAGGGCACCGGCTCGTCGAGCAGGCAGCGGTTGAACGTGATCTGGAACCCGAACGACGAATTGCCGGTAGGGATCGAGGTCTGGAAGTTCACCGAGTTCGACGGATACGTCAGGTTGAAGGACTTCGATCCGCCGTTCACGGGATCTTGATAGATCTGGTAGAGCGGCGGCGAACTGGCCAGCCCCGCCGAGCCGCCCACGATGAAGTAGTACGACCAGTTCTTGAAGTCGGAGTTGAAGCCCTGAGCGGTCGGCTGCTGGTCGTTCCCAGACGTATTGAAGACAATGAGGTAGGAGACGTTCGCGAAGTCGAGCGTACCCGCCGTGTCGAAGCGAATGAGCGTCTGGCCTTCCGGCACGAGCGCGTTCGGGTTGGGCGCGTTCAAGCCGGTCACCTGACGACCACATCCTGAGATGACCAACATCGCCGCAACGACCACCGCCATACCGAGCCGACGCACGCTCTTCTCCTCCGCGACCGTTCGCAGCACGGCCGTCGCGCTGGTGTGCGCGTTCGGGCTGCATCTCGCCTTCCCACTCACAACGTGGTGGTGGCTCGCTCCGTTCGCCGCCGCGGGACTTCTTGCGACGTGGTTCGCGCTGCCGCCGCGCCGCGCGGCGCTCGTCGGTTACCTCAGCGGGCTGTTGTTCTTCACGCTCGGTTTCTCGTGGTTCGGTGAGACCGCCGGCGCGCTGGTGGGGCCCTTCGCGCCGGTTCTCGATCTCGGGCCCGCGCTCGTCGAGGCGCTCGCGTTCGCGTTCGCGGCGGTGATCGCGTCGCTCGCGGCGCGGCGGTGCGACGTGCGCGCCGTGCCGTTCGTCGCCGCGGCCGCGTTCGCCCTGGGCGAGCAACTGCGCTCGACGTCGGCGCTCGGCGTGCCGCTCGAGCAAATCGGGATCACCATGGTGGATTCGCCGCTGCGCGCGCTCGCGGCGTACGCCGGCGGTTACGGGCTGACGTTCGCGACGGTGCTGCTCGGCGCGTCGTTGGGCTGGTGGCTGCTGGACCGCGCCGATGCGCGCCGCGTGCGCGCGCTGGCGTTCGTGTGGGTGGGGCTCGCGATGTGTACGTTCGCGGCGTGGTCGTTCTGGCCGGCGCGGCACTACGCGGCGCCCGCGCGGCGCGTCGCGGCGGTGCAAGGCGGGATCGCGCAGACCGTGAAGCGCAGCGACAGCGGGCTCGCGCTCGCGCTCGACCGCTACACGGCGATGACGACGGCGCTGCGCGCGCAGCATCCCACGCTGGTGCTGTGGCCCGAGACGGTCATCACGACGGATCTCTTGCGCGCGCCCGCGCTGCGCGCGCGGTTCGCGCGGCTCGCGGTGCAACTGGACGCGACGCTGTACGCGGGCGGATTCTGGGACGACGGCACGACGCTGCAGAACGCGATGCTGATCTTCGACCCGCACGCCAACCGCACCGACATCGCGGGCTTGTACGTCAAAGAGCAGCTCGTGCCGATGGCGGAGTATCTGCCCGGACCGGCATGGCTGCGGTCGCTGCCGTACGCGAACCAGATCGGCGGCTTCAAGCCGGGCCACAACGCGCAAGAGACGTACGCCGGCGCGACGCCGCTGATCTGCTGGGAGTCGGTGTTCGGCGACCTCGCGCACGCGCGCTTGCGCGACGATCCGTCGTTGTTCTTGATCGCGACGGACGACGCGTGGTTCGGCACGACGGAAGGCCCGTACGAGCACGCGCAAGGTGCGACGCTGCGCGCGGTCGAGACGGGCCGCTGGGTGCTGCGCGCCGCGGCGACCGGGATCAGCGGGATCGTCGCGCCCGACGGCACGTGGACGCAGCGCACGCCGCTCGGCGGCGCGGCGGTCGTCGTCGGCGACGTCGGCGCGCCGGCGCCCGGGTTGTACGCGCGGCTCGGACCGGCGCCGATCGGGTTCGCGATGGCGCTCATCGTGATCGCGCCGTTTCTCGCCCGGCGGCGGCGCGCGTGATGCGGCTCGATTGGCGGTTGCCGGTCGTCGTCGGCGTGCTGGCGTTTCTGGCCTGGGTCGGCTTCGAGATCGGACGCGCGGGCAACGACGTGACCGTGCCGCGCATGGCGGCCGACGACGTGCTCAAGGGCGGCACGATCCACGGCCGGCGGCTGGACCAGCGCGCGTGGTCGCTCGACTTCGACACGGCATCGGTGAGCCCCGACGGCACGTCGGCGAGGATCGCGCACGTGCGCGACGGCCGCATCCACCGGCCCGGCAAACCCGACGTGACGATGAAGGCCGACGGCGTCGTCGTGAACCGCATCAGCAACGACTTCACGGTCAGCGGCCCCGTGACGTTCGTCGAGCCCGAGCCCGGCGGCCGGGTCCGCCGCTTCACGACCGTCGGCGCGCACTACGTCGGCGGAACGCGCGAGCTGCAGCTCGATCACCCCGCGACGATCACCGAAGGCACGACCACAGCGACGTTCGCGAACGCGAAGGTGAACTTCCGCACGGGCGACGTCACGGTGGGCCGCATGGAAGGGACGCGCACGTGAAGTGGCTCGCGGAAAAAGAAAACCGCGCGGCGTTTCGTGAACGTCGCGCGGAATGGTTCGCCGGTTACCCGAATCAGTTCGCCGGGATGCTACGTCTCTTCGGATGCGGCGTTCTTCTTCGCTTCGGCGATCAGCTTCTTGACTTTCTGACCGCCCTTGTGACCGATCTGCTCGTAGAAATTCGGTCCATATTTTTCCTTGACGACCTTGCCGCCTTTTTGGCCGATCGCTTCGTAGAACTCCGCGCCGTGTCGTTCGCGCGTCGCCTGTCCGCCTTTGCGACCGATCTCTTCGTAAAATCCCGAGCCGTATCGATCGCGGACGGTGTCGCCGCCTTTTTTTCCGGCTTCACGCACCGACATCTCGCCTTCGACCTTCTCCGTCCGCGCTTTTGTCGTCGTCGCGGGCTTCTTGGAGTCGGCCATGCGTCAGCCGGCCGTTTTCGTCGTGCGTTTCAGCTTCTGCCCGCCTTTGGCACCGATCTCCTCATAGAACGACGGCCCGTACTTGCTCTTCGTCGCTTCGCCGCCTTTGCGTCCGATCGCTTCGTAGAACTCGCTGCCGTATTTCGCTTTGACGCGATCGCCGCCGCGTTTACCGGCCTCGCGAACGCTCATCCCGCCGCCGTTCGTCGTCGTCATATTGTCGTTGGTCGCCATGTTGGAAATAGTCCCCCTGAGCTGTCGGCCCACCGTCTGCCTCGTACCCAGCGGAAGCTAGGTTAAACGCTGCTCTGGACGATCTTGGAGCGCCCCCGCGTCTACGACGGACAGGGCGGCGAACCGTTCACCACCGATGTCGCCGTCGCGGACGGCCGGGTCGTCGCGATCGGGGACCTTACCGATCGCGATGCGCACGAACGCGTTCCGTGTGACGGGTTCGCGCTTGCGCCGGGCTTCATCGACGTTCATTCCCACTCCGACGAGCTTTGGCTCGTGAATCCGCGCTGCGAAGGAAAGATTCGCCAGGGCGTCACCACCGAGATCGGCGGGAACTGCGGGATGTCGGTCGCGCCATTGTACGAAAGCGCGCTAATGAAAGCGCGCCGCAACGCGCGCGACTACCGGCTCGACGTGCAGTGGACATCGTTCGATGCGTTCTTCACGCTGGTCGAGCGCGAAGGCGTCGCGCTCAACGTCGCGTCGCTGGTCGGGCTCGGCACGACGCGTTCGTGCGTCGCAGGCCCCGCCGCGCGGCGTTTGGAGCGCGAGGAGATCGAGGCGCAGAACCGGCTGGTCCGCGGCGCGATCGAAGAAGGCGCGCTCGGCGTGTCGAGCGGTTTGATCTATGAACCAGGCCGCTACGCCGATCTCGACGAGCTCGTCGCGTGCGCGAGCGCGGCGCGCGACGCGGGCGCACCGCTGTACGCGTCGCACGTGCGCAGCGAAGGCGACGACGTCGAAGCCGCGATCGCCGAAGCGCTGGCAGTCGGCGAACGCGCTGAAGTGGCCGTGCAGTGCTCGCACCACAAAGCGGCGGGCAAGAAGAACTGGGGCAAGGTGCACCGCACGCTCGCGGCGATCGACCGTGCGCGCGCGCGCGGTATCGCGGTCGGCTGCGACGCGTACCCGTACGTCGCGTCGTGGACCGAGCTCGCGACGGTGCTGCCGCCCAGCGTGCGCGAAGGCGGCGACGCCGCCGCGCTCGAGCGCTTGCGCGATCCGGAGCTGACGCCGTCGATCGCGCTCGCGATGCAGCTCGCGCGCGATCCCGCGCTGGGCGGCGACGGCTGGGACACGATCTTGGTGACCAGCGTCGCGAGCGAACGCAACGCCGAGCTCGCCGGTCTGCGCATCGACGACATCGCGCGAAGCTGGCGCACCACGCCGCAGCGCACCGTGATCCGGCTGCTCGCCGAAGAAGACATGCGCGTCGAGTCGGTCTTCTTCTCGATGAGCGAGGACGACGTCGCGACCGTGCTCAGCGCGCCGTTCTGCAGCATCGGCAGCGACGCGTCGGCGCGCGCGTTTTCCGGGATCACCGCGCGCGGCGTCCCGCACCCGCGCACGTACGGCACGTTCCCGCGTATCTTCGGCCGCTACGTGCGCCAACGCCGCGTCTTCGACACCGCCGAAGCGGTGCGGCGCATGACGTCGCTGCCTGCCGCGCAGTTCGGCTTGCGCGACCGCGGCACGATCGCGCCGGGCATGCACGCGGACCTCGTCGTGTTCGATCCGGACACCGTCGTGGACCGCGCGACGTACGAGCACCCGTTCGTCGCGCCGGACGGCATCCGCGACGTCTACGTCAACGGCCGCGCCGTCGTGCGCGACAACACGCTCACCGGCGCGCGCCCCGGGCACGTGCTGCGCAACGGCCGCGGCCCCGCGTGAACCTCGGCGACCTCGAACCCGAGCGCCGCGCGGCGCTGCTCGCCGGCGCGAAGCGCGTGCGCCTGGAGCGCGGGCAGAGCGCGTACCTGCCCGGCGACCGCGCGGACCGCGTCTTCTTCGTGCGCAGCGGCCGGGTGAAGATCGTGCGCACCAGCGCGTCGGGTGCGGAGGCGATCGTCGGCATCCGCACCGCGGGCGACGCGTTCGGCGAGCTCACCAGCGTCGATGAAGGCGTGCGCGCGACCAGCGCGGTCGCGATCGAAGCGGTGGAAGCCGACGCGATCCCCGCAGCGGCGTTCGGCGCCGCGCTCGAACGCGATGTCGCGATCGCACGCGCGTTCGCGCGCGGCGTGGCGCGCCGGCTCGCCGCCGCGGAGCACGAGCTCGCGGAGCTGATGGGCAAGAGCGTCCCGGGCCGGCTGGTCGACGCGCTGGGCCGGCTCGCCGCCGAGCACGGCGTCCCCGAGCCCGGCGGCCTGGTGCGCATCGGGATGAACCTCACGCACAAAGACCTCGCCGACCTCATCGGAACCAGCCGCGAGACGCTCACCAAGGAGCTCAACGTGCTCGCCGACGTGGGACTTCTGCGCGTCGCGCACAAGACGATCACCCTCGTGCAGCCGCAAGCCTTCCCGTTCGCGCGCCGCCCCATGGACGAGCTCAGGCCCAGCCGGTGACGCGCGCCGAGCTCTTCGCCGCGACGCTCGTCGCGTTCGCTTCGCCGCGGCCCGCCGCGCCGCCGACGCCGCGCGGCGTCTGGGCCGACGTCACGCTCGAGCGCCAAGGCACCGCGCTGCTGGCGCCGTTCACCGTCGCCATCACGCTGCACAACGCCGCCGACCACGTGGTGCAGCTGCGCTTCCCGACGGCCGATCTGTTCCGCGTCGACGTGCTGCGCGACGAAGCGCCGGTGTGGTCGTCGCTGACGGGGCACAAACCCATCCCGATCACGCGCCAGCTCGACGTTCCGCCGGGCCAGTTGCGCGTCGCGCAGGTGATCGTCGACTCGACGACCGACGACCACCGCGCGCTCGCGCCCGGCCGCTACACGGTGCGCGTCGCGATGCTCGGCACGAACTTCGGCATGGTCGTCAACAAGCCGGTCACGTTCGATCCGCCCGCGACGATCGCGACGGCGCTCGCCACCAAGCCCGGCACCGTGATCACGATCGCGGGCGAACCGTACGCGGACGCCGGCACGCCGCGCCTGCGCGACGGCACCGGCACGCTGCGCCTCTCGCGCGCGCTGGGGATCCGCCCGACGGGCACGTACGTCGTGCGCGGCTTCCTCGACGCCTACGGCGACGAGCGCGTGTTCGACGTCGGCCGCAGCGCGCCGGCGTTCGAGAACGCCCCGTCCCCCGCGCCATAGCTCCAGATTTTACAGCAGCTTGCCGTCGTCGTCGGCGCCGAGCAGCAGCTTGCGCACGACGGCGATCGGCGGGTTGCCGTGCGCGAGGAACGCGTCGTGGAACTTCTGCAGCGTGAACGACGCACCCAGCTTCTTGCGGTAGTCGTCGCGCAGCTTGAGAATCTCCAACTTGCCCAGCGTGTAATAGCCATACAGCGGATCCTGCGTGCCGCGCAAGGCTTCGCGGCGCGCCGCGATCTCCGGCATGAACGCGTTGTCCTGAAAAAAACGCGTGCCTTGCTCGACCGTCATACCCTGCGTGTGCTCGCGCAACCCGACCAGATAGCGCGCTTCGCGCTGCAATGCGAGCGCGAGCTGCGCGAGCCGCACGCGCGGGTCGCCGTTGCCCCAGCCTTCGTCGACCATCATCTGCTCGTCATAATGCGCCCAACCCTCGCTATATGACGGATTCCCCGAGATCGCGCGCACCACGGAGAGATGCGCGAACTTGTGCAGCACGAAGTTGAGGTAGTGCCCCGGCATCACCTCGTGCGCGCTGATCACCGGGAACGCGTACGTGTTGTAGAACGACAGGTGCTGCTCTTGCTGCGCCGGCGTCCACGCCGGGTCGGGCGGCGTGACGTAGTAGTACGCTTGCGTCGCGACGCGCTCGAACGCGCCGGGCGTATTCATCGAGGCGAACGACGTCTGCCGGTTGAACGACGGCGTCTCGCGCACGCGCACGTCGAACTCGGGCGGCAGCGTCACGAGCTTCTTGCTCGCGACGAACGCGCGCAGATCGGCGAGCGAGCTCTGCGCGGTGCTCAGCAGCGTGTCCGCCGTCGGGTGCTGCTTGCCCAGATCCGCGAACACGTCCGCGGCGGGCCGCGCGGGGTCGATCTTCGCCGCGGTCGCCACGAACGCGGCCTTGGTGTCGTCGAGCGCGCGCTGTCCGACGCGCTCGTACAGATCCAGCGGCAGCGCGCGGCCTTCTTGCAACTCGAGCCGGCGCGCGAACGACGTCGCGCCGATCGCGAACGTCCCGCTCGGATGCGCGAGGGGCCCGGCGGTCATCGCTGCCTGATAATCCCGCAGCGCCGCAACCGCCGCTGCGTTCGCATCGGCGAGCTCGCGCGCCAGCGCGGCGTCGTGCAGCTCCGCGAACGCCGCCGGCACGACGCTCGAAAAGAACGCGACCGCGCCCGCGAGGTCCGGCTTGGCCAGCTCGGCGGTCGTCGCGTCGACCGTCGTGACGTTCGCTTTCCCGGCGGCGAGCAGCGCGGGGATCGCGCGCTCGCGGGCGATCGCCGAGCGCGCGCGCACGTCGAGCGGCGCGAACTCGCGCGAGAACAGGCCGTAGATCGCGTACGACGCCGCCGACGTGTACGCGCCGGGGTTGTGCTTCCAGCGCTGGTCGGTCTCGTCGTCGAGCAGTTGGCGCTCGAGCGCCGCGCGCATGATCTGCACGTCGGCCGCGTCCTCGTCGTTGAGCTTCTCGCTCGAACGCGCCAGTGCGTCGAGATCGGCGAGCTGCGCGTGCGCGCTCGCGACGCGCGCCGCGACCGCGTCCGCGGAGAGGTCGGGGAGCCGGTCGTCGTACGCGTGGATGCCGGCCTGCGTCGCCGCCGTCGGCTGGTCCGCGAACAGCCGCTGCACGTACGCCGTCTCCAGCGCGGCGAGCCGCGGCGACGACGTGCCGGCGGGCGGCAGCGCGATCCCGCCTTGCGCCGCGCACGGCGCGGGCCCGAACGTCAGCGCGGTGAGGACGGCGCCCGCGAGCGCGGCGATCGAAGAAGCACGCATGCGTGCTCTCTTACGACCAGCGCAGCAGCAGTCCGTTCTCCACGAGGCCGCCGCCGAAGCCGTACAGCAGCACCACGTCCCCGGGCCGGACGCGCCCGTCGTACACCGCGGGCGCGAGCGCCAGCGGGATCGACGCCGCCGAGGTGTTCCCGCACCACTCCAGGCTCATCAGCGCGCGATCGAACGGGATCCGCGTGCGCTTGCAGATCGACTCGATCATGCGCGCGTTGGCGCTGTGCGGCACGAACCAGTCGACGTCCGCCGCGTTCAGCCGCGCCGCGGCGAGCAGCTCGGCGACGCCGTTGGTGACCGCGGTAACCGCCCACTCGTAGACGGCGCGCCCGTTCTGGCGCAAGAACCGGTCCGGCTCGATCACGCCCGCGATCTCGCTGCGCAAGCCGGTGAGGAACAGCTCCTTGCCCAGCGCGCCGTCGCTGGTGGCTCGCCTAGCCAGCAGCGTGCGCGGCGCGTCCTCGGGCGCGTCGACGAGCACGGCGCCGGCACCGTCGCCGAACAGGATGCACGTGCCGCGGTCCTGGTAGTCCATGACCTTGGACATCGTCTCGCCGGCCGCGACGAGCACCTTGCGCGCGCGCCCGGTGTTGACCAGCGCGTCGGCGACGTCGAGCCCGTACGTGAACCCCGCGCACGCAGCCGTGATGTCGATCGCGCCGACCTTGCCCAACCCCAGCCGGTGCTGCAGCCGCGTCGCCACGCTGGGAAACCCGTAGTCCGGCGTGGACGTGCACGCGACGACGTAGCCGACCCCGTCGAGCCGCCCGCCTCGCGCCTGCATGTCGGCGACCGCGGCCATGCAGAGGTCGCTGGTGTACTCGTCCGCCGCGGCGATGCGCCGCTCGCGAATCCCGGTCCGCCGCACGATCCAGGCGTCGTCGGTATCGACCAGCCGCGCGAGGTCGGCGTTCGTCAGCCGTTTCTCGGGGAGGTACGTGCCGATGGAAGCGATCCGGATCGACGAGCGCACGGTGCCGACGGCCGGAGCGAGCGGGAGGGTCTGCGCCACCCGGCCGCCTTCGCCGCAGCGCGCGCGGACCTCTTGCACCGTCAGGCGGGCACGATGTCGCCCGGGCCCGGCGGCCGGCCCATGACGGGCTGCGCGAACAGCGAGCGGTACATCCCGACGATCGCGATCGTGTAGAAGCCGACGTACGCCTGCGCCACCACCATGGCGAGCACGAACCAGACCCCGGCGAACACGAGCAGCCCCAGCGCCGGCAACTGCGGTTGCGTCCCCTGCCCCGCGCTCGACACCATCGCGAACTGGATCGGAAAGAGCGGCGCCGATGCCAGCATGCTGATGCCGTACTGGATCGCCAAGAGCACGAGCAGCACGATCGCCGACGGCCCGAAGAAGCGTTTCACGAGGTCGAACGACTCCCCGATCGCTGCGAACCCGTCGCGGCCGCCCGTCACGACCGACGGGAGGACGTACATCGTGAACAGCGGCAGCGCGAGAAACGACAGCCCGAGCGTCGGCAAGAACAGGATGAACGCCGCGATCCCCAAGCCGAAGATGCCGATCATCGCGACAACCAGCGCGCCGCCGCGCGCGCGAAACGCCGCGAACCCGTCGGCGAACGTCGCGGTGCCCTTCGCCCAGGCCGCGTCGGCCATCCCGAACATGGCCACCTGCGACCAAATGGTGACCACCAGGGCGAGCCCCATGAAGATGAGGATGCCGGCGAAGAGGCCGCCGCCGACGTGCGGCGACGGCGCGCGCGCCAAGCCGTGCGCGAATAAGGCGACGATGACCGCGGTGAAGATCACCGCCACCCCGGCAAGCACGACCACCATGGCGATGACCGGGGGCAACGCGACGATCCAGTTGCGCTTGAAGAGCTCCCACGAGCGCGACAGCAGCGTCTCGAGCGGGATCCCTTGCGGGGCGGGCGGCGGCGTGACGATCACGAGTGCTCCTTCGCGGCGAGATCGCGCAGCAGCGCGGCATGGACCTGTGCGCTGCGTTCGCGCAGGTCGATGAGATCACCGTCGTTCTCGATGACGTAGCCGGCCCGCGCGCGCGCGAGCGCCGGATCGATCTGGGCCGCCATGCGGCGCTCCACCGCCGCGCGCTCCGTCGCATCGCGCGCGACGACGCGCGTGACCCGCACATCGGCCGGCGCGATCACGACGACGGTCCGGTCGCACGCGCGCCAGAACTCGCCCTCGAACAGCAGCGGCACGACGTGCACCACCAGCCCGTCGGGCGCAGCGCGCTCCAGTTCGGCCCCCAGCGCCCGCACCCGCGGATGGGTGATCGCGTTGAGCCGCGCGCGCGCGGCCTCGTCTTCGAACACGATCGCGGCAAGCGCGGGCCGGTCGAGCGCACCGCCCGCCCCGATCGCCTCAGGCCACAGCGCGCCGATCTCACGCAACCCGTCGGACCCAGGCGCAACGACCTCCCGCGCAAGCGCATCGGCATCGATCACGGTCGCCCCGAGCTCGGCGAAATACGCCGCCACGGCACTCTTCCCGGAGCCGATCCCCCCGGTCAGCCCAACCCTGAGCTTGGCCATACTCCGAGCCAGTTCGAAGGCTAAGCTGGATTACCGTTCTCACTTATTCAAGCTTATTTACGTTCCTTGAATATGCATGGTCACCCACAACCTCGATCAAGGATTGCCCTTAATCAAGGTTATCTGTTATCCTTGAATAAGCTAGGCGATATGTCAACGGTTATCCGTGCTCGATGGGTGGCTACCGTCGCTGGAATCGACGTCCCGAAACGCGATCGGCGCTCGTGCGTTTACGAAGCATACGTCCCTGACTTGCTGCAAAGTCGCGCGTTTGCTTTCGAGGGTCCCGTTACCGCCGACGTCGCTGATGCGGAACATGCAATCGTCAAACTCAACGCGCGAGCTACGACGCTGGTCGATACCGAGGCCATAGCCCGCCTCCTGCTACGAGCCGAGTCGGTTGCGTCCTCGCGAATCGAAGGGCTCGTGATCGGTCCGCGGCGTCTCCTTCGAGCCGACGCCGTACGGCAACTCGGTGAGGGCGCCGAGGACGTAGGCGCCGCGGAGGTCCTGGCAAACATCGACGCGATGGCTGTCGCCGCGGACGCCGTTCGCGACGGCCGGCCGATCACGCTCGACGGCGTCTTGGAGGTCCATCGGCGTTTGCTGGCACCGACCGCGCTGAGCAAATTCGGCGGGCGCTTGCGAACCGAGCAGAACTGGATCGGCGGAAACCGCTACAACCCGTGCTCGGCAGCATTCGTCCCGGCTCCGCCGGATGAAGTACCGCGACTGATCGACGATTTGATCGCGTTCTGTAACGAGGATTCTCCGTCCGTCGTAATCCAGGCCGCGGTGGCACACGCGCAATTCGAAACGATACACCCGTTCGTCGACGGAAACGGGCGCGTGGGCCGCGCGCTGATTCACATGATTTTGCGCCGGCGAGGTCTTGCGCCAAACGTGCTGCCCCCCATATCGCTCGTCCTGGCGACGTGGTCCGACCGCTACATCAGCGGTCTTACGGCGACCCGTTATCGCGGCGAAGCGACGTCGGCTGCTGCTCACGACGGGATCAATCACTGGGTCGGCGTGTTCGCAACGGCGTGCAGACGCGCCGTCGAAGACGCGAACGTATTCGAGGACCGCGTCGCGGAGATCCAGCGCGATTGGCGCTTGCGGGTCGGCCCGGCACGAGTGGATTCGGCGACGGCGATCCTGCTGCGAAAGCTACCCGGCGCCCCGATCATCACCGTGCAAAGCGCGGCCGAGTTGATCGGTCGCAGCATCCAAGCCGCAAACGAGGCGGTATCACGCCTTCTCGAAGCCGGCGTTCTCGTTCAGTCGAAGGTTGGCCGGCGAAATCGTGCCTTCGAGGCGCGCGACGTCATCGACGCCTTCACGGACCTCGAGCGACGCCTCGGGAGTGCGACCGGCGATACGCGCGTGTCGCCACCGGAGCGTCCCGTTCCCCATCGGCGGCGAAAAAGCGCTCGCAGCTGACTTCAATGTCCGCTTGGCCCCACAAGTGAACCGGCCAAGCGGCGTCGTATACCGGCGCCATGAGTGCGACGACGACCACCGCCCCGCCGCTCGACGTCACCGATCACCCGCTGGTACACGACGTCAATCAGGAACACAACGACAGCCTGTCACCCGTCGAGAAAGTCTGCAAGCAGATCGCCGACTCGACCGGGGCGCCGATCGCGCTGTTCCTGGCCGTGATTCTTCAGATCATCTGGATCCCGGTCGGGATGATCACGAAGTTCGACCCGTTCCCGTTCACGTTCTTGCTGACGTGCTCGAACGTGCTGCAACTCATCCTGATCTTCATCCTCGCGGTCGGTGCGCGTCAGTCGAGCGCGCACGCCGAGCTGCGCGCCGAGCACGATCACGACTCGATCTCGCGCCTGATCTACCATCAGGAACTGCAAGAGCGCATCCTCATCGAGATCGCGATGAAGATCGAGATCGACGTCGAGTCGATCAAAACGATGGTGGCGCAGCTCGCAACCGAGGACAGCAGCCCGTAAAGAAACGACACGGGAGGCGTTTCCGCCTCCCGTGTGCATCAGGATCGCTCGCAGCCTTGGCCGCGAACCGAACTCAGACGGTGGTTTGCGAGAGCTCCGCGCCGAGATTGCCGAAGCCGTCCTCGGATGCGGTGAGCTGCTCGAACTCTTCGGGCGGGACGTCCGCCACGTGCTGGATGGAGCCCGTGATGCGGCGCGTGCCGTGGTTGATGGTCAGCAGCGTGACCTCGACCTCTTGGCCCGGCGAGTACTGCACGCTGGCGTCGAACTCGCCCTTCGGTACCATCGCGAGCACGCCCGGGACGATCTCGACGAGGAGATAGTTCGGGGTGACCTTGACGACTTGCGCGACGAGCTTGTTGCCCTCGAACAGTTTGTCGGCGTGCTCGACCCACGGGTCGGGCAGCGCGTGCTTGAGCGACAGCGAGACCTTCTTGGCCTCGGGGTCGAACTTCATCACCTCGACCGAGACGGTGTCGCCGATCTTGACGACCTCGGACGGATGCTTGATGCGCGCGTACGACAGCTCGCTGTTGTGGATGAGGCCGTCGATGCCGCCCAGGTCGACGAACGCGCCGAACTCGGCGAGCCGCACGACGACGCCTTCGCGGATCTGTCCGACTTGCAGCGTGCCGAGCAGCTCCTGCTTCTTCGCGTTGAGCTCTTCTTCGAGCACTTGGCGCTGCGAGAGCACGACGCGGTGGCGCTTGTGGTCGAGGTCGATGACCTTGAGCCGCAGCTTCTTGCCGACCAGTTCGTCGAGGTTACCGACGGGCTGGCGGCGGATCTGCGATGCGGGCACGAAGCCGCGCATGCCGAGGTCGACGAGAACGCCGCCCTTGACGACCTGCGTGACGGTTGCTTCGATCACTTCGTCGTTGTCGTGGGCCTCGATGACCTTCTCCCAGGTCTTCAAGGCGCGGGCGCGGCGCTCGCTCAAATAGAGCTGGCCGTCCTGGTCGTCGATCCGGTGGATCATGACTTCCAGGGTGTCGCCGACCTTGAGTTCCTTGGGTTCGATCGCGAGCGAGAGCTCGCGGAACGGCAGGATGCCCTCGGACTTGCCGCCGATGTCGACGAGCAATTCGTCCTGATACTTGGCGACGATGACGCCGGTGAGCACCTGGCCCTCGTCGAGGACTTTCAGGGACTCTTCGTAGAGGCGCTGCTCGAGCGCGAGCTGGTCTTCGACTTCGGGTTCGGGGTGGACTTCGGGGGCCGCGGCCTGCGGTTGCGCCGGCGCCGTTGCATCGGCTTGGGCTTGCGGGTCCTGCGGTTCGAGGTCGAGTGTGCTAGTGATGGTGGAGTAACTTCCTTCGTTTATATTTTTTTACTTTTGGCAGCCGCGGCACCACCAGGTCCCGCGCTGTCCGATGACCGTGCGCACGATGGGTTTCCCGCATCGGGGACACGGTTGACCGAGGCGGCCATAGACGGCGAGTTGGTTTTGAAACCCGCCCTTCAGCCCCTCGGCGTCGACGTAATCGTCGACGGTGGTCCCTCGCGCCTCGATGGAGCGGTGGAGCACGTCTCGGATCGCGCCGTGCAGCCGGCCTCTCGCCGGCTTGCTGATCTTGTGGGACGGTCGGCTCGGCCGGATCCCCGCTTCCCACAAAGCTTCGCATGCGTAGATGTTTCCGATCCCGGCGATCCTGGTCTGATCGAGCAGAAAGGACTTGATCGGCGTTCGACGCCCGTCCAGCATACTCACAAACGCTTCGCTGGTAAAGCCCTCAGAAAGCGGCTCCACCCCACCGTCGGCGTCCCAGGGGTCGCCGGCCGCCAACAGCCGCATCCGCCCGAACTGCCGGACGTCCGCGAAGCAGAGCCGCGAGCCGTCCGTGAACGTCAGCAGCACGTGGGTGTACGGATAGGGCTCGGTGTACTGCGCGCCCTGGACGATGAGCCGGCCCGTCATCCGCAGGTGGACCGCCAGCCGCCGCCCGGACGCGAGCTGGAACAGCACGTATTTCCCGCGCCGCCCCACCGCGGCGATCGTCTCACCGGCGAGGGCCTGCTCGAACGCTTCGCCCTCAGGGGCGATCGCGATCTTGCGCATGGTCACGGTCGCGGCCGCGACCGTCTTGCCGGTGACGGCGTTGGCGAGGCCGCGGGCGATGGTCTCGACTTCGGGGAGCTCGGGCACCTCCGTCTAAGACACCATCGGTGAACGCGATGTTGCGCCGGCCGGCGCTCGCGGGTGTGATGGCGTTGGCTGCGGTGCGGACCGGCCCGTACGCGGTCGGGGGGCGCTGATGACCCAGCCGCGCCTGTCCATCGTCCTCGCGACGCCCCCGGGCTTCAACGCCGGCATGACCGCGACCGAGCTCGCGCTCGTCGCTTTTCTGCGCCGTCACGATTTGCAGGCGCACGCGCAGTGCTACCAGCTCGTGCGCTTCGCCGACCGGTTGGCGCACCTGCCGCCCGCCGAGCGGCACGCGGCGCAAGCGCGCGCCGAGACGGGGATCGGCTACCTGCCCGCGTTCGAGCACCGCGCCGCGATCGCGGCCAGCGACGCCGTCCTGTTCTGGGCGGATTACCTTCACATGGGGATCTATCTGCGCGAGCTCGCGAAGCTGGTCGCAGACGATCCGAAGAGCGTGCTGCTCCTTGCCGGGGCGGACGACGCAACGCTGCGTCGCACGATCAGCTTCGGGACGACGCTGCTGTTCAACACGCCGCGCGACGAAGCCGACGCGTCCTATGCGGTGCCGTTACGGCGCTTCCTCACGCGCGCGAAGCGCGTGTGGGTGCGCGACGCGCAGTCCGCGGCCCGCGTTGCGCACCTGCGCCACGACTACGAGACCGGCTACCTGGGCGTGGACTGCGCGCTGTTGCTCACCCGCGACGACGTCCTGCGCAACGCCGCGGCACGCGGGATCGGTACGCCGGCGGAGCCCGGCTCGGTCCTGGTGTTTTGCGGGCGCGAGCCCGCCGCGCGCGGCGCGTTGCTCGACGTCGCGACGACGCTCGGCGGCGCGCTCGGGCGGCGCGTTCGCTGGCTCCCGTGGGGCGACGGCGGAGCGTTCCCCGTGTCGGGACCGCGCCCGGAGGGGATCGCGGGCGGCGGCGCGCCGAGCGCGCACGCGCTGTTGAACGAGGTCGCGCACGCCGCGCTCGTCGTCACCGACACGTACCACCTCGCGGTGGCCGCCTGGAACGCCGGCGTCCCGGCGGTGTGCACGTTCACCGGCCACACCGCGACCCCGAACGACGTCAGCAGCGGCGCGGAGTTCAACTGGCGCGACAAACGCGAGACGTTCTTCTCGCAGTACGACGCGCTGGACTTTTTGATCCGGCCCGAGGAGCTGACGGAGCCCGCGCTGCTGCAGCGCCGCGTGCGCCACCTCACGAAAGCCGTCGCGGACGTGCCGCTTCGCACCGCGATCGCGGCACGCATCCGCGCGCACGCCGAGTCCGTGGAAGCGTCGCTCGCCGTCGAGCTCTCCGCGTTGCTCCGGCGTTCGGCCGCACCCGCCGTCACCACGCGACCGGCCAAACCGTTCCGAGCCGTCGCCGTGATGTGCGTGGCCAACGAAGAGGTGCACATCGAGAGCGCGCTGCGCGACCTCATCGGCGAAGGGCTCGACGTCGTTCTGATCGATCACGACTGCGACGACCGGACCATCGCGCTCGCGCGGCCGTTCCTGGGCCGCGGTTTGCTGTCGATCGAACGGCTGCACTGGACCGGCCAGTTCTCGATCACCGAACAGCTGGAGGCCAAAGGGCGCGTCATCGACCGGGTCGATCACGACTGGATCGTGCACGTCGACGCCGACGAGTGGCTCAGCGCGCCCGAGCCGGGGCAGACGCTGCTCGACGGGCTGCGCACCGCCGATGCGGCGGGGTACAACGCCGTGCACTTCAACGAGTTCGTGTTCGTGCCGCGGCCGGGCGAGGATCTGTACGCGACCGATTACCGGCAGCGCGGCACGCGCTATTACTTTTACCAGCAGCACTATCCGTATCTGCTGCGCGCGTGGAAGCACCGCAGCGGTCTCGACAACCGCTCGTTCGGGGGTCACCTCGTCTCCGGGCCGGTGCGGCAATATCCGATCGACTTCCCGATGCGGCACTACATCGCGCTCAGCGAGTCGCACGTGCGGCGCAAGTACGTCGGCCGGTCGTTCGCGGACGCCGAGCTCGCCCACGGGTTCCATTACGACCGGGTGGGCTTGACGCGCGCGAGCCTGCGCTTCCCGAGCGACGGCGACGAGCGCCTGCGCGCGCTCGAGCACTGGTCGTCCAAGCAGTTCGATACGACGGCACCCGTGAGCGAGCACTTCTGGCAATGGCGACAGGTCATCGCCGCGGCAAGCGCCACCACATGAGCCCCGGCGGCGAGATCGGCGCGCTCCGGCGCCACATCGAATCCCGGTTCGAGCGCGCCGAGCTCGAGCACAGCCCGTTCCCGCACGTCGTCGTCGCCGACTTCTTCCCCGCGGACGTGTACGCCGGCATCCTGCGCTTCAACCCGTTCCGCGCCGACCCCGGCAAGCAATGGCTGCCGCCCGAAGAATCGAGCAACGTCTCGGCCCGCACACCGTACTTCGCGCGCAAGCAAATCGATCTGCGTGGGGCGCACCATTTCGAAGCGCCGCAGGCCGCGACCGACTTCTGGGGCAGGATCCGCGACACGTTTCTGGGCGGCAACTGGTTCGAGCGGCTGGTCTTTGCGAAGCACGAAGCTTACTTCCGCGCGCGGTTCGGCGATCTCGTCGACGACGACGACTTCTTCTCGCTGATGTGCACGGAACTGTTCTTGCAGCGGCACGAGCCCGGCTTCTTCATCGGCCCGCACACCGATCTGCCGACCCGCATCTTCACGTGCATCTTCTCGTTCGCCGACCGCGACGGCTTCGAGGAGTACGGGACGCAGCTCATGGCGCACAAGGACCGGCTCGTGCGGTGCTGGGGCAAGGACCACTACCCGCCCGACGACTTCGTCGTTCGCAAGCTGGTGCCGTACCGGCCGAACAACTTTCTGCTGTTCTTCAAGACGCGGCATTCGTTTCACTCGGTCGCGGCGGTCGACGAGCGCGTGCCCAACCAGCGCTACGGCATGCAGTTCCAGTTCCACGAACCGCCGGGCGGCGTCTTCCGCGACCTCTCGGAACCGGACCTGATGCAGTTTCCGCGCCGCACTGCGGACGCCTGACGCGGCTCAGGGCCGGTTCCGAGAGCGTGCCGGATTCTTAGAGGCCGCCGCCGC
Organism: Candidatus Elarobacter sp.; assembly: GCA_035943995.1. Taxonomy (GTDB): domain Bacteria; phylum Vulcanimicrobiota; class Vulcanimicrobiia; order Vulcanimicrobiales; family Vulcanimicrobiaceae; genus Vulcanimicrobium. Next base: position 3,390 of record DASZBS010000120.1, on the reverse strand, counting down.
TGTCGGGCGGGCCGATCGTGAAGTTGACGGTCCCGGTGAGTCCCGGGGTGCAGGGCAGCGTCGCACCGCAGGCCGTCCACGTCCCGGTGACCTGTGCCTTGTCGGGCGCGTCGACGGTCACCGTGTAGTCCGTCTGCCGGATGAATGGCGAACCGTAGGCGGGCGTTCCGAGCGTCACCATGACGTATTGCGACGTCGCGAAGTGGCAGTTGGAGAGCACGAGCGGCGGGCCTTGTCCGGCCGGGAACGAGAGGTTGTGCGCCGGCGCGTAGCTGTTGTTGACGGTCAACACGCCGGGGTTGCACTGACCGGTGGGCGCGTACGAGTCGTAGTACGTGATCGAGGTCGTGCCGGGGCCGCCGTTGTGCGGCGCGCGACCGATGGCTGCAGGAGCGCCCGGGGCGGCCGGGCTTGACGGCGCGGTCGAACCGCCGCCGCCGGAACACCCGGCGAGTAACGCGACGAGTGCGAGAGACGCGAACGTTTTCACAAAATACCCCTTTCAGGCGACTGCTAGGCCGCCACGACGGCACGAGTGTACCACCTCGCTCGCTGCGCGACTAGCACTCCGCATCACGCCGGTGCGTCGGCCCGGTGCGCGCCGTACAGCTTGGGCACGAAATACCATTCCGGCAGCGCCTCGGGGAACGTGACGTCGGCGAACGTGTAGTCGGTCTCGTACTGCCCGTACTGCGTCTGCCCGTGGATCGACGTGATGAGCGGTAAGCCGCCGGGACCCGGCGTGAAGCGCACATCGAACTCTTCTTCGATCGACTGCCCGGTGATGCCGAAATACAGGTGATCGCGCACGCGCGCGCGGCGCACGTCGTACGTGCGCGCGTCGACCCACATCTCGTCGAGCCGATTGCGTTCGGCGTCCGACTTCGGCTCGAGCCACAGATGGATCAGCTCGCCGTCGCGCGCCATGCGCACGACGCGATAGTCGCCGTCGCGCGCGCCGACGCGCCCGATCTCCGGCAGCGTCGTCGGCTCGGCCGGCGGCACGCCGCCGGCGTCGGACGCGCGCACGCCGGGCACCGGAGCGGGCGACGCGTCGAGCCGTGCGCCGGACGCGCCGAACAAACGCTTCTCGAACATGTCGGCGGTCGGCGGCCCTGGGTCGACCGCTTTGTCGAACATCACCGTGAGATTCTCCAGGTCACCGTACGCCTTGCCGCGCCAGGCCTTGCGTGCGAGCGCGGAGCGATCCGCCGTGCGGCACCAGAGCTTGAGCGTGTAGCTGTTCTCGAAGTCCGGCGCGCCGTTGTGGCGGTCGCGGCGGACGAGCGTGTAGGCCACGAACGGCGGGCGCGCGTACGCGCGAAACACCGCCTTCGCGCGCGCGAGGATTTGGTCGCCGGTCAGCGGCGCGCTCGGCTCCGGCGTTTGCGCGGTGCACGCGAACGCGACGGCAACCGCCGCGAGCACGCGAGCCGCGTTCATTTTGCGTCGACGGCTTCGATGTAGAGCTGCATCCCGGGTTCCAGCCCGATGCGCTCGGACTCACGCGCGCCCAGCTCGATCACGTACTTCGCGAGCGCTTGGCGCCGCGCGACCTTGTCGTCCGGCGTGCCGGGTTTCGTCGCCGGCACGTTCTCCGCGATCATCGTGATCGTTCCGTCGGTGCGCACGAACACCATGTCCAGCGGCGTGATCGTGTCCTTCATCCAGAACCCGCGCAGCTCGTCGCTGCCGGGGAACGCGAACAGCATCCCCTCACCGGCCGGCACGAACGGCACGTTCATCAAGCCGTGCTCGCGCTGCGCGTTGGTCGCCGCGACGGCCAGCCGCAGCATCGTGCGCCCGGCCCGTACCTCCAGCACGCGGCACTCCGCGGCGTGCCCGCGGTGCACCGGGTTGCCCTCCACCTTCATCGCCGGCAGGTCCGGGCGCGGCAGCGGGAGGCGCGTGCACCAGCTCTGCGCCGCGGGCGTCGCGGCGGGCGCGGGGCTCTGCGCCGTGAGCGCGAGCAGCGCGCCCAGCGCGATCAGGCTATGCGTCGTCGACTTGCGCATCCGGGTCGTAGCTCTCAACGTCGTACCAGTTCTTTCCCGTCTTGAGGGTCGCTTCGATCGGCACGCTCAGCTCCAGCGCGTGCTCCATCTCGTACTTCACAACGCGGCCGACCGCGTCGAGGTCGCGCACCGCCACCTCGAAGATCAGCTCGTCGTGGATCTGCAACAGCATCACCGCGTCGAGCATGTCCCCGTCGAGCCGCCGCGCCAGCCGGACCATCGCCAGCTTCATCAGGTCGGCCGCCGAGCCTTGCAGCGGCGCGTTGGTCGCTTCGCGCTCCGCCGCCGCGCGCAGCATGTAGTTGCGCGAGCGCAGGTCGGGCATGTAACGGCGCCGCCCGAGCAGCGTCTCGACGTAACCGCGCTCGCGCGCCTGCTCCAGACAGCGGTCGATGTAACCGCGCACGCCGGGGAAGCGCTCGAAGTACGTCTCGCTCATCGCGCGCGCCGTCCCGCGGTCGATCTCCAGGCGCTGCGCGAGGCCGAAGTCCGACATCCCGTACAGCAAGCCGAAGTTCACCGACTTCGCCATCCGGCGCTGATTGTGGTCCACGTCCGCGAACGGTCCGACGTCGAAGATCTTGCGCGCGGTGAAGTCGTGGATGTCCTGGCCTTCGTGGAACGCCGTGCGCATCGCTTCGTCGCCGGAGAGGTGCGCCATCAGCCGCAGCTCGATCTGCGAGTAGTCGGCGGCGAGCAGCACGCGGTCGTCGGACGGCGCGACGAACGCCTTGCGGATGCGCCGGCCCAGCTCGCTGCGCACCGGGATGTTCTGCAAGTTCGGATTCGTCGACGACAGGCGCCCCGTCGCGGTGGACGTTTGGTTGAACACCGTGTGGATGCGGCCGTTCGCATCCACCAACGTCGGCAGCACGTCGACGTAGGTGCTCTTGAGCTTGGACACCTCGCGCCACTCGAGCACCTTCGCCGCGACGGGAAAGCTCTTCGCGAGCCCTTGCAGCACGTCGGCGCCGGTCGCATAGCCGGTCTTGTTTTGCCGTCCCGCGGGCAGCCCCAGCTTGTCGAACAGCATGCGCCCGAGCTGCTGCGGCGAGCCGAGGTTGAACTCTTCGCCGGCAAGCTCGAAGATCTCGCGCTGCAGCCGTTCGACCGCCGCGTCCACCTCGGCCGAGATCTCGCTCAGTGCCGCGGGGTCGAGCGCGATGCCGGCGCGTTCCATCGATGCGAGCACCGACGCGAGCGGCAGCTCGACGTCGGTGTAGAGCGCGATCTGGTCGCGGCGCTCGAGCTCCTCGCGCGTTTTGCGCGCGAGCAATCCCGCCGCGTCCGCCGCGGCGGCCGGATGATCGTCGGGCAGCAAGCGGTCCAGAAACTCGCTCGACGCCTGCCCGGCATCGGCGAACGTGCGCGACGG
>DASZBS010000119.1:0-3005 GCA_035943995.1 Candidatus Elarobacter sp. | reverse complement strand
CCCGGTGATGAGCGTCGCGTTCGTGTCCGGTTGCTGACGCGAGGATGACGTGCCGCGCGCTCGCGGCGGCCGCGCTGCTGAGTGCGGTCGCCGCGTGCGCGAATCACCGTGACGTTGCACTGCAGCCGACCGCATCACCCGCGTCGGCGTACGACGTCGCGCTGCGCGCGAAAGGGGCGCAGCTCGCGGCGCAGGATCGTGCCGGCACCGAGCGCCGTCGCGCGGAGATCGCGCGCGTCGTGAGCGGTTCGGCGCGCGACGTCACGCCGCCCGGCGCGACGGCGGAACGCTTCGTCGTGCAGCTTGCGAACCGCGGCGGACGCGCGCTGCGCCGCATCGACGGTGGGGTCATCGTCTACGGCGGCCGCGGGCTGCACCGGCTTGGGCTGGCGACGTTTTCGGTGAGCGTCGACGTGCCGCCGGGACGTCGCGCGAACGTCGGCGTCGCGATCCCGCGTTCGGCGTTCGGCACCGAGGGCGCGGGTGCGCTCGCGGCTGCGAGCGGCATGCCCAAGCGCGTCGAGCTCGAGTTGACCGGTTACCGGGTGGAGTCGGGCAGGGACCAGCGCGAGACGGACTAGCGCGTACGCACCGCGAACTGCATCTTGCGCTCGGTCGGTTTGGTGCGCAGAAAAGGAGCATTCCGTGCGACGTGTCTTCTCCGTGGCGGCCGGTATCGTGCTTGCCGCCACGCTCCTGGTCGCGGTCAGCGCGCCGGGCGACTCCGCGGCGCGCAACGTGGTGCGCGATCCCGGCTTCGAGTCGGGCGGCACGTCCACGTGGCACCAGTGCGGATCGCAAGACGCGCGCATCTCGAGCGCGCAGGCGCATCGCGGAACGTATGCGCTGCGCGCCGGTTCGACGAACCGCAACAGCGGCCAGATCGACGGCGACGAGGGATTGTGCCAGTTGGTCAAAGTCCCGGCGAACGGCGTGCTGACGTTCTGGGTCTACGCGCTGACCAGCGAGACGTCGACGGAGTATTCGTACCAGGAAGCCGAGTTTCTCGACGCCGAGGGCAACACCGTGAAGATGCTGTGGCAGGTGTCGGCGCAGACGAACGGGTGGGCGAAAAAGTCGGTCGACGTCTCGGCGTTCGCCGGGCAGACGCTCAGCTTGTACTTCGGCGTGCACGGCAACGGCTACGCGAAGACGTTCACGACCCTGTACGTCGACGACGTCTCGTTGACCGGCGGCGGAACGCCGATTGCCACACCCGCGCCGGTCTTCACGACGGCACCGGCCACGCCGGTGCCCGTCGGCACGCCGGTTCCGACGCCGATCGGTGCTACGCCCGGCCCGGCCACGCCGACGCCGAGCGCGGGCGGCCCGACGCCGATCCCCGCGCCGTCGACCGGCGCCGGCGCGTCGTGCGGCACGCATTGCGGCACCGAGCGCTGGCACGTGAAAACGCTGAGCGATCCGCAAGCGTCGCAGGTCGACCGCGCGATCCACATGACGACTGTCGATGAGCTGATCCACGCGAGCGTCCCGGTCCCGCCGTCGGGTCCGCTCGCCAAAGCGGACAACATTCGCTTCGCGCCGTGGGAGCTCAAAGCGGTGCGGATTCGCGCGACGATCGTCGGCTGGAAAACCGAGAACGACAACGACTACCACATCGTCGTCGCCGACATGAACAACGCGAAGGAGACGATGATCGTCGAGCCGCCGTCGTCGGCGTGCTCGAGCGCGTGCTCGTCGGGTTACGCCGCGCTGTTCCAAACCGCGCGCGACGCGTTCGTGCACTGCATGGGGACGCCGTCGACGAGCTTCACCTACATCAACACGAAGACGGTCGTCGCCGACATCACCGGCGTGCCGTACTTCGACCCGATCCACGGACAGACCGGAGTCGCGCCCAACGGGATCGAGCTCCACCCGGTCGTCAGCGTCTCCTTCGCTTCGGGATGCTGATCCGCGCGCTGGCCGCGGGCGCGCTTGCCGGCGCGCTCGCGGGCTGCGCGCAGCATAGCTCGCGCGACGGTGCGACGGCGGCGGCGTATCAAGCCGACCTGCGCGCCGAGCAGAAGCGGCTCGCCGAGCTCGACCGCACGCGCACGGCGCGGCGGCGCGCGGAGGTCGCTCGCGTGGTGACGGGCTCCGCGCGCGACGTGACGCCGGACGGCTCCATGACGGAGCGGTTCGTCGTCACGGTGACGAACCACGCGCGCCGCACGATCCGGCGCGTCGGCGGCGGGCTCGTCGTCTACCCCGCGACGGGCGCGCAGCGGCTGGGCTTGTCGACGTTCTCCGTTGCGCTGGACCTGCGGCCCGGCGACACCGCGCGCGTGCCGGTCGCGATCCCGCTGACCGCGTTCGCGACCGAAGGCGCGGGTGCGCTCGCGCGAGCGAGCGGGACGCCCAAGCGCGTCGATCTCGATCTGACCGCGTACGCGTTCGACGGCGCCGAGCGCGCCGACGCCGACTAGCGCGCCGCGGCCGCTACGACGCGCGCATCAGCGCGGCGGCCGCGCCGAGCGAGTCGACGATCGGCGTGCGCGCGGTGAGCCCCGCGATGCTGAGCAGGCGGATCATGCGCTGGTTGCGCGCGACGATCACGAGCTTGCCGCTGAGCGCGAGCGCGCGCGACTCGGCGCGGTAGAGCTCGTCGATCGCGGTCGAGTCGACGTAGGTCAAGCCGGTCAGGTCGACGATGACAAATGGGTTCTCACGCACCTTCTGAAAGGCCAGGTGCACTTCGTGACGCGTCGCGATGTCGTGCTCGCCGGCGAGTCGCACGATCGCCGGTGCTGCTCGGTCTGCCACCCCGCGAACGACTTCGCCCGAGCGGCGGTCGTCACCGCCCGTGGACGCGCCGGCGCAGGCCCGTCCGAGCGAACCCGAGCTTCGCGGCGGAATGCTCGGCGGGCGAGCCGGCGGTGGTTTTGAATGCCGCGGCGGTCGCGCCACGCTCGTGCGCGAGCGCGAGCCGGGCGGCCAGCAGCGCCTGGTGGACGCCGCGCCGGCGGAACGCGGGGAGAACCGCTCCGCTCCACATCAGCGCG
>DASZBS010000118.1:0-2017 GCA_035943995.1 Candidatus Elarobacter sp. | reverse complement strand
GTTCGGCCTGGGCCGCCGACGCGAGCGTCGCGTCACGAACGGCGTCGAGCACCTGCGCGGCCGCGACCGCGGATTCCGCGGTGCTCGCCGACACTTGGACGCTCTCCGTGACGAGGTCTTGCGAGACGGCGGATGCGCGCGTCACCGTACCGCGCAGGCTCTCGGTCATCGCGCCGAACGCGCTTGCCACGCCGTGCAATCCGCCGACGAGCTCGTCGTAGCTCGCGGCGAGCACGCCGATCTCGTCGGGACTCTTCAGCTTGAGCGGCAGCCGGGCCGTGTCGTAGCGCGTGTCGAGGTCGCCGCCGGCCAGCGCGCGGAACGAGCTGACGAGGCGCTCGACGTCGTCGCGCGCGATGTCGTGCAGCGCCGCGGACACTTTCGACAGCCGGCCGGTGACCGACCGGCCGACCGCGTACGCGATGAGCGCGAACAAGAAGATCGCCGCGACGGTGCTCGCGACGAGGCTGATCAAGACGGAGCGTGCGGTCGCCTCGAACTCCGCGTTGGCGAGCCGCGCGCCCGATGCGACGTAGGCGTAGAGCTTCTCGGCTTGCCGGTGGACCGCGTCGAAGCGCGTCGCGTCGTCGCGCAGCGCGCCGGCGGCTGCCTCGCGGCGGCCCGCCTGCACGTCGGCGCTGCGTTTTGAATACTGCCCGTCCAGTGCGCCGACGCCGTCTTCGATCTGCTGCTCGAACACGTCGATCTGCTCGAGCTGGTTCACCGGGATGTACGACGTCTGATCGCTCGCGCGCAGCGTCGCGAGCCGGCGCTTCAGCGCCGCGCGCGCCTGGTCGATGTCGCCGCGAAACGCCGGGTCACCGGTCGCCACGAGCCCGCGGACGGCGCTCTGCTCCAGCACGGCCGCGTCGACGACCTCGCGGATCTCGATCGAGGTCCGCTCGAGCGCTTCGCGATGCGCCGCGGCGAACGACATCGCCGCGATGCCGCGGGCCGTCAGCACCGCGACGGCGATCATCAGCAGCACCGCGATCGCGGAGCCACAAGCCAGCCGCGCCGCGATCGGAAAACGGCCGCGCATCATGCGGGCGCCTTATTTCTTCGCGGTCGCACAGCTCGCGATCGTTGCGATGTCGTCGAACGACTTGTGCACGTTGATCACGAGGTCGCCCGCCGTGAGCTTCTCGATCGGGACGTCCACCGTCGTCGTCGATTCGCCCTTGACCACCGCGGAGAGCATGTAGAGCGGTCGCGGGCCGTACTTGTCGCACGTGCCCGTGTGGATGTGGGTCGGCTGCGGGTCGCCGGGGCCGCCGTGGAGCTGGAGCTGCACGAGCGTTTTGGCGCCGCGCGGGGTCAGGATCGCCACGCCGCTTTCGCCCGAACCGTTCATCGCGGCGAGCGGGATGCGAACCGCGTCCTCGGCCGTCGCGGGCACGAGGGAGGCGCCGGCGAGCAGCAATCCGAGCAGCGCGGTGCCGGCATGGGTTGCGATCCGTCTCTCCATCGTCGTCGTCTCCGTCCTGGTGGCTCTCGTTCTCTATCGGCCCCGACGATGAAGAGATTCTGAAACGTTCGGCCGCGACCGGACATTGTTAAGCATTTCGAACTGATTTTGTACGGCGATCCGGTATAATCGCGCCATGGAAAGCTTGCTGCTGGCGCTGGGGATCGGCTTCGTCTCGGGCCTTCGCGCGTTCACGTCGCTGGCGGCGCTCGCGCTGTCGCGGGGCGTGGGGATTTGGGGGATCGTGCTCGGGGTGGCGGCGCTGGGCGAATACGTCGCCGACGCGTCGCCGAAGATTCCGTCGCGGACGGCGTTCCCGTCGATCGTCGTCCGGCCGGTCAGCGGCGCGGTCGCCGGCTGGTTCATCACCGCGTGGCACGGCGGGTCGCCGATCGCCGGGGCGGTGGTGGGGGCGATCGGGGCGCTGATCGGCACGTACGGCGGGCACGCCGCGCGCGCCGCGGCGATCGCGAAGATCGGCGCGCTCCCCGCCGCGATCGCCGAGGACGTCGTGGCGATCGGGCTCGCGGCGCTGATCGTCACGCGCTG
>DASZBS010000117.1:0-10434 GCA_035943995.1 Candidatus Elarobacter sp. | reverse complement strand
TGCTTGTCGGCCGAAGGGGCGGGCGCCGCGCGCTCGCCGGTGCACTCGCAAGCGTAGCCGGCGTTCTTCAGCATCGCCACGATCTGGTCCGCGGAGGTGCGCTGCGCGTCGAGCGTTATCCGCACGATGTTCCGAGTGCGGTCGAGGCCGACGTGCTGCACGCCGGCGATGTCGCGCAGTTTGCGCTCGACGCCCGCGAGCTCGGTTCCGGCGTAGCAGTCAGCCAAATGGATTTCGGTTGCGTGCGTCGGCGGCGAGGCTGCGTCCGCGTTCAAGGCCGGCTCTCGAAGGGTGGTTGCGCTCACTGCGGACGTCCGTTCCTACCTCCGACGACGTTATTGTAGACCGCCGCCGACACGCCGCCCGCGAGCGCGCCGCCCAGAAAGCCGCAGACGAGCGCTGAGACGAAAAATCCGAGCCCGCCAGCCATCATCGCCCCTCCGTAGCCTGGACCGATGCCGGCCGAACCATGCATCCAGCCCGCGCCGCCGCCGTGCGTCATCCCCGACATTCCACCCATGACGGCGGCGAAGAGGATGACGATGACGAGGCCTGCAACGCCGAAGGCAAGCGCTAGGGCGGTCGGATTCAGTTGCGGCAAACGCTCTGAATTGATTTGCGTCGTGCTGTTCATTCAGCTGAGTCCCTTCGTGGTTGCATTCGGGATAAGCGGCGGAGGCCCGGGAATCGCCCTCCGCCCGGGGCCGCGAGCCATGCGCAGTATACGGAGGGGACGTCCGAAAGGTGAGAAGGACACCGGAAGCGGCGTTCCGATGGGAATTCTCACCATGTTCACACGATCGTCGTACGGAGTGTAGTATGCTCCAACTCGGCTCGATCTTCCAATCACGGCCGCGGCTTCCGTTCGGGGTGGAGCGGTTGGGAGTGGTCATGACGCCGGCCGGAGATCCGCGCGAAGCGTGGGGCGTGCTCAATCCGGCCGGCGTCCGTGGACCAGACGGTGCGATGCATCTTTTTCCGCGGATGGTAGCCGAAGGGAACTTTTCGCGCATCGGACATGCGCGCGTGCGGTTCCGTGGCGACGTTCCGGTCGGGGTCGATCGTATCGGCCTCGCGCTCGAACCGCGGGAGCCGTACGAAGTCGGCCCCGCAGGCGGAGGCGTCGAAGACTCGCGCGCCTGCTACGTCGCGGCACTCGGTACCTACGTCATGACGTATACCGCTTTCGTGCCGTTCGAGCCTCGCGTTGCGATCGCGGTGTCAAACGATCTCGTCACGTGGCGGCGCCTCGGCCTGGTACGCTACGCCGCGCAGAGCGGCGTCCCGGACCTCAATGCTTGCGGCAACAAAGACGCGGCGATCTTCCCGGACGTCGTATCCGACCCGGACGGTGTGCCGTCGTTGGCGATTCTGCATCGGCCGACGACGCGCATCGCATTCCATCACGACGGATGCGACGTGACAAAGCCGCCGTGCGGCGAGGAGACCAAGGAGAACATTTGGATTTCATACGTCCCGCTTGCGGACGCGCAGGCTGATGTATCCGCTCTCACGACGATCGCAAAGCACGAGACGGTGATGGGACCCGTGCAGCATTGGGAGGACCACAAAGTGGGCACAGGGGCGCCGCCGGTCCGTTTGGCGTACGGATGGCTGATGCTCTATCACGCGGTGTCGACGGCGAACGGCCATCCGCGTTACGCGATGGGAGCGGTCATCCTCGATCCTCAGCGGCCTTCGCGCGTCCTCTTTCGGACCCCGGCGCCCATTCTCGAACCGTTCGCCGAATACGAACGCAGCGGAACCGTCGCGGACGTGGTTTTCCCGACTGCCGCAGATCTTCGCGCCGACGGACGTCTCGATGTGTACTACGGGGCGGCTGACCGCGTAATCGCCGTCGCGAGGTTAACGCTACCGGAGTCCTTGCCCCGGCATGAGCCGGTCTAGCCGAAGCTGTGGAGTCTCGATCGATCGCACGCGCCCGGTATACCGTTCCTTCGGCGATGCTGGCCTTGGCGGGCGCCGTCATCATCGCCATGGGCGCGTATTTCGTGTTCGTCCGGCGTCCGCTGTTGCCGGAAGATCTTCGCTACATCCACGCGACCCCTGAGCAACTTCGATCGGTCGCTCCCGGCCTCACTGCGTGGCTTCAACTCGTCTTCCGCGTCGCCGGCGGCTACATGGCGGCATCGGGCATCTTGACGGTCTACGTGGCCGTGACGTCCTTTCGGACAGGCGGCAGATATGCGACGATCGTCGTAGCGGTCGCCGGTGTCGTGTCCATCGGTCTGATGTCAGCGGTCAACTTCGTCATCGACTCCGATTTCAAATGGTTCTTGGCAGCGGTCGCCGCCCTCTGGCTGGTCGCCCTCTCGATGCGCGCCTGGGCACGCGACTAACGCAGTGAGCTGGGCGGCAAGTCGTATTGCAATAGAGCCGGGACGACGGGGCCCGGAGGCGGACACGGGCAGATCTGCCCGGGCACACCGAGCGTGGCGATCCGCACCGACGATCCGGCCTGCACGGCTGCAAACAGCGCTAGGGTGTCCGCGGACGGCGGCGTGGGGTCGGAGATGAACGACCAGCCCGGCACGCCGAAAACGCGGTCCGGGATGAAGTTCGGGTCGACCGGCATGGCGTTGGGCGTTTGCGAGAACAGCCCGTCGCCGGGGATGGTCTCGAGCGTGACGGTCTTCGTCTGCGGGTCCATCACGCCGCGGGCTGCGTACGCGAGCGGAGCGCCCGGAACTCCGGTACCGGTATCCACCAGGATGGCATAATACGAGTTGGGCAAGGTGTTGCCGGGCTGCAGCGTGCCGGTAACCGCCATGCGAGTCGGGCTGCGCTCGAAGCGAATCTGTCCCTTGAGGCCGCCGACGCGCGACGCAAGCGCGATGGTAGCGTTGAGGACGCACGTGCCGGGCAACGGCTGACACGTCGATGCAACACCACCGCCGCCGGTAGCGCCGCCGCCACCACCGCCCGTGCCGCCGGATTGCGTCACGCGCGTCGTGCCCGTCGATGGGGTGACGGTCGAGGTTCCCGGGGCGCAGGCCATCGGCAACACGGCGATCGCTCCGAGTGCGACAAGGCGTTTCAGAGATAACGAAATCATCGGCGTCCTTTCATAGGGCGTCGGAACGAGAGGCGCGCGAGACGAGTTCACTCGGCCTCGAGCTTTGGCTCCATTGAATGCGTCAGGCCTGTGGAGAATGTGAAAATGTGCGGTAGCGGTGGTTACAGCCTAACCCGCATGGTCGCCGTCGCCGTGCTGCGTATCGTGCCCGGCATGCGACGCGTGGTCCATCGGGTTGCTCCGGTTCAGCCACCACAGGTAGAGACCGAGCGCGCCGAACACGACGTTCAGGACGAACGTGTAGTTGAACGAGAACATCGTGAGGTCGTGCCGGATGTTCGGATTCGGCTTCGGGACGAGATGAAGTGCGGAGAAGGCGCCGTCCATGACGATCGCCGAGAGCACCATCGTGGTGAAGAACACGCCGAAGATGTAGAGCATCATTCGCACGCCGTAGTATTTGCGGTAGACGTCGAGCAGAGGCAGCACGATGAGGTCGGCGTACAGGAACGCGAGCACGCCGCCGAACGAGATTCCGCTGGCCCACAGCACGGCCGCGAGCGGCACGTTCCCGATCGAGCAGACGAACGAGAGGATCGCGATGACGGGCCCGACGATCGCGTTGCCGACGAGTTGCACGCCGGGTGCCGCCCCGTTGAGGAACAACGCCTTCCAGGCGTGGTCCGGAACGAACGCCGCGAGCGCGCCCGCGATGAGGAAGCCGCCCAACAGGTCCTTCCACAGCATGGAGAAGTCCATCGCGAAGTTCTGCGCGATCGACACGCGCGTCGCCGGATTGCGGAGGCGCTCCATGACCGAGCTGCCTTCGGCTTCCATCGAGCCGTGGTCGTGGCCGCCAATTTCGTCGACGCGCCGGCGCGCTTCTTCGACGAGCTGCTTCGGGTACGTCAGCTTCACGAGCACCGTCATGATCGCGATCAGGACGAGTCCGCCGATCCATTCCGCGGCCGTGAATTGCCAGCCCATCAACAGCCATAGGATGATGCCGAGCTCGAGCACGAGGTTGGTGGACGAGAACAGGAACGCGAGCGACGGAACCAGGGCGGCACCCTTCTTGAACAGCGTCTTGCTCATCGCCGCGGCGGCGTAGGAACACGACGAGCTCGCCGCACCGAAGCCGGTCGCGAGCGCGATCTCCCGGATGCCGTCGCGGCCGAGAGCGCGCTGCATGCGCTCCTTCGACACGAGCGCCTGGACGGCGCCTGAAAGAACGAAGCCCAGGATGAGGCTCCAGCCGACTTGCCACGCCATGCCGCCGGCAAGCATGAGCGCTTCGCCGATTTTCGCGAGCAGCACTAGATGAGCTCGCGCTGGAAGTTCAGCGTCTCCATCAGCTCCCCCACCGCGTCCTTGCCCTCACCCGCCTTCACTTGTTCGACGAAGCACGTCGCGACGTGGTTCTCGAGCAGGATGCGCGCGACGCGGTCGAGGCTCGCCCGAGCGGCGGAGATCTGTTTGAGCACCTGCATGCAGTAGACGTCGTCGTCCACCATCTTGATGATGCCGTCCGTCATGCCGCGAACCGTCTTGAGCCGGTTGAGGACGTCGGTCTTGCGCTCGGCGTTCAGGCCGCTGGTCTTGGGTTGCGCGTGCTTCTTGGCCATTGCGATGAAGATTCTACCACACCCCCACCCCGGGTGTCTACCCCACCGGGGGTGCCCTGCTACGCCGTAATCAGCGCATAGATGCCGACAAGTCCCACGAAGGCGCCGCTCGCGACCTCGCCGTAGCGCTCGAGCGGGCCCAGCGAGATCCGCTGGAGCCCCGCAATGCCGGCGACCGAGACGGAAACGTACGTCGTCATCGTCGCTATTGCGAAGACCGCCGCCATCGTCGCAAGCAACGGAATACCGTACGTCGAGGCCGCAAAGAAAGCCGGAATGCCTTCGACCATCGGCGACGACCCGAGAATCAGCAGCAGCGCCGTTCGTCCCGCGACGGCGTGCTCGTGGACGTGCAGCGCCGCAGCGCCGTCCGCGTCGGCATGCCAGTCCTCGGCGCCGTGCTCGTGCCAGTGAACGTGACGGACGCCGTCCTCGTGGCGATGATCGTGCGCGTGCGCTAGCTCGGGACCGTGAGCATGGCCGTCGTGCTCTCGCAACTCCCGCCAACCCGAATACGCGATCCATAGGCCGAAGCCGATGAGGGCGACTGCGGCTGTCACGCTGACCAGATGCGCATAGCGCACCGCAAGCGATGCGCCGACCACCCACAGAACGATGCCGAGCAGCAATGTCGTCGTCACATGGCCGAATCCGGCGATGGCGGCGGCGCGCGCCGTGCGGGAAACCGACCACCCCTGCTGACGGCCGAGTACCACGATCGGCGCCCAGTGGTCGGGCACGAGCGTATGGAGGACGCCGACGGCGGCGACCGTCGTGATGAGGAGCGGACCCGTCATTATAGAGCCCGTTTACCCGCCGGACGACCCGTCACTTCATGTCCATCTTCGGCGTGGCATTCATGTTCATGCCGCCGACGCTCTTCGTCGCCTTCCACGCCGCGTCGACCGGCTTGGGCAACGTGTCCATGTGCTTGAGGAACAGCGCCACTTGCCAGATCTCCGTGTTCTTGAGCGAGTGCTGGAACGCCGGCATCGCCGAGAACCGAATGCCGTGGTGGATCTTCCAGTACGTCGCGCCTTCGGGATCGTCTTCGGCGCCGTCCGTGGCGAACTGCGGCGACGGAACGTAGAAACCAGCAGCGATGTTGGACGGCTTTCCGTCGGCCGCGCCGTGGCACATGATGCAGTTCTGCTGGTACGTTTTCAAACCGGCGGAAAGGTTTGCGTCGTTCGCGGGGATCGGGCTTTTTACGTTGCCCATCTGACGCTCCGAGGCGGCATGCAGCGCCCGCATCGCGAGATTCGCCTCGATCGAGGACGGTGCCGAGTCGGCGGCCATCGGCGCGTAGCCCATGTAGACCATCGCGAGCACGACGCCCAGGACGATGCCCAACACTGCCGCGATGCCGATGAGCGCTCCGCGAACGTGGTGGACGATCATTTCGTCATGCCGTTCATCCCGGTGGCCGTTGGGCGCAACCGAAGGAAGACCTGGAACGACGCCGGCGTCCCCGCGCCGTAGTAGGGGTCGAGCCCGACGGACTTCGGGGCGAGCGTGATCTGCGCGCCGAGTCCGATGCGCGTTCCGTTCACCTGCCGGTTGAGATCGCGGACGTATCCGAAGGAGTACGATCCGACGTCGAACAGCGTGTCGGCAACGAGCGCGCTCGGCAGCACCAGCTCGTTTCCGGACTTCTGAACGCGTTCGAAGCGCGCGTAGTAGGCGTTTCGGCCGCGCCGGTAGTCGGTCTCGAAGAGGTACGCGTTGCTCGTGGGAGAGCCGTCCGATAAACGGTTCTGGCCCCACACCGCGCCGGCGTACCAGTTCGACTCGTAGCCCAAAGGCTTGTTGTAGAGCACCGATGCGGTCGTGCGGTGCTGATTTACGCCGGGATCGAGCGCTTCAGGCGCCTTGATGTAGCCGTTGGAGATCTGCAGCGCGACGTTCGCGCTGGGATTCCACGACAGCCGGCCGCTGTACGAGTCGAGGTGCGGGCGGTCGAAGTTGTAGCGAAACTCGTTCGGCTCCGTGCCGGTGAACGCCGAGCCTTCGACCTTCACGCGGCCGAAGTCGTAGCCGGCCGTTGCGACGCCGAACGTGACGTGCGTGGCGTCCTGCCAGTGGTGTCCGATCGGCGCGTCCGCCATGTCGTACGCGATCGGCCGGTGCATGTACGTCGGCGGGCCGAGCGCCGGCTCTCCGGGGTAGCCGAGGTAGAGATATGCCGACGATCGCGATCCGGTCTTGACGCTGTACGACGCGGACAGTTCCGAGAAGAGGTCGTGCGGGTGCTGGCGGTCGTGCAGCGGCGCGCCGTACGCCGACTCGCCGGTTTGGTAGAGCAGCGGATAGCCGACGCGGTTCTCCGTGAGCGGATCGAGCGAGATCATCGCGTGGTATCCCAGCTGCGCGTTCGCGCCGAGATTCTGCGAGCCCATGACCATGAACCAGTTGGGTGCGTCGAATCGCCGCGAACCGCGAGCTGAGCCGGTCTCGACGTAACGCGGGAACGCTGCATAGTGCGTCATCAGCATGGACGTGGCGGTCATGTGCATCGCGCCGTACTCCGGCGCGGAGTCGGGCTGCCACGACGTGCCGCTTCCTTCGCGCTCCATCGGCACGTTCAGATCCGTTGCGCCCTTCATCGTCATGCCGGACATCGTCGCGCCGCCGCCGTGCTGCATGTTCATCCCGGGCGCCATGGACGCGCTCGGCGTCGGTGGTGACGGGCTCGGCGCCATCGTCATGCCGGGCATCGGCGCCATCGTCGGGGCGGGCGAGGGTTTCGCGGCGGCCGGTGTGGGCGTGCTCTTTTTCGCGGGCGCCGGGGTGGCCATGGGCATGCCGGGCATCGGCGCCATCGTGGGCTGCGCGGCGAGGCCGGGCGAAACGGTCAGGATGGTCAAGATAGCGGCGACGCTGAAGCGGGTGGCGAGCAAGCAAACCTCTCGTTGGGCGGGCGACATACTACGCACCGTAGTATGTCGTACCCCAAACGCCGGTTTCCCACCTGCGGTTTCACCCGAGCCGTCTCCGGATGCTACATCTTCATCGATGCGTGCGGTCCGTGGTCGTTCACCTGGGCCTTGAACCAGGCGTGGATCGCCGACACGAGCGCCGGGTCCGCGGTCGCGTACGTGATTCGCGCGCCGTTGGAAACGTCGGCGTAACGGACATTGATGCGCCGCGACCCCGCGTGCATCGCCTTCAGACCCGGCATGTCACCGCCGTGGATTGACGCCGGATCTGCGAAATCACCGCGAGCGAACGCGGTGGCTTCCTTGCGCAAGTGCAAGCGCACGAGACCGACCTGCTTCGTGTTCCCGTCGTGCACGAGCACGGTTTGCACGCCGCCGCTCGGCGTCGGCATGAACACGTGCATCGACGTCTGCATGCTGAACGGCATGACCGTCTCGCTCTTGTGCTCGACCTGCGTCTGGCGTTGCGCATCCGCAGCCATCGCGGCTGCTGATGTCGCCGTCAAGATGGCAGCCAAGGACGCTGCTGCAAACCTAGGTTTCACGGTCACCTCCAAGCGGAGCATTCGGCAACGGTCGTGACGATGCCTAACAGTGATGGGACAGAAGATACGGCAGGTCATGGCGGAAGGCGGCGTGGCTGAGCGGCAGCGCGACGGCCAGTGCGACGACCGCGAGCGGCGCGAACCACATCAGCCAGCGGTCCTCGGGCCTCCGGGTCGCGGCCTCGAGACCGAGCCGCGCCTCGGCGCACACGTCCGCACCGTGGGACATGCGGCTCAGGAGGGATACGTATCGCTCGCTGCGCCCGTTCGCCGCCGTGACGTTCGCCGCGCGTTCTCGTCGGGCGTGAAGACGCCGCTCCAGCGGCTCGAAGCCGGGGATGAGCAACGCCGCGAACGCGAGATGCCACAGGACGCCGGCGGTTGCATCGTGACGTTGTACGTGCGCGATCTCGTGCCGTGCGACGAGCTCGAGATCGGCGTCGCCGAGCGGTTCGATGAAGCCTCGCGAGAACAGAATCGTGCGCCGGAAGACGGTCGTCGCGATCGGTGCCGCGATGTCGAGGTAGAGCACGGCCGGAATCGCGATGCCGAGCTCGGTGGACGCGCGCTTGAGCGCAGTCTGCAGTTGCGTTGGTAGCGGCTCCGCGAGCAGCTTGAGGCGGGCGAAACGAAGTCGCGCGACGACGATCTTGCCGACGACCACGACGGCTGAGACGACGGCAAGCACGGCGACGAACCAGCCCAGCCGCTCGTGAATCCACAGTGTCGTGTGATAGAGCGGATCCACGCCGGCGAGCCGGCAACCGCGGTCGGCCCACCACGAAAGCGGGATGAGAAACACGACCGGCCAGAGCGCGCGGACGAACCGCACGCTGCTACGGCTTTTTGCGCGAACGGGCGTTGAGCAGCCGGCGCAGTTCTTCGAGCGCGGACGGGTCGTGCGCCACGGCGTCGACGAAGCCGTGGACGGCGGCCGGGCCGTGCGCGGAGATCAATCCGCCGAGCGTCTGCGCGACGACCGACGACACGACGCCTTCGCGGCTGAGCGCGGCGCGGTAGCGCATGTCGAGATGCGACCCGCCCTCGTTCCCCTTGGCGACGAGACCCTTCTTGAGCATGCGGCTGAGCTCGGTGAAGACGGTCGTGTACGCGAGATCCTCGCGCTCTGACAGGCCCCGGTGCAATTCCGACACCGACTGCGGCCCGTGCGCCCACAGATATTCAAGGATGGACGCCTGACGCGTGCCGAGCGCCTTGCCGAGGTCGGCTTTCTTGCGCGGGCTCATGTCAGGCGAAAGGCGGAGAGCAGCATACTACAGGCCATCGTACGCTGGAGAGCGCCGAAGTTCCTCGACGTCGAGGCGAGGCCAGCGAGGCGCCCGCGCGCGGCGCGGAAAAGACCTCAGCGATGCGGCCCTCCCTGGTCGACCTCGTGCGCTACTTCTTGATGCTCGGTGCGACGGGGTTCGGCGGACCGGTCGCGCTCGCGAACTCCATGCGCGGCGATCTGGTGGAGAAGCGCGCGTGGCTCGACGAAGCGTCGTACGACCGCGGCCTCGCGATCGCGACGGCCTGTCCCGGTCCAATGGCGTACCAGCTCGGCGTGTACTGCGGCTACGTCACGCACGGTATTCCCGGCGCGCTGGCGATCGCGGTCGCTTTCGCGCTGCCGCCGTTCGCGATCGTCGTCGCGATCGCAGCGCTGTACGAGCGGTTCGCGGGCGCGAACGTCGTGCGCGGAGTGTTCTACGGCGTCGGGCCGGTGGTCGTCGCGCTCATCTTGCGCGCAAGCTGGAATCTCGGCCGCAAGACCCTCAAACGGGACTACGCCGCTTGGGCGGTCGCGATCGTTGCCTGCGTCGTCACGATCGTGTTGCAGCGCGAATTGGCGTGGCTGTTCCTGGCGGCCGGCGTGCTCGGCATCGTGGCGTTCGCACCGCAACCGAAGGCGGCGCCGATCGCGGAGGAGATGCCGGCGCCGAGGATGCGCGCGTTCGGCGCGCCTGCGCTGCTGGCGCTCATCGCGCCCTCGTCCGGGCTCGCACCCGCGCTGTTCTGGTTCTTCTTGAAGACGGGCTTCCTCGTCTTCGGCAGCGGTCTGGTGGTGGTGTCGTTCGTGAAGACCTACGTGGTCGACCAGTATCATTGGCTCGACAACCAGACGTTCGTCGACGCCGTCGCGATCGGCATGATCACGCCGGGCCCGGTGGTGATCACCGCGACCTTCGTGGGCTATGCGGTGGACGGGTTCGCCGGTGCGGTCGCGGCGACCGCAGGGATCTTTCTGCCTTCCATTGTCTTGACCGTGCTTGCGACGCCGCTGTTGC
>DASZBS010000116.1:0-9758 GCA_035943995.1 Candidatus Elarobacter sp. | reverse complement strand
GCCAAAAGCGCGAAGAGCAGCGCCGAGCTGCCGCGCGCCGCCAAGCCTACCACCGCCGCCACCCCAACGGTTAGAACGGCGCGAACGTGACAAGCGGAAGACGCTCCTGACGGAGCGTCTTTTTCTATGTCACCCTGAGCTTGTCGAAGGGTGCGCCACCATCGTCGCAACTTGGCTGCGTGGCTCGGCGGGGGCGCGACGTTGTTGCGGCGGGGACGCACCCCTTCGTGCTTCCTGCGCTCCGGGGCGCTCGGTGCTCCGTCGCTCCCGGCCCTCCAGGCCTCCGCGACTCCGCAACGCCCCGCCGCAACAACATCGCGCCCCCGCCTCCGGCAAAATCGTCGCTAATGTCACCCTGAGCTCGTCGAAGGGTGCGCCACGATCCAGCCTTCTCAGCGTGCGGTCAGCGCGCGAAGATCTCGATCGTGTAGTGGTCGGGGTCGGTCACGAACAGCGCGCGTCCGCCGCCGTCACGGTCGTACGTCTTCGCGCCGACGCGTCTTGCGATCACGTCGAGCGCGGCGCCGTCACGCACGCGCAGTCCGAGCTCGAACTTCGCCCGCTCGGTCGGCGGCGCGTGCTCGAACACGAGCGTGAACTCTCCGAACGTAATCCGCACGGCATCGCCGTGCCGCACCAGCTCAACGCCGAGCACGTCACGATAGAATCGTTCCGTCGCGTCGATGTCGGCAACGCCGAGCGTGAGCTCAGCGGGCACGATCCCGTACGTCGCATCCATCTATCGACGGACCTTACGGATTGGGATAGTGCGACTCATCGCCGTAGGGGACGAACAACGTATGCTCCGGCTGGAACCGCAACTTAATCGTCCCAACCTTACCGTTACGATGCTTCGCGATGATGAACTCGGTAACGTCCGGCTCCGCGGACGTCTCCTTGTTATAATACACATCGCGATAAAGGAATGTAACGATATCCGCTTCTTGCTCGATAGCGCCGGAGTCGCGCAAGTCCGACAGCAACGGGCGTTTGTCGGCGCGAGTTTCGACTGCGCGATTCAATTGGGCCAGCGCGATGATCGGGCACTCCAGATCTTTTGCCGTTGCTTTTAGGACGCGGCAGATTTCGGAGAGCTCTTCGTTGCGGTTCACGCCTTGGCGGGACATCGTCGATGGGCGCACGAGCTGCAGGTAGTCCACGATCACCGCGCTCAGGCCGTGCGCGGACTTCAGGCGGCGCAGGCGCGAGCGGATCTCCGTCACGGTTACCGCGCCGGCGTCGTCGAGATAAATCGGCAGCTCGTGCAGCACGCCCATCGCGTGGCCGATCTTCTCCCAGTCGCGGTCCGCGATCGCGCCGCGGCGCAGCTTCGACGCATCGAGGCGCGCTTCGGACGACAGGAAGCGCTCGACGAGCTCCTGCTTCGTCATCTCCAGCGAGAACACCGCGATCGGCTTCTTCTCGTCCTTCGCGGCGGCGACGGCCATGTTGAGCGCGATCGACGTCTTGCCCATCGCCGGGCGCGCGGCGATGATGATCAGGTTGCCGGGCTGCCAGCCCGCGGTGTAGTCGTCGATGTCGCGGAAGCCCGACGTGACGCCGGTGCGATCGCCCTTCATCTCGTGCCGGCGCTCGAGCGACTGGAACACGCCCAGCAGCAGCGACGGCACCGTCGCGAACGCGTTGTGCTCGCTGCGGTTGCCGACGTCGTACACGACCTGCTCCGCGCGGTCGATCGCAGCGGGGACGTCGTCTTCTGATTCGTAGCCGAGTTGCGTCACCTGCGTGCCGGCGTGGATCAGCCCGCGCAGCGTGGACTTCTCGCGCACGATGCGCGCGTAGTACTCCGCCGACGCCGCGGTCGGCACGGTGTCCATCAGCGAGTTGAGGTACGCGAGGCCGCCGATCTTGTCGAGCATGCCGCGGTTGCGCAGCTCTTCGGCCAGCGCGACCTTGTCGAGCGGCTCGCCGCGCTCGTACAGCGCGAACAGCGCGAGGTAGATCGACTCGTGCAGCGACGCATAGAAATCGGACGGCTGGACGATCTCGGCGACCGTCGACATCATCTCTTTGTCGACCAGGATCGAGCCGAGCAGCGCCATCTCCGCTTCGAGGTTGCTCGGCGGGATGCGGTCGATCGTGGAGACGAACGGAGCGACGTTCAACGAGGCACTTTCGTAGTCGTTCGGCGTGCGCGCAACGCCGGCAGCGCGGGGACGCGCACGCCGAGCGCGGCGAGCGCTTCCACGACTGTTCCGACGGGGATCAACTCGATTCCCTCGGGCGTCGCGTCAAGCTCGCGTACGTTCTCTCTCGGAACGAGAATGGCTCTCATGCCCGCCTGGCGCGCCGCGTACAGTTTCTCCACAATTCCACCGACGCCGCGCACGTTGCCTGCGAGCGACACCTCGCCGGTCACCGCGACATCCTGCGGCAGCGGCTCCTGTTTGAGCGCGCTGTAGAGCGCCAGGAAAAACGCGAGCCCTGCCGACGGCCCATCGATGTTCCCGCCGCCGACCACGTTGACGTGCAAGTCGTGGTCCGCGGGATCGATGCCCGCGACGGCGCGGATCACCGACGCGGCATTGAACACGGCGTCGCGCGCCATCGAGCCCGCGGTGTCGTTGAAGCGCACCGCGCCCTTGTGCGGCTCGCGCGCGGCGAACGCCGCCGCCTCGATCTCGACGATGGAACCGACGTACGCGATCACGCCGAGCCCGTGCGCCTTGCCGATCTCGCGCGCGCGCCGCGCGCGGGCCGGCGTGTGCTGCACGATGCGTCCGGCCTGCACCACCTCGAGCACGTCGTCCTCGCGCACCGTAGCGCTGCGCGCGCTCCCGGCGCGCTCGAGCGCGTGGCCGTAGGCGTCGGCGAGGATCTGCACGGCCTTGCGGCCTTCGATCGTATACGACGCGATGAGGTCGGCGACGCGCCGCGCGATCTTCGCGCCCAGCCGCTGCGCCGCTTCGGTCACGATGCGCGCCACCTGCGCCTGCGTGAGCGGCTCGAAGTACACCGCGGCGCAGCGCGAACGGATCGCCGCGTCGATCGCTTCGGGATCGCGCGTCGTCGCGCCGATCAGCACGAAGTCGGCCGGCGCGCCGTCGCGGAACAGCTTCTTCACGTAGGCGGGAACGTTGGGATCGTGCTCGTCGTAGTACGACGACTCGAACGTCACGCGCTTGTCCTCGAGCACCTTGAGCAGGCGCGTCTGCATCGCCGGGTCCATCTCGCCGATCTCGTCGATGAACAGCACGCCCCCGTGCGCGCGCGTCACCAACCCCAGCTTCGGCTCGGGGACCGCGCTGTCGGCGAAGTCGCGCCGCGCGCCCTGGTAGATCGGGTCGTGCACGCTGCCCAGCAGCGGGTTCGTGGTCTCGCGGTGATCCCACCGCAGCGTCGTGCCGGCCGCCTCGACGAACGGCGCGTCGGACGCGAACGGCGCGTGCGGGCGCGCCTTCGCGAGCTCCAGCGCGAGCCGCGCGACCGTCGTCTTGCCGACGCCCGGCGGGCCGTACAGGATCACGTGCTGCGGGTACGGCGACGCGAGCTTCGCGATGAGCGCCTTGATTGCGGGCTCCTGGCCCACGACCTGATCGAGCGACTTCGGCCGAAGCACGTCGAGCGCCGCGCGCGCGAGGCCGCGCGCGTCGAGCGCTTCGAGCTCCGCCAGGCGCTTCTGCGTAGCGGGCGTCTCCGGGCCGCCTTCCTCGCGCAGCGCTTCCAGCTTCAGCTCGCGCACGTACTCGTGGTGGCGCTGCACCATCTTCGCGTTGATCTTCGCTTCGATCTGATCGCCGACGGTGCGCTGCGCGAGGAGATCGGCGAGGCGGTCCTCGACGTCGGCGATGATCTTCTTGTACTGCGCCTTGGCCGGACGCGTCTCGAGGCTGGGATCCTCGAACACGATGCGCTGCAGCGCCAGCAATCGGTCGGGGACCGCCGGCGAGCGCATCTCCTTGAGCGTGCCGAGCTTGCCGGCGCGCATGACGACCTTCTCGGTCCCCAGCGCGTCGGCAAGGACGTCGTAGAGCGCCGCGACTTCGCGGCGGATCTTCTCGTCGGCGCTCAGTCGCACTATTTCAGCGCGACGACTTGCACCGCGGACTTGGCAATGATGTTGCTGCCGAGACGAATCTCGACGGGGTACGTCCCGAGCGCCTTGATGCCGTCCTTCATCTCGATCTTGTGACGATCGATGGTGAGGCCGAGCTGCTCGTGCACCGCGTCGGCGACCTGCGCGTTGGTGACCGTGCCGAACAGGCGGCCGTTGCCGCCCGCCTTCGCGGACACCTTGATGACGCTCTGCTCGAGCGTCGTCGCGACATCCTGAGCGTTCGCGACCTCTTCGGCCTGTTTGCGCTTTTTAGCGTGCTGCTGCTGCTCGAGCTGCTTCATCGCGCCCGGGCTCGCGACGACCGCGAGCTTCTGCGGGAACAGATAATTGTTCGCGTAGCCGTCCTTGACGTCCACGACCGTGCCGCGCGAGCCGAGCGGCTTGACGTCGCCGGTGAGAATGACCTTCACTGCGGCGGCTCCTACTGGACCACGAACGGCAGCAGGGCGATGACGCGCGCGCGCTTCACGGCGGTCGTCAGCGCGCGCTGGTGCGACGCGCAGTTGCCCGAGATGCGGCGCGGCAGAATCTTCCCGCGCTCGCTGATGTACTTGCGCAGGCGCGTCGTGTCTTTGTAGTCGAGCTCGCCGGAGCGCTCCGCGCAGAAATTGCAGACCTTGCGCTTGGGCCGGCGATCTTTTTTCGCCGACGCGCGCTTGCCTTTGGGGGGCGGCATGAGAGGGTGACCTTTCGGTGATGTAGGTGGTGATCGGCCAGGCATCTGGCCCTACACACGTGACGCCCGAAGGCGCCACGACCCCGGCTGTCCTTCGCTCTGTCATCCTGAGCTTGTCGAAGGACGGCGGGCACTGCGGACCCGTTTCCGGGCAGGCAGCAACGGCGATCATACCATGCCCGGTGCCCGGACACCACCCCCGCCAGAGGTCGCACGGCAGCGGCTGGAGGCGACGCGGCGCCCTCACCGGAAGCCCGTCGGCTCGCTTGCGCCAGGAGGGTGGTCATGCCACAACTGACCGGTCGCGTGCTCGATCCCGCCAGCCCCGGTTGGGAGGCCGCGCGACGCGATTTCCGCCTGTCCGTCGACTACGACAAGCTGATCCCGAAGCACGTCGTGTTCTGCCAGCACGTGTCCGACGTGCAGAATGCGGTGCGCTTCGCGCGCGAGAACGGGCTACCGATTCGCGCGCGCTCCGGGCGCCACAGCTACGAAGCGTACTCGCTCGTCGAAGGCGGCGTGGTCGCCGACGTCAGCGAGATGGACGAGATCAGCGTCGACGCCGCACGCGGCACGGCGCGGATCGGGGCCGGCGTGTTCTGCCTCGACCTCCACGAAAATCTGTACGACGTGGGGCTCACCATCCCGGCGGCGAGCGGCGCGAGCGTCGGTATCGCCGGGCTCGCGCTGGGCGGCGGCTTCGGCGTCACGTCGCGCAAGTACGGGCTGACCTGCGACAACATCACCGGCGTCCACCTCGTGAACGCGGACGGCGAGCACGTGCACGCGAACGCGAACGAGAACGGCGATCTGTTTTGGGCGTGCCGCGGCGGTGGCGGCGGTAATTTCGGCATCGTGACGTCGTTCGATTTTCGCGTGAACCCGATCGGTCTGGTCGGGCTGTGCAACATCACGTGGCGCTGGGACGACTTCACCGCCGTCGTCGACGCGTGGCAGCACTGGGCGCCGAACGCGCCGGACGGCCTCTCGACGTTCCTGCGGCTCGCGGTGAACGGCGTCATCACGCTGTTCGGCCTGCTCACGCCCGATTCGCCGGCCGACCTCGCGGGCTTCAGCACGCTGCTCGCGCCGATGCTCGCGGCCGCGCCGCCCACCGGCGTGCAAGTGCAGATGATGCCGTACTCCACGGCAGCCGCCATCTTCGCCGGCGACGATCCCACCAAGCTGGAATGGATGCTGCACCCGCACAACGACCGCCAGCAGTTCAAGAGCACGTCGGCGGTCGCGTACGAGATCTTCCCCGCGCAAGCGCTCGCGCTGCTCAAGACGCAGATCGAGGCCGCGCCGCCGCAGACCGACTGGGACACCAACGAGCCGAGCATGATCCAGTTGCTGGCGGGCGGCGGTGCGGCGGGCCGCGTGCCGGTCGACGCGACGCCCGTGCCGCACCGCAGAGGCGCGTTCATCGTGCAGTACGACACGTACTGGACCGATCCGTCGGATCAAGCCAAATCCGAGACGTGGATCGAGGGCGTGCGCACCGCGATGCTGCCGTACGCGCACGGCGCATACGTCAACTACGCCGACCACTACATCACGGACTACCTCGATGCGTACTACGGACCGAACCTGCCGCGGCTGGTGGAGGTGAAGGCCGCCGTCGATCCGGACAACTTCTTCAACTTCCCGCAGAGCATTCCGACGAAGCTGCCGTGAGCCAGAAGGTCGAGCACGTCGTCGTGCTGCTGCTCGAGAACCGCTCGTTCGATCACATGCTGGGTTATTTCCCCAGCAACGGCGTGCCGTTCGAAGGTCTCACCGGCAACGAGGTCAACTTCGAGAACCCGCTCGACGGCACGGGCTTCTGCGCGAAGGTGTCGCCCGACGCGCCGTACGTGCCCGATGTCGACCCCTGCCCGGATCACGACATGGCGAACGTCCAGCTCCAGCTGTTCGGGCGCAGCGGCCCGTGGCCGGCCGGCCCCGTCGCGCTGCACAACAACGGTTTCCTGTACGACTACGCGCAACGCACCCACGACGTCGAGGCGGCCGCCGCGGTGATGCGCTGTTACGGACCCGGCCGCGTGCCCGCGCTCACCGCACTCGCGCAGGAGTTCGCGCTGTGCGACCACTGGTTCGCGTCGGTGCCGGGTCCGACGTGGCCCAACCGCTTCTTCGTGCACGCGGCGACGTCGGGTGGCTACACCGACAACGCGATTCGCGTCTACCGGATGCGCACGCTGTACGAGAACCTGTCCGCCGCGAAGGTCGATTGGCGCATCTACTTCCACGACTTCCCGCAGTCGCTCGCGCTCGAGAACCAGTTCCAGTACATCGGCACCAACTACGAGTACGTCAACCGGTATTTCGAAGACTGCATCGCCGGGACGCTGGCGCGGTACTCGTTCATCGAGCCGCGCTACTTCAACGAGGGGATCTTCCGCGCGAACGACTGGCACCCGATCCACGGCGTGGTGCACGGCGACGTGCTGATCGCGGACGTGTACCAGGCGCTGCGGAACAGCCCGCTGTGGGAACGCTCGATGCTGATCGTCGCCACCGACGAGCACGGCGGCCTGTACGACCACGTCCTTCCGCCGCCGGCCGTGAACCCCGACGGCAAGACCTCGCCCGAGTTCGACTTCACGCGGCTGGGCATTCGCGTCCCCGCCGTCGTCGCGTCGCCGTGGATCGAGAAGGGCACGGTGTCGCAGACCGTCTACGACCACGCGACGCTCGCCGCGACGGCCCGCGATTTGTTCGGCCTCGAAAGCTCGCTGACGGAGCGCGACAAAGCCGCGAACACGCTGCTGCCGCTGTTGACGCGCGACGCGCCGCGCGACGACGCGCCGCGCGATCTGCCGCGCCCGAGCGACGACGCGATCGCGCTGTCGGCGGCGGCACAGCCGCCCGGACGCGTGCTGTCGCACGTGCAAGATAGCTTGGTCACGCTGGCGCGCAGCGTGATGACGAAGGCGCCCGAGCTGCTGCACGAGCCGCTGTCGTCGGCGCTGCTGACGACCGAGCGCGAGGGCGCGATCATCGTGAAGTTCGCGATCGGCCTCCTGCGCCGCGAGTTCGCGAACCCGCCGCTGTGAACTACCGCAAGAAGCTCGTCGTCGAGCCCGGCGCAAAGGTGCGGCTCGACGAACTCGACCCGTCGTACACCGGTAAGCACGAGAGCGAGAGCGACGCGAAGGCCGAGATCGCGCACGACCTCGACCGCCTGCGGCGGCTGCAGTACCGGCTCTATGCCGAACAGGAGCGCTCGGTACTCATCGTGCTGCAAGCGCTCGACGCGGCAGGCAAGGACGGCACCGTCCGCCACGTGTTCGGCGCGTTCAACCCGCAAGGCGCGACGGTGCACGCGTTCAAGGTGCCGACCACCGAAGAAGCCGCGCACGACTTCCTGTGGCGCGTGCACGCCGCGACGCCGGCGCGCGGGCACATCGCCGTCTTCAACCGCTCGCATTACGAGGACGTGCTCGTCGCGCGCGTGCACGGCCTCGTGCCCGAGGACGTGTGGTCCAAGCGCTACGCCCGCATCAACGAGTTCGAGAAGAACCTATCGCAAGCAAACACGCACATCCTCAAGTTCTTCCTGCACATCAGCCCGGACGAGCAACTGCGCCGTTTCAAGGCGCGGCTCGACGACCCGCAGCGCTGGTGGAAGCTCGACGAAAAGGACTACACCGAGCGCAAGCGCTGGGACGACTACCGCAAGGCGTACGAGGACGTGCTCGAACGCTGCAGCACCGAGCGCGCGCCGTGGTACGTGATCCCGGCGAACCACAAGTGGTTCCGCAACCTCGCCGTCGCGCGCATCGTCGCCGACACGCTCGACGACCTCGACTTGCAGCTCCCCAAGCCCGCCGCGGACATCGACGCGATCCGCCGCGAGTACGAGGCCGCGGCTAAAACGTCGCCGGGGTGAACAGCGACTCGACGTCGCGCTCGCCGCGCGTCTCGTACGAGCCGTTGTGGTTCATCCAGTCGGGGCGCGGCGCGCCGAGCAGGAAGTGGTCGAAGAACTCGTCGAGGTGCACCGTCCAGTAGTCCTTGTTCGGCTGCTTGGCGAGACCGTGGTTCTCACCGATGAAGCTGAACATGTACGCTTCTTTGCCGGCCCGGCGCAGCGCGGTGAAGAACTCGACGCCCTGGCCGTACGGCACGAAGCCGTCCTCGTCGTTCTGAATGCGCAGATACGGCGCGCGGACGTGCTGGACGAAGAAAAGCGGCGAGTTCTCGACGTACAGATCGGGCCGCGCCCACGGTGTCGCGCCGATGCGCCCCTGGCTGCGCTCGTAATACGACTGCTGCACGTCGCCCGACTCCCAGAACCCGCCGTACAGGCTGGGCAGGTCGGAGTCCGACGCGCCCGACTCGACCGCGCGGAAGATGTCGCTGTGCGTGACGAGCGCGTTCACTTCGTAGCCGCCGTAGCTGTGGCCCGCCATCCCGATGCGCTTGGGATCGACGAACCCCATCGCGACGACGCGCTTCACCGCCGAGCCGACGCAGTCGACCGCGCTCGCGGTCGTGTGCCCGATGCGGTAGCGAATGTCCGGCTGCAGCACGACGTAGCCGTGGTTCGCGTAGCGCGCGAGGTTTACGACGGTCCCCGCCGCCGGCACGACGTACGTGTGCAGCTCGTCCGACATCTTCTCGTACACGTAGACGAGCATCGGATAACGCTTGTGCGCGTCGAAGCCGTCGGGCACGGTGAGGATCGCCCGCAGCTTCTCGCCGTGCGCGTTGGTGTAATCGATCAGCCGCGAGCGGCCCCATGCGAACTGCGCCGCCTGCGGGTTCGCATCGCTCACGCGCGCCGCCGTCACCGGCAACGGCGCGCTCGACCAGAGATCGGGAAACTCGTCGAACCGCTGCTCGGTGAACACGAGACCGCCGCCGTCGCGCCCGCGCCACGGTACGCCGACGGCCTTGTCGAGCAGCATCGTGACGCGCGGCGCCTGAGGCGCGAGCGACGCGAGCTCCGCGAACCCGCTCGCCTTCGTGCGGTCGTCCACGACCGAGAGCAGATAC
>DASZBS010000115.1:0-57309 GCA_035943995.1 Candidatus Elarobacter sp. | reverse complement strand
GTCTACAACCCTGATTCACAGCATCTCTCGGAGATGATCGCCTCGGTGACGAAGCAGGCCTACCCGTACTGGGAGCTGTGCATCGCCGACGACCGCTCGGCCGATCCGAACGTTTCGCGCATCCTGCGCGACGCGGCGGCGGTCGACCGCAGGGTCAAGCTCGCGTTCCGGGCGGAAAACGGGCACATCTGCGCAGCGACGAACACCGCGATCGGCCTCGCCACGGGCGAATTCATCTGCCTGCTCGACCACGACGACTTGCTGCACGAGAACGCTCTGTACGAAATAGCAGCCGAGCTCGATGCCCATCCGGACGCGGACATCATCTACTCCGATTCGGATCACGTCGACGACGACGGGAGCCGTTATCGTCCGTATTTCAAGACCGATTGGAATTACGACCTCATGTTGGGGCACAACATGATCAGTCATCTCGGCGCCTACCGCCGGTCGATCGTCGAATCGGTCGGCGGCCTTCGCGCCGGGTACGAAGGCAGCCAGGACTACGATCTCGCCCTGCGTGTCGCCGACGCGAGCGCGCCGAGCCGTATCCGCCATATCCCCGCGGTTCTCTATCATTGGCGCCGGCCGGCCGCAGCGGAGTCCTTTTCCGATCGGGCGCCGGCAGAATGTGTCACGCTTGCGCGCAAGGCGGTTGCGGATCACCTCGCGCGCCGGGGGATCGACGCGCGCGTCGAGCCCGCCCCGCACGCGCCGAACTTCAGCCGCGTCGTGTACGCGCTTCCGGCTCTCCGCCCGCTCGTGACGGTCGCGCTTCTGCTGAGCGAAGGCGACGGCGTCGTGGAGCAGATCGGCGACGTCCTCCTTCGAACGACGTACGAGCCGCTCGAACTGCTGGTGATCGCGCCCGAACCCATGGCACCGGAAACCGACGCAGTGTTGCGCCGTGCGGCCAACGACTCGCGGGTGCGCGTCGTGCGGCTGGACGGCTCGCCGTCGCGCATGCGCGCCAAGAATCGCGCCGTGGACGACGCGCGCGGCGACGTCGTCGTCCTGCTCGACGGCGATCTGCGACCGTCCGATCCGGAGTGGTTGACAGCGATGGTCTCGCATGCGATGCGGCCCGGCATCGGTTTGGTCGGTTCGCCGGTGGTCGGCGCGGAAGGGACGATCGTCGACGCGGGGATCGTGTTGAACCGGCCGGCCCCGGACGCGCCGATCAACGGCCGTTACAACAGGTACTTCTCGATCTTCGCGCTCACGCGCGAGGTGTCCGCGGTCGCATCCGCATGCGTCGCGTTCCGGCGGTCCGTGTACGTCGACGCCGGCGGGATGAGCGAGAAGGGATCGCTTCAGCAGGCCGAGATCGATCTGTGCCGGCGAGCTCGCAGCGCCGGATACCGCAACATCTTGACGCCGGATGCGGAGCTGCGACGGAACGCGTCCGGCTCGGGCGGCGATGGCGCGCGCGAGCTCGATGCGACGCCGCCCGCGCAGAACGACGAAGATCCGTTCTACAGCCCGAACCTTTCGCTGGACCACATGTTCGAAGAAGCGAGCTTTCCGTCACGCCGAGTGAAGCCGTGGGCCGCTGCGCGAAGGCGCCTCGCGACGCGCGAAGGTCAGGCGCGACGAGCGCGGGTCCTGCTCGAAGGCGTCGACCGCGCGGCGCGGATTCTGGAAGTGGGGCCGAGCTACAGCCCGATCGCACCGAAAGCGGACGGCTGGATGACCACGATCGTCGACCATACGACCCGCACGAACCTCGTCGAGAAATATCGCCACGAGCGCGACGTGTGGGTCGACCGGATCGAGGACGTCGATTTCGTCTGGTCGGACGGCTCGATCGCCGACGCGGTGCCGGCCGCGCTGCACGGTACGTTCGACGTCGTCGTCGCAAGCCACGTGATCGAGCACGTCCCCGACGTCATCGCGTTCTTGCGGTCGACCGCGACGCTGCTGCGCGACGACGGGACGGTCATCCTCGCCGTCCCCGACAAGCGGTTCTGTTTCGACTACTTCCGGCCGCTCGCGACGACGGCGCAGGTGCTCGAGGCGCACGAGTCCGGCCGGACCCGGCACACGCGGCGCACCGCGTTCGAGCAATACGCCTATTCGGTGAACAACGACGGGACCGGCGCCTGGGGCCAGGAGGCCGTCGCGAACGTGACCTTCGCGCTCGGGTTCGGCACCGCGGTCGACCTGCTCACCGCATTCGACGCCGATCGCGAGGCGGCGTACGTCGACATGCACGCGTGGCAATTCACGCCGTCGAGCTTTCAGCTGATCGTGCTCGAGTTGGCACGGCTGCGTCACCTGGACTGGGCTGTCGAACACATCACCCCGGCGACGGGGTGCGAATTTCAAGTTCGGCTGCGCCGCGGCGGCATCGAAAAGGCCTGGGCCATGTCCGAGGACGAGTTCGGCGCCCGGCGTCTCGCGCTGCTGCGAGGCACCTTGTGCGAGATCGGGGAGCAGGCCCGGTTCGCGGCGGACGATTTCCGGGGTACGGTCGCGACGTGAAGATGCTCGCGCTCGTGCTCGCCTTGGGGCTGCAGGCGCAGACCCCGGCGCCCGCGACGGGCGCGCCCGCCGCGCCGTGGCAACCGCGCCCGGTGATCATCGTGGACCCGCGGCCGTATGTGAGCTCCCCGTCGCCGCATCCGAAGCACCGTGCGACTCCGCGCCCGCACGCGACACCTTCGCGCCTGCATCGCCGCCCGGCGGCCGCGCCGACGCCCGAGACGTTCGAGCGGCTCGACACGTCGCCGCACCCTGCGCCGCCGCATCGCGCGCGCGGCTAATTGATCGTCAGCGATCCGCTCGCGGTGCAGTTCACCGCGACGCTGGTCGTGCTGCGCGTGCCGATCGGCAGCACCGAATTCGGCGGCGGAAATTTGCTGGGGTCGTACGTGTAGCCGGCGATCTGCACCGCCGGCGTGCCGCCGACGAGCTGCAGTTGCAGTTGCGCGGTGCCGCGATGGATGCAGCGGACGTTGAACGTGTTGCCGTACGCACCCGTCGCCGCGGGGAACGCCGACCCCGGGCTCGACCACGGCCCGCCGGTGATGGAGACGATCGCCGGATTGTCGCTCGCCGACTCGATGACTTTGTAGGCGCCGTTCGCGAACGGCACCGCGCCGCCGTTGCCGAGCTGCGTGCCGATCGGATAACCGCTTGAGTCCGCAGCGACCGCGGTGAACGTGTAGAGTGCCGTGGACGTGTCGAAGTTCGCGTAGTTCGCGCAGTTGTTGCCCGCGGCGATCTGCGCAGGGGTCGCGCACTCGATGTAGCCCGACGCGATGCCGCCGCTCAGCGGCAGCGTGACGGCGTTGGTGCTGCTGCTCCCGCCCGCCAGCGAATACGTGCCTTGCGCTGCCGCGAGGACCGTACCGTCGACGGCGGTCACCACGACGCCGAACGTATGCGAGCCGGCGCCGGTCGCGACGGTGACGGTGACCGTGAACGACGCGTTGCCGGTGCCGGCCGTGACGGTCGCGGTCGATTCGGCGCCGGGAGCCGCGGTCGTCCCGGGCTGGAGCGCCACGTCGGTGAACAGAGCCGCGCCGTCTTCGAAGATCGAGAACCGCTGCGCCGCGGCGGCGACGTCTTGCGAAGCCCGGCCGACGTCGGCGACCGCCTGAGAGCCCACGGGGACGGTGAAGGCGATCGACGCCGTGGTCCGGGGACCCTGGCCGGACGACGGTACCGCTGCCGTGCCGCTGCCGCCTCCGCCGCCGCATGCGGCCAGCCCGATCAAAGCGACGCCGATCCAAAGAAGATTCCGCATTCCGTGCCTCCCGCGACCATCGCCGCCATCCTGGTATCGGCAAGGCCGGAAGCCTGATTAACAGTGCAGCCGCGGGCGAGCGCCGGCTACTCCGACGAAGGTCGCTTTATCAAGAATACGACAAATCGTGGGCTCGGCAGCTTGTCGGGATGACGCGCGCGCGTATCATCGGCGGGCGACCGAAAAACTTTAGCTTGCCCCCTCGCGCGCGGCCTCGTCTGAGACCGCGCTTGCTTCGTTGGGGCGACGTTCGGTCGCGAATACCTTTGAAAGACGATATTGTGAACTTGAAATTCCTTGGTGTGGGCGTTCTGACGCTCGGGCTCGCCGCGTGCGGCGGCGGCAGCGGCTCCGGGCCTTCCGGCATCACCACGCCGCCGACGACGACCCCGACGACGTCTCCGCGCGGTGACCGCGCCACGACGACCATCTCGTTCTTGCTTCCGCCGAGCGAAGCCGCGAACTCGACCTCCTCGTCGCAGCGCTCGCCGCGATTCGTGTCACCCGGCCAAGACAAGGTCACGCTGATCGTCGACGGCGCGAAGGTTCTGGACCGCCACAAAACGGACGGCACGCTCGCCGGAACGTACACGAGCCCGGACGGCAACACGCAGATGAACGTGTCGTACACGAATCCGCAGCCGCCTTCGCTGTACTACACGTTCTCGGTCGCGATCGATACGATCCCCGGCAAGCATACGATCGGCGCCGAGATCCTCGGCGGCTCACCCGCGATCATCCTGTCGGAAGCGCAGCAATCGTACACGCTCGCGCCCGGGCCGAACGCGAACGCGACCATGACGCTCAAGGGCGTGGTCGGTACCGGTTACATCATGTGCGACACCGTCGCGCACGACGTCGAGAACAACGGCTGCGCGAACTCGTTCGTGTCCGACACCACGTCGAACACGGGCGGCAAGTACACGCTCACGGCCGTGGCCGCGGACTTCAACAGCTTCCCGATCGCCGATCAGGGCATCGCGCTGGACAACGGCGCCTACTCCGTCTACGAGAAAAACCCGACGGGCATCGTGACCATCGGCGTGTCGGGCGGCGATGCTCCTCCGTGGACGACCCCGGGC
Source organism: Candidatus Elarobacter sp. (assembly GCA_035943995.1). Lineage (GTDB taxonomy): Bacteria > Vulcanimicrobiota > Vulcanimicrobiia > Vulcanimicrobiales > Vulcanimicrobiaceae > Vulcanimicrobium. The sequence continues at coordinate 52,476 of DASZBS010000115.1, read as the reverse complement.
AACCAGCTGCAAAACGCTCCGAGCGGCGGCTTCTTCGTCGCGACGAAGTCGAACTACGGCCACCCCTTCACGGTGCACTGCAACAAGCTCGGCACGACGCAGCTCGGGATCAAGAACGCGCAGTCCGGTCCGATCCAGCCGCTCGCGGGCCAGGCGTACAACCTGTTCGATCCGTCGAACAACTTCCCGCCGCAGACCGGCGAGACGCCGAACTACCCCGACCAGGGCAACGACGCGACCGGCGACAAGACGCCGGGCAACCCGAACTACCACAACGGCCAAAACCCGAACGCGGTCTACAACCTCGTGACCGTGAGCTGCGACGCGAGCCTCAACCTGACGATCAACTGACCGAGCCGCGCCTCGCACGACGGAAAGAGCACCCGCAAACGGGTGCTCTTTCTTTTACTGCCGGTCCATGTCGAGCGTCTTGACGAGGAACGCATAGCGGTCGGCGACTTCGTCGATCAGCTTCGCGGTCGGTTTGCCGGCGCCGTGGCCGGTCTTGGTTTCGATGCGCAGCAGCACCGGCGCGGTGCCGCCCTGCGCGTGCTGCAGCGCGGCGGCGAACTTGAAGGAGTGCGCCGGGAACACGCGGTCGTCGTGATCGCCCGTCGTGATCAGCGTGGCCGGATAGTGCTCGCCTTCGACCAGGTTGTGATACGGCGAGTACGCGAGCAGTGTGCTGACGTCGGCCGCGTCGTCGGACGAGCCGTAGTCCGACGTCCACGCCCAGCCGATCGTGAAGTGCTGGAAGCGCAGCATGTCCATCACGGCCACCGCCGGCAGCGCCGCGCCGAACAAGTCCGGGCGCTGCACCATGCACGCGCCCACCAGCAGCCCGCCGTTGGAGCCGCCGTGGATCGCGAGCTTCGCGGGCGACGTCCACTTCTGCTCGATCAGATATTCTGCCGCCGCGATGAAGTCGTCGAAGACGTTCTGCTTGCGCTCCTTGATGCCGTCTCGGTGCCAGGCCTGGCCGTACTCGCCGCCGCCGCGCAGGTTCGCGACGGCGTAGACGCCGCCCATCTCCAGCCACACGAGCACCGCCGACGAGAACGCCGGCGTGAGCGAGATGTCGAACCCGCCGTAGCCGTAGAGAATCGTGGGCGCGCGGCCGTCGCGCGGCGTACCTTTCTTCGCGGCGACGATCATCGGGACGCGCGTGCCGTCCTTCGAGGTGTAGAACACCTGCTCGCTCGTGAACGCGCTCGCGTCGAAACGAATCTGCGGTGCGAACACGCGCATCGAGAGCCCGCTCGCGAACCCGTAGCGATAGATCGACGTCGGCTCGGTGTAGCTCGTGTAGCTGTAGAACGTCTCGCGCGCGCTGCGCTTGCCGGAGAAGCCGGCGACGCTGCCGAGTCCGGGCAGCGCGACTTCGGACTCGACCCGCCCGTCGAGCCCGTACACGACGACGCGCGCGAGCGCGTCGCGCAAGTACGTCGCGACGATGCGGTCGCCGAAGAACGCCGCGCCGTCGAGCGCGTCCGCGGTCTGCGCGACGATCTCGCGCGGCGCGCGGTCGTGCAGGTCGATCGCGACGATGCGCGAGCGCGGGGCGTCCTTCGTCGTGAGAAAGTAAAACGTCGTCGCATCGTTGGCGAGGTACACGTAGCGCGCGTCCGCGTTCGGCAGCAACTCGACGACCGCGCCGTCGCTGCTGAGGTCCTTGACGAAGATCGCGTTCTCCGGCGCGGTGCCGCGGCTGACCTCGAGCACCAGGTAGCGCCCGTCCTCGGTCGTGATCGCGCCGAAGTTCCAATCCTTGTGATCGGGGCGCTCGTACACGAGCACGTCGGTCGACTGCGGCGTGCCGAGCCGGTGGAAGTACAGCTTGTGGAAGTAGTTCGTGTCCTTGAACTTGCTGTCCGGCGCCGGCTCGTCGTAGCGGCTGTAGTAGAACCCGCTGCCATCGCGCTTCCACGCCGCGCCGGAGAACTTCGACCAGCGCACGATGTCGGGACGGTCGGTGCCCGTCGCGACGTCGCGGACGTGCCATTCCTGCCAATCGGATCCGGACGAGGACACGCTGTACGCGAGCAGCGCGCCGTCGGCGGAGAAATCGCTGCTGCTCAGCGCGACGGTGCCGTCGGCGGAGAACGTGTTGGGATCGAGCAGCACGCGCCCGGGCTCGGCGAGATCGCGCGTGACCCACAGCACGGCTTGGTTTTGCAAACCGGTGTTCCGGAAGTACGCGTACTGGTCGCCGACCTTCTCGGGCACGGCACGCCGCTCGTAGTTCCAGACCTCGGTCAGCCGCGCGCGAATCGCCTCGCGCTGCGGAACGGTCGCGAGGGCCGACTCGGTGAGCGCGTTCTCTTCGGCGATCCAGCGCTGCGTCTGCGCGGAGTCCACCTCTTCGAGCCACCGGTACGGGTCGGCGACCCGGGTCCCGAAGTAGTCGTCGATCTGGTCGACGCGCGGAGCTTCCGGGTACGGGAGAGGGATGCAGGCGGCCGGAGACATTCGCCTTTTATAGCACGCCTAGCCGGGAACAGCCCCTACCTGGGCGGATCTGAGAATCCGGCGCGTCGGTTCAGCGGGAGCGCCCCGGCGTCGCGCGGGCGGCCGGAAGCGCCGCCACGACGGCGGCGACGACCCCCGTCAGCACCACCGGCGTGAGCGGGAGCTCGAACGGGCGCTGGATATCGTACGGGTTGGCGACGATCGCGAGCGGGGCGGCACAGGCGACGCCGACCAGTACGGGCACGATCGCATCGCGGCGGCGCGCGAGCACGCCGACGACGGCGATCGCCAGCGCGAGCAGCGGCACCCCGCGCGCGACGAGGGTCGCCGGCTCGATCCAGACCGCGTGTGCGACCCAGGCGGCATAGAACAGCGCGATGCCGTGGCCGACGAACGGCCCGTGGACCGTGATCTGCCAGTCGTAATACCAGCGCTGCAGGGTGCCGAATCCCGCGCCGTGCACCGCGGCCGTGTAAACTAGCGTCCCGGCGGCCACCACGCCTTGCCCGACGAGCATTGCGAGGGCGCTGCCGCGCCGCGCCGGGTCGCCCGCGCGGTACGCCGCCACCGCGAGCCCGCAGGCCGCACCCAGCGGCAGCCAGATCGCGGGCCGGGTGAGGTCGAGGAGCACGGCGGCCACGAGCGAGATCACGAGCGCCGTGCGCGTCGGACGCCGCGCGTAGAACGCGATCGCGGCCAGCGCGATCGTCCACCACGCGAGCGCGGCGCCGTCGGTCATCGGCAGCGTGGCGGCATCGCGCGCCAGCGGCGTCCCCGCGGCGGCGATCGCGCCCAAGGCGGCCAGCCACGGCGGCGCGACGAGCAGCATGAGCACGTAGAGCGCCACCGCGGCGAGCACGACGCCCGCCGCCGAGACGTCTTTCAACGCACGAAATCCCAGCCGCGGATAGGCGAGCGCCGCGAGACGCGGGGCGAGCGGGCGCGCGCGAAAGAGCGGGTACTGCGCCTCGTACCACGCCGGCGGGTGGGGGCCGTAGAAATCCGGCGCGTCCGCGTCGTGAGCAGCCGGCGTCGTGAGGTAAAACCGGCTGGCCGCACGGTGGGCATCGGCTTCGCTCAGACCGGTGTCGACCAGCATCATGCGCGTGTACAGAAAGCCGTCCGGCTCCCAGCGGTTGTCCTTGCGCACGTCGTGCGCGAGCGTCGCGCCGACCGCGAGCAGCACGACGAGGCCGCCCAGCAGCGCCTTGAGGCGGAACATCGCAAGCGTGTTTGGAACTAGCGAGCCCATCGACCTCCGCTCGATGCGGGGACGTAGCTCAGCTGGTAGAGCGCCTGCTTTGCAAGCAGGATGTCAGGGGTTCGAGTCCCCTCGTCTCCACACTCAGGAAAAGCCCGCTACGGCGGGCTTTTCGGTCGAAAGCAGCGTCACGCTACCGAGCGGTAGCGCTCGGCGGGACTTCTCGGTCTTGAAGCTGGACCGCCTTCACCATCACTCGAGGAGCTTCGCACCACGAAAGGCCGCCGCGGGGTCGCGTCAAGCGCGCAACGCATCCGATGCCGTGCCGAATGACCGCGCGCTTCCGACGTCAAAGCGCAGTGTCTGAACGCCCTTCGCTTGCGAAGGGCGCAGACGATTGTCGGCGATCTCACATGGTCCCATCATCGGAACGAACACCGCGCCGACGTTGTCGTCGACGTGCGCGAACGTTACGGACGGGATGCAGCCGATTTTGAAACCGTGTTCGCGGAGCCGCGCACAAAACTCCAGGTCCTCGCCCTTATCACTTCTCAACGCGAACGGAGCCGGCCCAAGCGCACGGAGCGCCGACGTACGAACCGCGCACGCGTGGAGTCCGCACTCTTCGATCTCGACGACGGTGTTCGGAAGACAGTTCTGGCCGAGGATCAGCGCCGACGACGCATCTCCGGCGCGCACGTACGCAACTGTCGGTGAGTGCGGGATGCGTTTAGAAAAACCGCCGACGAGCATCGCGAACGACGGCTGCGCTTTGAGTTCGCGCACGAGCGCTTCGACCGCGCCTGGAAACCACCACGCGTCATCATCGATGAGGACGACGATCTCAGGCAGCGGGTCGAGCGCGAGAGCCTGCACCGAAAGCGCGTTGCGCGCATCGTCCACGGGCTTACCACGCTCGGTCAGCAACGTGTGCGGCCCCGTGTTGCTTGTGAGCGCAGCAGTCGTTTCGCGCGTGGGCTTGTCGCGCATCGGCATGAGGATCCAGACGTGCGGCGCAGGTGTCGTGCTCTTCATGCAGTCCCTTTGGGCGTACTCTCGTTCGCGATGCACCCTCTTCCGCACGCGTTCGACGCCGATGTCGAGCAACCGCTGTCAGGGGCTCGCGCTCCCTCGTCTCCACGTTCGAACGCGGCAAGAGCGCGCCGGCAACCCTGTCTTCGAAACAGCGCAGGGTTGCCGGCCGGATCGCGCTCGTTACGTGAGATAGAGGCTGAGTACGAAGGCCGCTCCGATGGCGCCGCCGCCGCCGATCGGGCCGCCGGCCCACCACACGTCGACCGTATACACGCCCGGCGGTACGTCGCCGGGCGCCTGTCCAACTTCTTGGAAAAAGTTCGACGCGTACATGTCGACGTCGTTCTCCGCTTCGAGCGCCACTGCCGGACCATACCGGCCGTACGGGAAATCGTAATGTCCGACCATGTGCCGGTGTGGGGCGCCCGGCGGAGTCAGCGTCACTTGAAACATCGTTATGCTCGCGACGCCGGGGTACGTTTTCTTGCTGCCGACGATCGCGCTCAAGTGCGCATTCAAGCAGCCCGGCCGGCGCAGAGCGACCCGCGTCGTCAGGACCGGAACTCTGTCGTATCGTCCGGTCTCGCCCCCGCCGTTCGCGGTGTTCGCCCAATTGCTCGACGTGGTCTTCACGCCTTCGTACGCGGTGTCCACCTTTTGGTACACCGGGCCGCCGGTACAGCGGTACGGGATCATCTGATTGTGCGGGCCTGCGGATTGCCTCGCCGCGGCATCCGACTTCATCCGCGTGAGCAGGCCGCCGGAAAATTGCGCCTCGTCCGCAGGCGCTTGCGCGTTCACGACGGTTGCCGTCGCCGGCAAAACCAACAGCGTCAACAAGCTGACGAACCGAATAACACCTCGATGTTGAATCATACGAACGTCCCCCCGGATGGACCGGTTGGCTGCGGCGCGGCCGCACGCTTGGAACGTGTATCGCCCAGGCGGACCATCGCCTGGATATTCGATGCGCCGCCGTGTCTGCAACCCCTCCCTCAGCAGCCCCGATAGGTAAAGCAAGCGTAAAAAAAATGCACTTCCGCCTCGGAACCCGAATTCGACAGGTCGCAATGTGCGTGCGCGTCCGCTCGGCCATGGTTCTCGCATGCGTCATCCTCATGCTCGGCCCGCCGCCGCCGAGCGCCGCGGCTGACGATCCGGCCGCCGCGCTGAGCCCGGTGCCGACCGGCACGGCACGGATCACCGTGACGATCCTCGGCAGCGTCGGGAGCCCGGGGATCCGGACGTTCGACGTGGGCGCGCGATTGTCCGACGCGCTCGCGGCCGCGGGCTTGGCGGCTGTCGACGCGGTCAACGCACGCGCGGGAATCCCGCCCGACGCGCGCGGATGCACCTTCGGCGGCGCCGATCGCCACCGCGTGTTTCTGTTGCGCTCGGCCGAATCGCCCAACCCCGCCACGTACGCAATCGACGTCGCGCTCGCACGTCAGCGCAACGACCTGCGCTACGATCCGCTGCTGCGGGAGAACGACAAGATCTACGTTCCGGAATGTCGTCCGTTCCGGATCCCCATCGTGGTTCCGCTGCCACACCAGGACACGGCCGCGGACGTCCGGAATGCACGTCGGTCGGCCGGGGGATTAGCTCAGTTGGTAGAGCACTTGCATGGCATGCAAGGGGTCAGGAGTTCGAGTCTCCTATCCTCCACCACCTAAACCGCTCGAGAACGCGCGAGAATCCTCGGCGTCGAGAATATCGAGGATAGACGTCAGTTCCGGCCGCTCGCGCAGCACCGGATGGCGCTCCACCAGCAGCGCGCGGTCCTCGGGCGTCATGCGCTCCGACGTGAACGACTCGAGCTTGCAGTTCGTCTCGTCGACGGTGCCGGGGTCGATGCGCTCGCGCAGCCACGCGACGATCTCGTCTTCGTCGCGCGCGGCGCCGACGACGGCGCGCAATGCATCCATGTCGAGGCCGAGCCGGCGCACGACGTACGAGCTGAAGCCGCGGTCGTGATTCATGTAGGGGCCGAGCGTGCCGCCGGGCAACTCGGCGCGCAATTTGTCGATCGTGCGCGGCACGAACATCGCGCCGAGCAGCGTCGCCCGCGTCGCGCGCGGCGGCTGCTTCGTGAGGTCGAGCGGTTCCATCAAGTCTCCCATTTCGTGCGACGGCGGGCGAAATGCTTGCGGCGATCTTCCGCTTCGTGTACGGTACTGGTCGCGGAGGACGCCGGGTCGTCGCGGCGCGCAAGCGCCGAGGAACGTCCGGGCTCCATCGGGCAGGGTGCAGGATAACGTCCTGTCGGGGCAACTCGAAGGAAAGTGCCACAGAAACATACCGCCGCGGTCCTGAGCTTGTCGAAGGGCGCGGTAAGGGTGAAATCGTGCGGTAAGAGCGCACGGCGCTCCGCGGTGACGCGGGCGCGGGTAAACCCCACCTGGAGCAAGACCGCTCGATCACCGGACACATGCGCAGGTCATCCTGAGCTTGTCGAAGGACGCCGGCCCGGCGAAACGAGCAACGTCGCAACGAGGTATGCCGTGAGGCATCCCCCAGAGAGATGACGACCACGGCCTCTTCGGAGGCTTGGACAGAATCCGGCGTACAGGCGTCCTCCGCGCTCGACCGCGAATGCCGCACCGATGCGGTGGCAGATTTGGCGAACCGCCGCGATCGTGCTCGCGGCACTCGGCCTCGGGCTGATGGTCGCCAACGTCGTCGCGCCGTCCGGCTCGTGGGGATTCGACGGCGTGCGCGGCGCGCGGCCGGGCGTCTATCGCGTCATCCGCCTCACGCCGGGGCGTGACATCCATCCGGACCTGCGCGTCGGGGACGTCATCTCACTGCGCGACCATTCGCTGACGCAGCGGTTGCGTTTCTTGCGCAGCCGCCCCGGCGACACGTTCGTGTTCGACCGCGTGCACGGGTCACCGGTCACCGTCCGTTTCGTCACCCAGCCGGATCAGGTTGCGAACTGGATCTTCACCCCGATCTGCCTGGCGTTCATCGCTATGGGAACGCTGCTCGCGCTGCGCCGGCCGCGGCAGGGCGAGGTGCGCGCGCTCGCCGCGGTCCTGCTCATCTTCGGCTTCTTGATGACGATCGGCGTGCAGGCGTGGATGCCGACCGGGATCGTCATGCTGGCATTGCTGGTCGTCTTCCCGGTGCAGATGGCCGGCCTCGCGGGCGCGATCGAGCTGGCGACGACGTTCCCCGATCCGCAGGCGCGCGGTGCCCGGCGCATCATTCGCTGGTCGAACTACGTCATGTCGCCGCTCTTCGCCGCGCTCGGTGTTTGGGCGGTCGTGACGGGCGCGATCAGCGAACGCGCGCTACCGCAGTGGGCGACGATCGCCGGCTCGTACCCGTGGGTGTACTACGTGGTCGCGATCACCGCCGCGTTCTGGATCGCGAACGTGCGCGCGCAAGGCGCCGACCGCTGGCGCGTGCGCTGGGTATCCGTCGCGGTCGGGGTCGCGTTCAGCGGGATCGTCGCCGAGCTCGCACTGATCGTCGTCGGGCACGTGCACGGCGAGTGGGTCGGATATCTGCCGCTCACGATGATCGCGATGCCGTTCGGGCTCGGATACGCGATCGTGCGGCACCGCGTCGTCGACATCGGCTTCGTCGTCAACCGCGCGCTCGTGTTCGGCATCGTGTCGGCCGTCGTGATCGTCGCGTTCATCGTGCTGGAGTGGGCGCTGTCGACCGTCTTCGTCAAGTTCTCACACGTCACGTCGGCCACGCTCGAGCTCATGCTCGCGCTCGTGCTCGGGTTCTCGCTGCGCGGTATCCACAGCCGGGTCGACGCGTTCATCGACGACCTCTTCTTCCGCTCGCGCCACGAGAACGAGCGCGCGCTCAAAACGCTGGCGCGCGAGGTCGCATACGTCACCGACCCGCGCGTCGCGCTCGCGCGCACGCATGCGGAGCTGGTCGCGCGCACCGGCGCGTCCGGCGCGGCGGTCTACGTCGTCACCGGGCCCGACGCGTTGCGCGTCGATCCCGCCGCAAGCGCTGCGCCGGATCGCGTGGACGTCGACGATCCCGCGCTGGTGCGCATGCGCGCGACGCGCCTGCCGGTGGCACTCGCCGGCGTGGCGAGCGCGCTCGCGGGCGACCATGCCTTTCCGATGTGCGTGCGCGACAGCGTCACCGGCGCGCTCGTCCTCGGCGCGAAGACCAACGGCGAGGCGTATGCGCCCGACGAGCTGGCCACGATCGAAACGGTGGTGCTCGCGTTGGGCAACGCGCTCGACGCGTTGCAGACGGCGGCGCTCAAAGCCGAGATCGCGCGCGTCCTCCTTGACGGCGCTCCGGTCGAGACGCTGCGCCGCACCGTCGACGCGGCGGCGTGGGTGCGCGGCGTGGTGTCATCCTGAGCCTGTCGAGTCATCCTGAGCCTGTCGAAGGACGCAACCGGCGGGGTCGTTGACCGGTCCCGGTGAATGATGTCCACCGTGGCCCACTTCACCAAAGACCTCACCGTCGAGCAAGCGTTCAAGACGCACGCGGGCGCAAAGCGCGTGTTCGCACGTTTTCATCTCGGCGGCTGCTCGCACTGTTCGATCAGCGAGACCGAGACCATCGAACAGGTCAGCGAAGGCTACGGCATCCCGCTTGGCCTGCTGATGGCGGACCTCGAGAAGCTGTTCGAGCAGCCCGCGCTGGACGTGGGCGACACGGTCAAGCTGCCCGATGAGATCCGCGCGAAGATCCCGCAGCTCGCGACCGTCCCGGAGTACGGCAAGGTCACCGATCTGGCGGCCGGCGCCTACACCGTCGTCTTCGGCGAAGTGCGCCTCCAGGGGCTGGCCGAGGACTTCATCAAGGTCGACCCCACCGCCGTCCCGGCGTAACCCAATCACGACGGCTGGCACCGTAGAATCGCCCACTCGTGAAGCCTGCTCGTTCAGAGCAGGCTTCCGTGCTCCTGACGGCGCTCGTTTAGAGCGACGTCAGAGCGGCTTTCTGTCGACGAAGCTTTCGTCCGTGCCGTGCCAGTGGGTGAGCTCGGGCTCGCCCGCTTTCCAGCAGAGATACACGGGACGCCCGTCGCGCATCGACGGAAAGTCGAGCAGCCCGACGTCGATGGCCTTGACCACGCAGCCGTGCGCCTCGATGCGGTTGATCAGCCGCACGATCTCCGCCTTGAGCTCGGTAAACTCGCGCGACCGGCGGCGGTCGCGCAGCACGTCCGGCCGCGCCGCGCGCAGCGCGGGATCGGTCTCGAGCAGGCGGATCGCCAGGTCGCGCCGCTTCGCCCAGAGCTCTTCGAGCAACGGCTCGAGCACCGGGATGAGGGCGTTGGCTTTGTCGGCGGAAAAGAGCTTCATATGCGGCGTCTCGTCATCGTAACGGGGCTCTCGGGCGCGGGCAAGAGCCAGGCGATGAAATCCCTCGAGGACTTTGGGTTCGCGTGCTTGGACAACGCGCCGCCGGTGCTCGCGCGTCCCTTCGTCGCGCTCGCCGAAGAGTCGGGCAACGTCAACGCGGCGCTTGCGCTGGACGTGCGCACCCTCGGGCCGTTCGGCGACGCGGCCGCCGCGGTCGACGAGCTCGCCGCGGCCGGCTTCAAGCCCGAGGTGCTGTTCCTCGACGCCGAGGACGAGACGCTGATCCGCCGCTACAGCGAGACGCGCCGCCGGCACCCGTACGGCGAGAACGGCATCGGCCTCGCCGAGGCCATCGCCGCCGAGCGCGCGTCGCTGGCGGGGATGCGCGACCGCGCCGACGTGGTGTGGGACACCACCCGGCTCACGCTCGGCCAGCTCAAGGACCGCATCGGCACGTCGTTCGCCGGCTCCGACGCGCGGCGGCTGCGCGTGTCGGTCGTCGCGTTCGGGTTCAAGTACGGCGTGCCGCTCGACGCCGACCTCGTGTTCGACGTGCGGTTTCTCCCGAACCCGAACTACGTCGAGGGCTTGCGCGAGCTCACCGGCGCGGACGAACCCGTCGCGGCCTATCTCGAAGCGATCCCCGACACCGAAGCGTTCCTCGCACGCATCTTCTCGCTGCTCGACTTTCTGCTGCCGCGGTACGAAGAGGAAGGGAAGTCGCAGCTCACCGTCGCGGTCGGCTGCACGGGCGGGCGCCACCGCAGCGTGTACGTCGCGCGGCGCATCGAGCGCCACCTCACCGAGACGACGGGCGCGATCACCACCGTCGACGCGCGGGACGTGAACCGGTGAGTACGCGCATGCGGCGGTCGATCGACCTCGCGCGCTGGCTGCAGCCGGGCCTGGGCGTGAAGCGCTGGCTGCTGCTGGCGGCGCTCGGCGCCACGCTGTTCGTCAACGGCGTGTCGCGCTACCTCACCGACGAAGGCATGACGCTGCAGATCAACGAGCTCGTCGACTCCGTGGTGTCGGAGTTCTTGTCGCCGGGATATCTGTCGTGGATCTTCATGGTGGTCGGCGCGCTGCTCGTCGCGCTGGGGATCTGGCGCTGGCTCAACGCCATCGTGACCGCCGTCGCGCCGCACGGCACGAGCAAGGTGATCGACGCGATCCGCGACAAGCGCCTCACGCGCGGCTACAAAATCGTCGTCGTCGGCGGCGGCACCGGCCTTTCCACGATGCTGCGCGGCCTCAAGAAGATCACGACCAACTTGACGGCGGTGGTGACGGTGAGCGACGACGGCGGTTCGTCGGGGCGTTTGCAAAAAGAGCTCGGCGTGCTGCCGCCCGGCGACATCCGCAACTGTCTGGTCGCGCTCGCCGACGACGAAGCGCTGGTGACCGAGTTGTTCCGCTACCGGTTCGCGGAGGGCGAAGGGCTCAGCGGGCACTCGTTCGGGAACTTGTTCCTCGCCGCGATGACCGGTATCACCGGAAATTTCGACGAGGCGATCAAGGTGTCGAGCCGCGTGCTCAACGTCAAGGGCCGCGTGCTGCCGTCGACGCTCGCCGTCGCGCGGCTGTGCGCGACGCTCAGCGACGGGCGCGTGGTGGAAGGCGAGTCGCAGATCACCGGCGCGCACGGCACGATCGATCACGTCTACCTCGATCCGCCGTTCGCGCCGCCGCTCGACGAGGTCATCACCGCGCTGCGCGAAGCCGACGCGATCGTGCTGGGACCGGGCTCGCTGTACACGTCCATCATGCCGAACTTGCTGATCGACCGCGTCGGCCGCGAGATCGAGGCGTCGAACGCGGTGAAGATCTACGTCTGCAACGTGATGACGCAGCCGGGCGAGACCGACGGCTACACCGCGTCGGCGCACGTGCGCGCGCTGCTGCGCGGCGCGGACGCCAACGTGTGCGAGGTCGCCGTGGTGAACGACGAGCTGCCGCGCAAGCTGCTCGACGAGTACGCGGAAGAGGGGCAGTTCCCGGTGCAAGTGGACGAAGACGAGCTGCGCAAAATCGGCGTGCGCGTGGTCCGGGCCAACGTGATCAGCGAGACGCAGACCGTGCGCCACGACAGCGACCGGCTCGCAGTGGTCGTCGTCGGCATCATCGACGAAGCCGTCGCCGAGCGCGCGACGTACGTGCGCCTCAACAAACCGGCGACGGGGTCGTCGACCGGCCCCGCCACGGCGTAGTCGAGCCGCTACACGCCGGAGGCGTAGGTGATCGCCGTGACCGCGCCGCCGCGGTAGAAAAACCACAGCTCGGCGACCGACGCCCGCGGCTCGCTTTGCGAGTAGTGCACGACGTCGAACCCGCACGCGGTCTTCGAGCGCGCTGGACCGAGCGCGGCTTCGACCGCGGAGCGCGTGCTGCCGAGGCCGAGCCCGCTTTTGGTGTGCGGCGCGCTGGGCAGCGTGACGACCGCGCGCGGCGGCGCGGGCGCGCTCGCGATCACCGCCACGAGGTCGTCTTCGCCCCCGACGCCGCCCCACTCCATCACGGTCGCACCGGCTGACGGGACGCGCGCGAGATAGTACCGGTCGCCGTCGCCGCGCGCCACCCCGGCGACGAGCGTCATCTTGGCGGCCACGGTGATCCCGCTGCGGGCGAATTTCTCGCCGCCGACCAACGTCGTGGGTACGCCGCTGGTGTCTTTGTCCGTGTGGAGGCCCGCCCACACGCCGAACGCGACCGGGACGCAACGCAGCTCCGGAAGCGACTGCGCCCAGCGCATCAGCGGCGCATCGGGCACCGGCGCCGGTTGGGCCGCTATCGCCAGCACGAACGCGTAGGGCACCGTTTGTTCCGCGTCGGTCTGCACGCGAAGCCGGTACGATCCGGTCACCGGCAGCGTGACGGGTTTGCCCGCCGGTATGTCGGACAGGCCTCCCTTCGCGCTGAAGAGGATCAGACCGACCTTCGCGCGCGAGGCGACGGCGTCGATGAGGAGCAACTGTCCTTTTTCTGCGTCGAACGTGTACTCGTCGCCCCAGTCGCGCGAAGCGTTGCCGTGGAGCTTCGCCGACGACGCGCCGGGCGCGAAGCGCACCGCGACGTCGGGCTTGCGCGCGCCGGTGTCGCTGCGCACGCGCGCGTTCTCGACGTCGACGTAGCGACCGCCGCGGTACGCGTACGTCTCCTCGTTGCTGATCAGCGCGCTGTCGTGCGAGAGCACGACGATGCGTGGCAGCGGCGTGTCGGCGTGCATCGTCAGCCCGTAGCCGAACGTCGTCATCAAGATGCGCGGCTTGCCTGCGGTGAGCCGCAGCGTGTAGACCGGGCAGTTGTGCGCACCGCACAGACAACCGCCGTTCAGGTGCGCGACCAGGACGTCGTCGCCGTCCACGCGGCCGACGCTCTGAATCGTCGCGTCCGCCGCTGCGGCGCGCAGCTCCGCGGGCGAGCAGCTCATGCCGCCGTGGTCGCTCGCCATCGCGTCGAGCAGCGCCGCGCGCCGCGCGTCCAGCGGCGAAGCGGCGGCGACGAGCGCGGCGGCGAGCAGAAGCGCGTGCAGCATGCGATCAGCCTCCGGAAAGGAAGGCCGCGACCCGCGACGCGGCTGCCCGCAGGTTCGCGCCCGCGTCGCGCATCGCTTCTTCCAGCGACGACGGTCCGGGCACGATCGGCACACACCGCACGCCGCGCGCGCGAAGCTCCGGCTCGACCGCCGGATCGACGCTGCCGCCGAACGCGACGACCGGCACGTGCGCGGCGCGCGCGAGCGCGGCGACGCCGTCGACGACCTTGCCGCGCAGCGTCTGCGCGTCGATCCGGCCTTCGCCGGTGAAGCACCAGTCCGCGCCGTCGAGCATGCGCGCGAGCCCGCGCACCTCGGCGACGAGCGCGACGCCGCGTTCCAGCCGCGCGCCGCAGGCGCTCGCGAGCGCCCAGCCCAGTCCGCCCGCGGCGCCCGCGCCGGGCAGCGCCCGCAGGTCGTGCCCGGTCGCCGCGGTCATCGCATCGGCAACGCGCGCGAGGACGCCGTCGAGGAACGCGACGTCGTCGGGCGACGCGCCTTTTTGCGGACCGTACACCGCCGCCGCGCCGGCGGGCCCGAGCAGCGGGTTGTCGACGTCGCACGCGATCGCCAGATCGATAGCACGCAGGCGCGGGTCGAGCGCGGCAAGATCGACCCGCGCAACGCGCACGAGTCCGTCGGGCGATGGCTCCAGCACAGCGCCGGTCGCGTCGAGAAAGCGCGCGCCGAGCGCGGCGAGCGCGCCGGCGCCGCCGTCGGTCGTCGCGCTGCCGCCGATGCCCAGCACGATGCGCGCCGCGCCGCCGTCGAGCGCGTGGCGCAACAGCTCGCCGGTGCCGCGCGTCGTCGCGCGCCGCGCATCGCGGTGTTCTTGCACGAGCACGAGGCCCGACGCGGCAGCCATCTCTACGATCGCCACATCGCCGTCGCGCGCGTACGTCGCATCGACGAGCGCGCCGAGCGGTCCGGTCACGCGCACCGTGCGCGGCGTCGCACCGCTCGCAAGAAACGCGTCGACGGTGCCGTCGCCGCCGTCCGCCATCGGCACGAGCTCGCACACCGCCGCGGGGATTACATCGCGCACACCGTTCGCGATCGCCGCCGCCGCTGCGGCCGCGTCGAGGCTGCCCTTGAACTTGTCGGGCGCGACGACGACGCGCACGTCTACGCGATCGCGGTCGCGATCACGTATGCGTGAGCGGTATGTCGATGACGGCGGTCTCGCCCGACGCGACGCTGCCGTTGTACGTCGGCTGCTGCGGCGCGGAATAGCCCTGCGGCGGCGACACGATCAGCGTGTACGACCCGATCGGCACGTTGGCGATGCGATACGTCCCGTCGGCGCCCGTCGTCGCGGTGAGGATGGTCGCGACGGTCACGCCGACGCCTGCGACGGGCTGGTTCGTCCCGCTGTCGAACGCCCGGCCGCGGATGGTCGGGTAGTTCTGCGCCGCGGGTATCTGCGGGCCACCGCAGGCCGCGAGCACGGCAACGACCGGGACGAGCAGAGCGAAGCGCGCGCGAGTCACGCGAGCCGCGTTCGCGTTCGCGCGAACGCGAACCCGCTAAGCCGGGACGACGCCTTCTTCCGCATCCTGGCGATCCAGATTGCCGCTCTTCTCCTCGAGCAGCCACCGGTTCGCCTCGTCACGCCGGGCGTCGGGCACGCGCGCCCGCAGCCAGGTCACGATCTCGTCGTCGGTCTGGCACGTGTCCAGCGCCGCGTCGAACATCCGCGAGGTGATCCCCCAGCGGTCGAAGATCGCGCGGTCCATCGGGCACGGATAGATGTAGTCGAAGATCGTCTCGTCGCGGGCGGCGCGCGCCTTGTCGAACACGCGGGCCAGCCACAGATAGCCGTCGAGCTCGTCGCGACCACGACGCGGGAACTCACCATGGCGAAAATCGGTGGCCATTTTCTCCCTTTTCAATAGAGCGCTGCTGCACTTTCTTGGACGCAGGCTGGCCCTCCGAAGTTGCGGAAGGCGAGCAGGTCATGGCCCTCACGCAACCTCGTCCCCTGGCCGGGATGACGTACTACCAAAACGCCCTCGACGCCGTGGGTCATACCCCGTTGGTGCGGCTGAACCGCGTGATCGACGACGCGCCGTGCCTGGTACTGGCGAAGGTCGAGTACGTCAACCCGGGCGGCTCGGTCAAGGACCGGCCCGCCGTCGCCATGATCGAGGACGCCGAGGCGCGCGGGGTGCTCAAGGCCGGCGCGACGATCATCGAGGCCACCTCGGGCAACACGGGCACCGGCCTCGCGATGGCGGCCGCGATCCGCGGCTACCGCTGCATCCTCGTGATGCCCGACAAGATGTCTAAGGAAAAGATCGACCTGCTGCGGGCCTACGGCGCCGAGGTCGTCGTCACGCCGACCAACGTGCCCAACGACTCGCCCGAGTCCTACTACGGGGTCGCGAACCGGCTCACGGCCGAGATCCCGGGCGCGATCCAGCCCGACCAGTGGCATAACGCGCAGAACCCGGGCGCGCACTACAAGACGACGGGCCCGGAGATCTGGGAGCAGACCGCCGGCAAGATCACCCATTTCGTCAGCGGCATGGGGACCGGCGGCACGATCTCCGGTACCGCCCGCTTCTTGAAAGAAAAGAATCCGAGCATCGTCGTGGTCGGCGCCGATCCGGAAGGCTCGATCTACAGCGGCGACACGCCCAAGTCGTACAAAGTCGAAGGGATCGGGATGAGCTATCTCCCGCAGACCGTCGACATGCGCGTGATCGATCAGATCATCCGCATCACCGACAAGGAGAGCTTCCTCATGGCGCGGCGGATTACGCGCGAGGAAGGCTTGCTGGTCGGCGGCTCATCCGGAACGGCGGTCGCGGCCGCGGCGCGCGTGGCGAAAACGCTACCCGCCGAAGCGATCCTCGTCGTGGTGATGCCGGACTCCGGGCGCGGTTACATGTCGAAGATCTTCAACGACGAGTGGATGCACGCCAACGGCTTCCTCGAAGACGACCGGCGCAAGGACACCGTCGGCGACGTGCTGCACACGAAGCGCCCGCTGCCGCCGCTGATCACCGTCACGGAAGTGCAGCCGGTGAAAGAAGCGCTGGACCTGCTGCGCCGCTACGGCATCTCGCAGCTGCCGGTCGTGCGCGGCAACGAGGTCGTCGGCGGGATCAACGACGTCGCGGTGATGCAAGCGGTGTTCGACCACGCCGACATCATGCACAAGCCCGTCAGCGAGGTGATGGGCCGCGCGTTCCCCGCGCTCGAGCACGACGTGGAAGTGACCGTCGCGTACAAGCTGCTGACGATGGCAAACTCCGCGATCGTCGTGACGCAGAACGGCAACCCGCTGGGCGTCGTGACCCGCCAAGACATCATCTCGTTCCTGTCGGCGCAAAGCTAAACGGTTCATCGCTTTCCGAACCACCGATGACCCTCGACGAGTTGTCGCCGGCAGCGCTCCGGCTCTGTGACGAGATATCTCAGTACGATAGCAGAGCAGTTGTCGCTGCCATCCTATTCATTGAAGACGAAAAGATTCGCCGTCATTCCGAGCACGGCGGTCCGATAGGCGAGATAGCATACGCAGAGTATGCCGCGTTATTGTCGCTTCGCCCGACTCCAGCAAGGTCGACAGCGTCTCCGACGCTTGCAGAAGTTGAGCATATTATTACTGAAATCAATAAACTCTTTACCGGAGTCACGCAATATTACTATTCAACCCAGACGGACACGACGAGCGACACTGCCTCGCTCGAGGAGAAACTGCAGGCGCGCGTCCGCACTGCGGGACTGTTAATCCGGAATCCAGGGAATCCGGACTATTGGGTCTCCCTATTGAAGACTTTTTCGCAAGACTTCGACCCTCGTGTTGAAGATGCACTCGGCGTCAGCGTCCACCACATCATCGGCATAGCGGAAACATTCCTCGAAGTCGTCAGTGATAAATATAAACGTTTTGAAAAACTGTTACGAGACCGAGAGCAGGCTTTAACGCCATTACACGAAGGCTCCGAGCATCTTAGCGCGGACTCATACGTTGGCTCGCCCGGGATCGCGGCTAGTGCATGGACAGATGAAAAAGAGGCACTCTCAGCAATAATAACTTTTTCGTCGGCCGAAATTATGCAGCGTAGCGTCTTCTCCGCGCAACAAATTGAAGACTTTGTCTCGATCTTCTCGATGTCGCGCATAGATGTCGACCTTGAGCATATTCTGCTTCCTACCCCTCTAAGTCCAATAACTAGAACGCCACTGATTCACGACATAACCGGGTTTTACTGCCCAAATCCGGTCTTACTTGCTTGGGCGATTCTTCCTCGACTCTCGACAGTGTTGAATCCCGCCAACAATCATCCGGCCGCAAATCAGAGCGCCTACCACCGCTTTCAGTCGAAGCTAGCGCAGTTCGTCGAACAAATTACTGCTTCCATCTTGTCGGAAGTAGGCATTACACGGGTCGAGACAAACCTAACTTACCCTCTCGTCGACACTCCGGGACGCACTGAGGTCGACGTGGTAGGCTTGATCGATCGCAGCTTAGTCGTTGCAGAATGCAAAGCGATATTCGTTAGCGACGCAACGATTCGCGGCGGGATCGCCTCGATGAAGCGTGACCTACGTGACACCCTGGCGAACACGCAACGTCAAGGCGAACGCGCCATAGCTGCGGCGGCGACGGACGCCCTACAGTCATTTGACGGGAGCGGAACGCATAACTATCGAGATGATTTTGATGATTCGATTCTCCTGTTGGTCTTACTTGATAATTATCCGGTTATCTCGTCGGCTGCTATTGAGATCGCTGAAACGGGCTATCTCGGTGAACGGCCTGGTGTGCCGGTCACTCTTCTAGACCTTTACGAGGTGAGCGCATATCTTCGCGAGCCGTGGCTTTGGAAGAACTACTTCGAACAGCGGGCGGCTGCGATTGCCAGGTCATATAAGACGATGGCGTTAGATGAGACCGACTTTCTCGCCCTTTATGTATTGTCGGGGAGGATTGGTGGAGAGCACACACTCTTCGTCGGTGCGGCGGAGTCCGTATTGCGGGACCGATACCGCGAAGCTAATGGCGATGTGTACAAGTTTATGAGTCTCGGTGCAAGTTCAAAACAGTTGATACAAACTCTCGTTCGTACACGGCCGCGACGATGGACCGACGCGGTTGGACGCATTATTGAACATCGTGCGGAATTTGAGCAGCGCTTGTCCAATCAGTTGGCGCTGGTCCGACAAAAGAAAGGGCGACGCGGGATAGTTCTATGCGCGGAAAACGACGTCGGTTTTGCGGTGATACCTTATCATGGTATACCGGCACCAATCGTCCGCAAGAGCGTTCCGATTCGATTGCGCGAGCTCGTGCCGAGCGCACATGAATGGATGATTGTGTATTGGAACTTATCAAAGGCGACGACCAGCGTCTCGTTCTTATCAGGCCAAGCTATCTGACAAAAGGGCGCGGAAAGCGACAGTCGCGACCACTCATGCGCGACCCACCCGCTTCCTAATCTACCGCGAAGTCGCCGGCGCCATCACGTACCCGCTCTCCCGTTGTCTCGCCTCAGTTCTGTGCCCACGGCACTGGGCTTGTCACCCACCTCGACCCCGCGGACACCACGCTCTGTGAGATCGGCCGCCAGCAGGGACGACGTAAGGCTGGGCTGGCATGACGACAATGGCTGAGGGGGTACGCAATTCTTCGGTGTTAGAGTCCATCCACGGAACTTCCACGCATGAGACCGAATCTTGGGCAGCATGGACTTCGCGACGCGCGCCATTCATGCCGGGCAGGAGGCCGACCCGACGACCGGGGCGACGATCGTCCCGATCTATGCGACCTCGACGTACACGCAGGCGGCGGTCGGCGAACACAAGGGGTTCGACTACTCGCGCGTCGCGAACCCCACCCGCAACGCGCTGGAGACGCAGCTCGCCGCCTTGGAAGAGGCGCGCCATTGCATCGCGTTCGCGTCGGGGCTGGGGGCCGAGAGCGCGATCACCGCGCTGCTGAGCGCGGGCGACCACGTCGTGGTCAGCGACGACACGTACGGCGGCACGTACCGGCTGTTCACGCGCGTGCTCGAACGCTTCGGGCTCAGCTCTACGTTCGTCGACATGACCGATCTCGCCGCGGTGCGCGCGGCGGTTCGCCCGAACACGAAGATGTTCTGGATCGAGACGCCCACCAACCCGATGTTGCGCATCGTCGACATCGCCGCCGTCGCCGCGCTCAAGACCGCCGGGCAGCTGGTCGTCGTCGACAACACGTTCTGCACGCCGTACTTCCAGTCACCGCTCGCGCTGGGCGCCGACGTCGTGATCCACTCCGCGACCAAGTACATCGGCGGCCACAGCGACGTGATCGGCGGCGCCGCGATGACCAACGACGACGCGATCGCGGAGAACCTGCGCTTCTTGCTCAAGACGCTCGGCGCGTCGCTCAGTCCTTTCGATGCGTTCCTGATCTCGCGCGGCGCGAAGACGCTGGCGGTGCGCATGCGCGAGCACGAGCACAACGCGCTGGCCGTCGCGCACTTCCTCGCCGAGCGCGACGACGTCGCGCAAGTGCTCTATCCCGGCTTGCCGTCGCACCCGCAGCACGAGCTCGCGCGCAAGCAGATGCGCGGCTTCAGCGGCATCATCTCGGTGACGCTGCGCGGCCCGGAGTCGCGCGCGCTCGAAGTCGCCAAGCGCACGAAATTGTTCTCGCTCGCCGAGAGCTTGGGCGGCGTCGAGTCGCTGATCAACCACCCCGCGCGCATGACGCACGGTTCGATCCCCAAAGACGAGCGCGAGCGCCGCGGCATCACCGACGGCCTGCTGCGCCTCTCGGTCGGTATCGAAAGCGCGCACGACCTCATCGCGGATCTGCGCCAGGCGCTCGACGCGACGCTCGCGCTGGCGGGCGTCGCGGCGCATCGCGATACGGACGACGTGGGCGATCCGCCGAACCCCGATCTCGTCCCGGCGACGCAGAACGAGGGCGCGCCGACCTCCTGAGCGCGCTGCCTTAACCGAATTTGCGGCGGACTCTCATCTGCGGCTCACGCTGCTCCCAGGCTTTCCTCGGGAGCTGCCCTTACGGTGGGGGTATGAAATTATCTCTACCGGTGCTCGCCCTCGTATTGGCGACCGGGTTACCCCTCGCCGCTTGTGCGCAGCAGAGCAACGCGGCGGAGAACGGCCCGCCCCCCGAGGTCAAAGCTCAGATGCAAGCGGCGCGTGACAGCGCCAAGACCGCCGCGTTCAACGCGTTGAGCGCCACCGATCGCGCGAAAGTCCAAGCGATCGTCGACCAGGTCAACAACGGACAGCTCACCGACCTGCGCGCCGCGGCGCAGCAGATCGACGCCGCGCTCACGCCGGCGGAGACCACCGCCGTGCTCGCGCAGCGCGACAAGCTGATGCAGACGATGCGCGCCAACATGCCGCCGCGCCCCGACGGCGCAATGCCCGGCCCGAACGCGCCGCCGCCCCCGAACGGCGCCGCTCCCAACGGCCCGCCGCCCAACGGCGGCCCGAACAACGCCGACCACCCGCACCGCGGCATGGGCGGAATGAAAGACGCCGGCGGCTTCCTGCTCCGGCTCGCGGTCAGCCCCGAAAAGATGCGCGCGCTGCACCAGCAGCAGCAACAGCGCCCGCCGGGTCAGTAAGCCCCGAGTCGAAAACCCCTCGTAACCCCCACCCACCCCCAAGAAGTCCTCGACCGCTACGCGCGGTCGAGGACTTCTGCTAATGCGGGAAGCGAGATCTCGTAGCGGTAGCCCACGTTGCGGTGGTCGTCGTCGAACTCTTCGTGGCGTACTTCGAGGCCCAGGTCGCGGCAGCGTTTGGTGAAGACGCGCGCGCCGATGTCGAGCGCGTACTCGTCCTTGCGGCCGCAGTCGAGAAAGCGCAGGCGCAGCCGTTCGAGCGCCGCGCGGCCGGACGCGACGCGCTCGCACGGGTCGAACGCGAGCCAGCGCGCGAACACGTCGTCGCGAATCTCGCCGCTGTGCTCGTCCCACGGCAGGTCGATCGCCCAGCGCTCCTTCGCCCGCGGCGAGTACGCCGACGCG
Organism: Candidatus Elarobacter sp.; assembly: GCA_035943995.1. Taxonomy (GTDB): domain Bacteria; phylum Vulcanimicrobiota; class Vulcanimicrobiia; order Vulcanimicrobiales; family Vulcanimicrobiaceae; genus Vulcanimicrobium. The sequence goes on along the minus strand of DASZBS010000115.1, from coordinate 30,933 downwards.
TAGCCGAGCATCTCGATCGCCTCGTAGAAATGACCTGGGCGCTTAGGGCGGCGTTCGAACTCTTCGACGAAGGCCGCGATCGAGCCGAACTCTTCGAGCACGCGCTGCGCGGTCGGAAACCCGCGCAGGCACGCGTAGCGGAAGTACGTGTCGCCGCTGTGCGACGCGAACGCCGCGAACGTGCCCGGGTGCGCGAGCGTGAGGTGCAGCGAGCCGAAGCCGCCCGACGACTTGCCGAACACCGCGCGCCCGCCTTCGCGCGCGATCGTGCGGTAGTTCGCGTCGACGTGGCCGACGACGTCGCGCACGGTGTAGGTCGCGTAGTCGCCGTTGTGGATCGAGTCGACGTACTGCGAGCCGCCCAGGCGCGTGTTCCCGTCGACGATCGCCAGGACCGCGGGCGGCATGCGGCCGCCGGCGACGAGCCGGTCGATCCACTGCACGACGTTGGTCTCCCACGGGCGCGTCGAGACGAGCGCGCCCACGTCGCCGGTGTAGCCGTGCAGGCAGTACAACACGGGATAGCGCGACGATCCCTCGGGATCGTAGCCGGGCGGCGTGTAGATCGCCAGCGGGCGCACGGATGGATCGCCGAGCGCGTTGTCGCGCAGCGCCGGGCTGTCGACGAAGTCGATCCGCAGCGTGCCGCGCAGGCCGAGGAGTTGCGAGAGTTCGTTCACTTGACGGCGAAAGGCGTTCGAATGATTCGAGGCGTGGGCCTGCGTTCGGCGGTCGCGATCAACGTCGCCACGATGGTCGGCGCCGGTCCGTTCATCACGCTGCCGCTGGTCGTCGTGGCGCTCCACGGCTCGGTGTCGTCGGTCGCGTGGCTGGGCGGCGCGCTCATCGCGCTGTGCGACGGCCTGGTGTGGGCCGAGCTGGCCTCGCGCTACCCGCGGAGCGGCGGGACCTATGCGTACCTGCGCGAGGCGTTCGACCCGCGGCGCGCGGGGCGTTTCTTCGCGTTTTTGTTCGTGTGGCAGTTCATGTTCTGGGCGCCGCTCGTGATCGCGTCGGGGTACATCGGCTTCGCGCAATATGCCGCGTATCTGGTGCCGGCGGTCGCCGGGCCCGTGCCGACGCATCTGCTGGCCGCCGCGGTCGGCGTCGTCACGCTCGCGGCGTTGTACCGGGCGATCCCGCAGATCGCGCGCACCGCGCTCGTGCTCGGCGCCGTCGCGCTCGTCACGCTGGTCGCGGTCGCGCTCGCCGGCCTCACGCACCCGCACGCGCCGCTCGCGCAGACGCTGCCGCCCACGTTCTCGTTCGGCGTCGCGCTGCCCGCGCTCGGCGCGGCACTCGTGATCACGCTGTACGACTACAGCGGCTACGCCGACGTGTGCGCGCTGGGCGACGAGGTCGTGGCCGCATCGCGCACGATCCCGCGCGCGATCGTCATCTCGGTGCTCGTGGTTGCCGCGGCCTACGTGCTGCTCAACATCGGCGTCGTCTCCGCGCTAGCGCCAAAGGACATCGCCGGCTCGACCACCGTCGCGTCGCTCGTCGCGGAGCGCGCGTTCGGCGTGCCGTTCGCGATCGCGGTGACCATCGCCGTGCTCGTCACGGCATTCGGCTCGACGTACGGTTTGCTGCTCGCCGCCGCGCGCGTCCCGTACGCGGCTGCGCGCGACGGCGACTTCCTCGCACCGTTCGCACGGCTGCACCCGCGCGGGGGCTTTCCGTCGGTCGCGCTCGTCGTGATCGGCCTGCTCGCGCTTCCAGCGTCGCTGCTGCCGCTCGATCAGGTGATCGCCGCGCTCACCGCCGGCATCGTACTGGTGCAAGGCGTCGCGCAAGTCGTCGCGCTGTTCGTCACGCGCTTAACACGGCCGCGCGCGCCGTTTCGCGTGCCGCTTTTCCCGCTGCCGCCGCTGCTCGCGCTAGCCGGCTGGCTGTGGCTGTTCGTCAGCACGGGCCGCGTCGCGATGGCGTTCGGGTTCGGCACGCTCGCAGTCGGCGCAATGGTGTTCATGGTACGCGCGCGCATGACCCGCAGCTGGCCGTTCGGCGCGGCGACCATCGCGGCGCTGACCGCGCTCGTCTGCGTGACGACGCCGCGTGCCGCGACCGCGCAAGCTCAGTCACCGACGTCCGTGCCCGTCACAACGCCGGGCGTACCGGCGGCTCCCGCGTTCGGACATGCCGTCATCGTGCGCGACGCGCGCAACGAGCCGGTGTTGAAAGTCGACGGCAAGCCGTTCTTCTTCCTCGGCGGTGCCTTTTTCTACGAGCGCATCCCGCGCTCGCAGTGGCGCGCGTCGATGACGCGCATGCGCGAGCTCGGGGCGAATACGCTGGACCTGTACGTGCCGTGGAACTGGCACGAGCTCGCCGACGGCGACTTCGATTTCGACGGTCGCACCAGCCCGCGCCGCGACCTGCGCGAGGTGCTGCGCCTGGGCAAGGAGCTCGGCTTCTTCTTCATCGTGCGGCCCGGTCCGGTGATCCGCAACGAGTGGCGCAACGGCGGCTATCCCGCATGGCTGCTTCAGCGTCCGGAGTACGCGATGGAGCAGCACGACGTGCTCGAAGGACGGTATCCGGCGACCGCGACACTGCAGAACCAGCACAGCGACGACGCCGCGGCGGAGTGGATGCGCAATGCGACGCACGTGCGCTACGCCGCGCGCTGGCTGCACCGCGCGCTCGCGGAGTTCCGGCCGGTCGCCGACCGCGTGATCGCCGTGCAGCTCGACGACGACCAAGGCGCGTATCTCGACAACGACACGTTCCCGGGCCCGCACTTCCACGCGTACTTGCAATGGCTCGAAGCGCAGGCACGCGACATCGTCGGCCCGCTCACGCCGACCTTCGTCAACACGTTCGAGACGAAGGTGCCGTCCGCGATCCCGGAGTGGGCAATGGGCAACTGGTACCAGAGCGATGCGAACGCGATCGGGGAGCACGACCGCGCCGAGCTCGCGTTCGCGACGGCGACGCTGCGCACGCAAGCGCGCGGGCCGCTCGCGTACAGCGAGTTCCAAGCGGGCTGGCTGGCGGGGCCCGCCGACCCGTCGCCGCGCGATGCGGATCCGTCGAACACGGCGCTCGCGCTGGGCGAGCTCGCGGGCTGGGGGATCAAAGGCCTCATCGACTTCCCGCTGCAGGATACCCTTGCGCCCTTCGGCTGGGAAGCGCCGTTCTCAAACGCGCTCTACGCGTGGGACGCGGCGCTGGGACTCGAGCTCGACGAGCAACCGCGCTTCGCGCCCACCGCGGCGATGTTTCGCGCGCTCGCGTTCTACGGACCCGCGCTTGCGGAAGCGCACCGGGTCGCCGACGTCGCGGTGCTCTACGACGGGCGCGACGATGCGTACCATGCCGCCGCGCTGCTGAAAGCGTCGCTCGCGATCTGCCGCGCGCGCGGGATCGCCTGCGATGCGATCGACCCCGCCGACGTCGGCGACGCGGCGTTGCACGCCTTTCGCTGGGTCGTGATACCGCCCGGAACGTACGCCGCGCTCGCCGCGCGCGCGCGGCGGCTCGGCGTGCGAGTCGCGCCGGCGGCGGACGACGTGAGCGCGGTTGCACGCGCCGCCGGCGTGACGGTTCTGCACGGGCAGCACGGCACGTTCGCCGTCGTCGAGAACTGGAGCGATCGCGCCGTGCGCTACGACGCGCACGACCTCGCGGCCGGGGCGCCGGTCGCGCCGTTCGTGGTTGGCCCGCGCGACGCGCGCATCGTCGCCGTGGGCGCGGATCTGGCGTTTCTGTCGCCTCGCTTCACGAAGGGCGATCGGCTCACGTCGTCGTGCGCGTTCGCGGACGGCGGCGGCAAACGCGTCGTCTTCGGCACCGAAAGGCGACTGATCCGGGATCGCGACGAGCACCCCGACCGGCTGACGTGCCGGGTCGACGCCGCGTTGCGCGGAGACCGCGAGCGCTGGAACCTCGACGAGACGCACGCGGTGCAGCTGCGTCCGGGCGCGCGCGCCGTGTCCACGATGACGACCGACGCATACTACCGACCGGCCGATCCCGGCATTCGCCTGTCACCGTCGGAGCGATTTCGGGCGCCGCACTTCGACTTCGCCGTAGGGGCCGGAGCGCACGCGTATCGCGCCGACGTGTTCGAGGACGGCGCGCGCGAGGTCGTGCTGCAGAATGATCGCTTCATCGCGGTCGCGGTGCCGGACGCCGGCGCGCGCGTCGTGTCGTTCGGTCCGTATCAGTCGCCGCTTGGCCCGCTCAGCATGCTGCCGAACATCTTCGACGCGACGGGCGGGTTGCGTGACGACGTCCTGGTACAGCCGCCGCCCTCGACCACCGACCGCATCGCGAAGTACACGCATCTCTATGCGGCCGGTACGTTCAACCGGCCGTACGACGCGTGCACGTTCGAGAACGCGCGTGGCGTCGGCGCATACTTCGCGTACGATGCGCCCGACGTCGTGACCGGCGGCGCGCGCTTTGAGCGCGTCGTCACGCTGAGCGCCGCGGCCGACCGGCTCGTCGTCGACGAGCGGTTCGCGCCGCGCGGCGGCGCCGAACGCCAGCGGCTCGTGTCGCTTTCCGCAATCGCCCGGCTCCTCGTGCGCGGGTCCAGCATGCCGTCCGACCGCCCGACCGAGCTCGATACGCACGCCGGCGGGATCGACCTAGGGACGGTCGCGGTGTCCTGGCGGCCCGGCGACGTCGAGTCCGCATCGTGGACGCCGGCGCAGAGCAACGGCACGCTGCGGCTCGTGCTCGCCCCGGTCGGCTGGCGCCGCGTCACCTACGCCTTCGCGCAGCCCGAAACCGCCGCGGCGCAGCGGGCGTTCATCGAAGCGGAGCGTGCCTGGGCGGCCGCGAATCCGGCTCCGGCGAGCGAAAGCGGGGAAGTGGCGAAACGGTATACGCAGTCGCCTCAAAAGCGACCGAGTGAGAGCTCATGTGGGTTCGAGTCCCACCTTCCCCAATGAACGCGTCTGATTTCGAGCGCGAGTCGTACCGCGTCGACGAACAGATCTGGTCGTCGCTGGCGCTACGGACCGGCGAGCGCGCGTTGTTCTTGGGCGTCGCGAACGACGGTGCGTGGATCGCGCGCGCCATCGAGATCGGCGTCGACGTCACGGTCGTCGTCACGAGCGACGCCGCCATCGCGCTGATCGAGAAGCTCGGCGCGACCGCGATGCGCGGCAGCGCGACGATGATCCCCGCGACGACGAACGCCTACGACATTGCCGTCGCGATGCACTACCTGCACGAGATCGACCCGGGCTTCCACGCGCAGGTCGTCGGCGAGCTCGCCCGCGTCGCGAAGCGCGTCGCGATCGTAGAGCCGTCGCCGCCCGCCGACGCGCTCGGCAAGCGCATCGCGGCACTATACGCGCGCGCCAAGCGCGACGCGGGCCAGTTCGAAGGCTATCAGCCGATCGAGTACTGGCGCAAGCTGCTGGCCTCGGTGAAGGCCGACGTGTACCAGAACCTCGTGACGTTCACGCGCGTCCCGCCCAAAGAGGCGGTCGCGGAGACCGTGTCGCTGATCCTCGACGCGATGGTGATCGAGGAGATGCCCAAGGAATACCTCGACGAGTTGCGCGCGCTCGCCGCGCATCGCGACGCGCAACTGCTGCCGCTGTCGCGCATCGTGCTCGTCGGCACCGCCGCCGGCGTGCCGATCCCGCAGGGCAGCGGCGCGGCCTTCCGGCCCAACGTCACGCCCGCGCCTCCGCCGCCGGCCGCCCAGGCGCCGGCCGCGCTCGCACCCGCTCCGCCACCGCCGGCCCCCGCCAACCCGTACTCGCCGACGGCGCCGCAGCCGGCGCTCGGCTTCGGCTTCGCACCCGACCGGCCGCCATTGCCGCCCGGCGCGTCGCCGCCGCTACCGCCGAATCAGCACGCTGCCGGACCGCAGCCCGGGTTTTCGAGCGGTCCGGCCGCGCAGCCACCACCGGCGCCGCCCGCGGGGGCACCGTTCGGGGCGCCGTTCGCGCTGCCGGAAGATCCCGGCGACGAAGCGCCGTTCGGCGGCGGCGCGGAGCCGCGCACCGGGTTCGGCTGGGCCTGGGAGCCGCCGGAGGAAGAGCCGCCGCCCTAGCGGCGGCGCGACGCTACGGCGACCGCAGCTCGGCGCCGAACCTGCGCAGGGCGGAGACCTCCGCGCTCAGCCGCTTTGCGGCCGCGATGAGCTCGGGCGGGACCGGACCGCGCCGGATGACCGCAAGGGCGTCTTGCGCGCGCGTGATGAGGGGCGCGACCCCTTCGACGGCGCCCTGGAGCCGCTGCGCGTCGGCCTCGGCGCGCGTGAGCGCCGCGAGGACGGGCAGCTCGGCGTAGCCCGCGACGCGCGTCTTGAGGCGCTTGAGTTCGCGCAGCGCGCGCATGAGCTGCGCCGCGGCGAGGCCGAGGACCACGAGCACGGCGACGAGGCTGACCCACCAGACGATCGCGTTCGCGGACATTACGCGGCGCTCGACTCGCTCTTCTTCGGGGCAGCGTCTCCGCCGGACGACGGGGCCGGCGCGGTCGCGGTAGCGGCCGGCGCGGACGCGGGTGCCGTCGTCGTCGCGGCCGGCTCGGACGTCGTCGTTTCGGCGGGCTTCGCCGGTTCGGATGAGCTCTTCGACGCGGCCGCCTTCGCCGTTTCGGACGCCTTGCGCGAGTCGGTCAGGTAGAAGCCGGAGCCCTTGAACACGATCCCCGCCGGCGAGAAGACGCGGGCGAGCTCGCCGCCGCACTCCGGGCACGCGCCGGTGTGCGCTTCGCGGAAGGCGTGGCGGACCTCGGTGAGCTTGGAGCAGGCACGGCAGCGGTAATCGTAGAGCGGCAACAGGATCTCCGGACGAAAGGGACTCCTGCTAGTTTACCGGCTTTAGCAGATCGAGTCAACGAGTGCTAAAAGTCGTCGAGAATCCCGCCGGGCTCCTGATCGAACTCGCACAGCCCCTTGAAGTGGATGAGCGAGTGGTTGAGCGCGATGTCGAGCTTGCGGCGCCGGGTCAGCCGGTCGAACAGCGCGCCCAGCACGCCGCCGTACGTCGGGTAGTCGACCCGCACGACGAGCTTGGAGCGCTCGGACTTCTGCTCGATGCGGATGTCGATGCGGCGCCGGACGGAGAAGGCGCCAACGAGCGAGAGCTGGTGGCCCGGGATGAACCGGTCGACTTCGAAAAGCTCTTCGTCCTCGCCCGGGAGGTTCGAGCGGATCCCCACCTCGCTACCCAGGCCCAGCGGCTCGGACGGTTCGATGCGGCGCGCGCTGCGCAGAAAGCTCAACCAAACCGGCCACTTCTCCACCTCGCAGACGAGGTCGAAAGCGGTCCGCGCGGGCGACGCGACATCTTGGCTGCGGTGAAGCGCCCGCGGTGACGGCCGGTCGAGAGACACGGACGGCATTGCCATGGCCTCCGATGTTCGTCGCACCGGTCGGCTCGGCCCTGCCGTCCAAACACTAGATATTGTGCACTACGTCCACTTTTTGCACTACACGTTGTGGACGAGGCTGGGGATGCGGTGGAGAGCTACGCCGCCGCGACCGCCCCGAGCTGCGGCCGGAGCACTTCTTTGAGCCGCGCGCGAGCGCGGGAGAGCCGCGAGCGGACCGTGCCGATCGAGATCCCGGTCTGCATCGCGATCTCTTCGTACGAGAGGTCGTCGACCTCGCGCATCGCGACGACGTCGCGAAACGGTTCGGGCAGCATCGCGATCGCGCGCGAGAACGTGTCGGTGGTGAGCCGCTCGAAGGCGGCCCGGAACGGGTCGTCGGCCTCGGGCCGCGTGTTGGACACGTCGACCATCGCGTTCTGCAGTCGCTGCAGGCGCACGTCGGCGCGCTTGCGCTTCTTGTTGTGGTCGAAGAAGACGTTCACGGTGATGCGGTACAGCCAGGTGTAGAACGACGACTGGCTGCGGAACCGGTGCAGGTTGCGGTACACGCGCATGAACACTTCCTGCGCGAGATCCTCGACGTCGGTCGGCGCGACGTTGAGCTGCACGAGCACGCGCTGCACCGTCGGCTGGTACGCGTGCACCAGATCGTCGAACGCGTCGTGGCGCCCGGCACGATACTCTTCGAGCAAGCGCAGATCGCGCTCCGCGCGCAGCTGCTGTTCGACCCCAAGCGGTTTGCGTTGAACCTGCGGCATCCCGGTTTCGCTCCTCCATCCGGCGCAAAGGCGCCGGCCCATGGAACGGACGATAGCCGCTACGGGATGACGGTTCTGTAAGATGGCGTACGATTGGGGTTGGCCGGCGGCGTTTACCGCGCCGGCACCGGGACGGCGCCCGATCCGATCCCGCGCGCGAATGCGACCAAGGTCGCGATACCGGTGGGGATCGCGCCTTCGTCGAGCCGGAACTGCGGGCTGTGGCCGGAGTGCACGCTGCCGACCGCTTCGTTATAGATGCCGAGGCGCACCATCACACCGGGGACGCGCTGCGCGAAGTACGCGAAGTCTTCGCCGCCCATCGTGGGCGCGGGGCGTTCGACGTTGAAGCCGAGCTCGCGTGCGTACTCGGCAAACGCCTCCGCGAGCTCGCCGTCGTTGACGACGGGCGGGTAGCCGAAGATCATCTCGAGCTGCGCGCGCGCGCCGTACGCCGCGGCGACGCCGTCGACGATGCGGCGCAATTTGCCTTCGGCGCTCGCGCGCAGCGCGGGATCGTGCGTGCGCAGCGTGCCCGTCATGAACACGCGGTCGGCGATGACGTTGTTGCGGTAACCGCCTTCGATGGTGCCGACGGTCACGACGATGGATGCGAGCGGATCGGTCTCGCGCGCGGCGACGTTCTGCAACGCGAGGATCGTCGCGGCGGCACACGGGATCACGTCGACCGCTTTGTGCGGATACGCGCCGTGCCCGCCCTTGCCGCGGATCGTCAGGTGAAACTCGTCGGCCGCGGCATTCACGGGGCCCGGCGTGATGCCGATCGTTCCGGTGGCCAAACGCGGATCGACGTGCAGCATCGTGACCGCGTCGACTTTGGGATCGTCGAGCGCGCCCTCGTCGATCATCGGCTGCGCGCCGCCCGGCCCTTCTTCCGCCGGCTGGAACAGCAGCACCGCGGTACCCTCGAACGAATCACGCGAGTCTTGCAGCACGCGCGCCGCGCCGAGCAGCATCGCGGTGTGCGAGTCGTGCCCGCAGGCGTGCATCTTGCCGGCAAGCTGCGACGTGCACTCTTCGCCGGAGTCCTCGGTGATCGGCAGCGCGTCCATGTCCGCACGCAAGCCTGCGACGCGACCTGGAAGCGCGCCGCGGATCACGCCGACGACGCCGGTCCGCGCCGCGCGCCGGTGCTCGATCCCTAGCGCGTCGAGCTCGCGCTCGACGATCGCCTGCGTGTTCGTCTCCTCGAAGCCCAGCTCCGGATGGCGGTGGATCTCGCGGCGAATCGCGGTGGCGCGGGCAACGGTCTCTTCAGGTAGCGTGGCGGTCATGAGTACGTCTACGGAAAACAACAGCGGCCCCCTGCGAGGCCGCTGCGTTTCGATCGTGGCGCATCCTTCGACAGGCTCAGGATGACAAGGGGAACGATGACGTCTCTTCGAGATTTTTACGTCTACGTCACCCCGAGTCTATGTCACCCTCGTCTATGTCACCCTCGTCTATCATGTCACCCTCGTCTATGTCACCCTGAGCCCGTCGAAGGGTGCGCCACGATCTTCGCTAGCTGCGGTACCGCAAGAACGCCGGGACTTCGATGTCGTCCATGTTCACCGGGCTGACCTTGTCGAACGCCGTCGGCTCAGAGAGTGTGCCCGCCGTCGTTTGCGGGCGGTGCGTGCGCTGGCCGAAGCCGGCCGCGAGCACCGTGACGCGGACTTTGCCTTGCAACGCGGGGTCGATCGATGCGCCGAAGATGATCTGCGCTTCGCTGTCCACCGCGCGGGCGATCATCTCGGCCGCTTCGTTCACTTCGTACATCGACAGATCCGGGCCGCCGGTGATGTTGAAGATTACGCCGCGCGCGCCTTCGATCGTCGTCTCGAGCAGCGGCGATGCGATCGCCTTTTGCGCGGCGTCCGCGGCGCGGTGCTCGCCCGTGCCTTCGCCGATGCCCATCATCGCCGAGCCCGCGTCGGTCATGATCGTCTTGATGTCGGCGAAGTCGAGGTTGATCAGACCTGGCTGCGTGATGAGATCGCTGATGCCTTGGATGCCCTGGCGCAGCACGTCGTCGGCGTAGGCGAACGCTTCGTTGAGCGGCGTCTTCTTCTCGATGATCTGCAGGATGCGCTCATTGGGGATCGTGATCAGCGTGTCGACCTTCGATTCGAGGTCGGCGATGCCGCGCTCGGCGGCCTGCATGCGCTTGCGGCCTTCGAATCCGAACGGTTTGGTGACGACCGCGATCGTCAGCGCGCCCGACTCGCGCGCGAGCTCCGCGATGACGGGCGCCGCGCCCGTGCCGGTGCCGCCGCCCATGCCGGCGGTGATGAACACGAGATCCGCGCCGTCGAGGATCATCGCGAGATCTTCGCGCGACTCATCGGCTGCTTCGCGCCCGATGTTCGGGTTCGCGCCGGCGCCCAGGCCGCGCGTCAGCCCGCTGCCGATCTGCACGGTGTTGTTCGTCTTCGCATTGCGCAGCGCTTGGACGTCGGTGTTGATCGAGAAGAAATCCACGCCCGACAAACCGGCCTCGATCATCCGGTTGACGGCGTTGCAGCCGCCGCCACCGAGACCGATCACCTTGATCGTCGCCGCGTGCTCGGGCACGAACCGTTTCGCATCAGCCATGTCTGCTTGTTCCTCTTCGGGGAAGAGCGGGAGCAACGATCAATTCCAGAGCGATTTGAACCAGGACACGAACGAGCCCAAGACGGCGAACCCGCCGCTGCTGTGCCCGTTGAGATGCGGCGTTTGCTCGCCGCGGGGACCGAATAGCACGAGACCGACCGCGGTCGCGTACTCAGGCTGCTTCACCGCGTCGGTCAATCCTGCCACGGTGGACGGGACGCCGATGCGCACCGGGAGGCCGAACACGTCGGCGGCGGTGGTTTCGATCCCGCGCAGGTGCGCGCCGCCGCCGGTGATGACGACCTCGCTGAGGACCTGATCGCGCGGGATGCGGTCGACGATGTTCGCCTTGGCGAGCCGGAAGATCTCCAGCACGCGCGGCACGACGATGCCGCGCAACTGCGACGAGGTGACCTCGCGCGTGCTGCGGCCGTCGAGCGACTTCACTTGGAACGTCTGATCGGCTTCGTCCTGGCGCACGAGACCCGAGCCGTAGGTGCGCTTGACGTTCTCCGCTTCGGCGAACGTGGTCTTGAGGCCGAGCGCGATGTCGTTGGTGAGGATGTTGCCGCCGACGGGGATCGTCGCGCTGTGCACCACGCCGCCGTCGGCGAACACCGCGATGTCGGTGGTGCCGCCGCCGATGTCGAGCAGCACGACGCCGACCTGCTTCTCTTCGGGCAACAGCGTCGCGGCCGCCGAGGCGAGCGGTTCGAAGATGATGCCGGTCGGTTCGAGGCCCGCACGGTGGACGCACTTGAGCACGTTGGAGATGAACGATGAACCGCCGGTGACGATGTGCGTGTCGACTTCGAGCCGGCCGCCGCTCATGCCGACGGGGTCGGTCACGCCGTCCTGGCCGTCGATGGTGTAGTGGCGCGGCAGCGCGTGGATGATCTGGCGGTCGGCGGCGATGTTGATGATCTTCGAGACGTCGACGACGCGCTTGACGTCGGCGCCGATCACCTCGCGGTCGTCGCCCGTGACCGCGACGACGCCGCGGTTGTTGGTCGACTGCATGTGCTCACCGGTGACGCCGACGTAGACCTGCGATACGTGGATGCCCGCCATCCGCTCGGCCTTCTCGGTGGCGGCCTCGATGGCGTGGACGGTCGCTTCGAGGTCGGTAACGACCCCTTTGCGCATGCCCGTGGACGGCGCTTCGCCCACGCCGATGATCTCGAGCCCCTCGGGAGCCGATGCGGCGATGACGACACACGTCTTCGTCGTGCCGATGTCCAGGCCGGCGATCGTCTCGCCCCTAGCCATTCGTCCTCGCCCTCACTTCCACCACAGTATATTGGGGGTGGCGGTGCCGATACCTACAAGATCATCCACAGGCGTCCACAAATCGTATCCACAGCGCCTGCGCAGAGATCGGCGAAATTCGGGCGGTCGGCGGCTTACCGGAACTCGACGATCGGCGTTCCCGGCGCGCGGAGGTCGATCGCCCGGACGCGGCGGTGCGCGACGCCCTTGCGGACCGGCTCGACGAGGGCGGCTTTCTTGACCAGGTCGTCGTCGGCGCCGAACTCGATCAGCACGCCGGTGACGTCGACGGCTTCGAGGCCGCCCCAGCGGTCGCGGGCGACCCGGCGGATCGCGAGGTTCGCGTCGGTGAGCGTCTTCGCGTCGGCCAGCAGCCGGCCGACGTCGGGGTCGGCGATCGTTCCCCCCGGCTCGGGGACGGTCGCCCGGCCGGCGTCGATCCGCGGAAGCGCCGCCGACGCGCAGCCCGCCTGAAGCACGCGCGCGGTCTTGTCGATGGTCACGTCGATACCGCCGCCGCGCACGCATGCGGACGGACGCCGCACCGTGATCGCGAGCTCGACGAACGGTTTGGGAAACTGGCCGCGGCGGATCGCGGCGGCGTCGACGTACGGGATTGCTTCGATGCGCCGCGCCGCGGCGCGCGTGTCGATGAGCCACACGTTCGTCTCGCGCGAGATCCCGGCGGCCGCGCGGACGGCGTCCGACGACACCGGCGACGCGAGCGGCGTCTCGACGCCGACGCGCGTGACGCGAAACCACGGCGACTGCGCGAGCCACGCACCGCCCCAGGCGATCAGCGCGACGAGCACGACCAGGAAGATCCAGAACGGCTTGATCCGCGCGCCCAGCGACGCCTTGCGGCGGCGCGGTGCGGCGCGCGGGCGCGTCCGGGTGGTGCCGGTGCCCGTCTTCACGCGCTCTCCCGTGCAGGCGAAAGGCGGAGCACGTACGTTTCGAGCGCTTCCGCGACGCCGTCATGCGCGACGTCCGCGACGACGTGGTCGGCGTGCGCGCGCAGCTCGGGCGGCGCGGAGCCCATCGCGACGCCGAGGGCGGCCGCGTCGAGCAGCGGTACGTCGTTCCACGCGTCGCCGACCGCGAGCGTCTCGGCGAGCGCGACGCCGTGGCGCTGCGCGACAAACGCGAGCGCTTCGCCCTTGTTCACCGCGGGATCGACGACCTCGACGAAGTCGACGTGGCTGCGCGTGAGGTACGCGCGCGCGCCGAGCAGCGCGCGCAGCGCGATGAGGTGCTGCTCGGACGGCTCGGGATCGTCGACGAACACGATCTTGATCGTGGGCCGCTCGGCGAACGCCGCGCGCAGCGACGGCACGACGACCGGCTCGACGCGCGCGAGCGCCGAGTAGCGCTTCGAGAAGCGGTTGATCTGTTCGACGTACAGCGTGTCGTCCGCGTAGCACTGCGCGTGCACGCCGTTGTCGTGCGCCCACTGCAGCGCGTCGCGCGTGACGTCCGATTTCACCGGCGTCTCGCGCAGCACCGCACCGGTCGCCACGTCGAAAATCGCCGCGCCCTGATAGCAGACGATCGGCCCGCCGACCGCGAGCTCGCGCGCGAACGGCCGCGCGGCCGCGAACATGCGGCCGGTCACGATCGTCACGGCAACGCCCTGCGCCTGCGCCGCGGCGACCGCCTCACGCACGCGCGACCGCAGAACGAGGTCCTCGCCGATCAGCGTCCCGTCGAGATCGAGCGCGACGAGTCGAATGCGCGTCCGTGCCAACATCGGAGCACCCTGTTCGACGCCCGCGCGCGATATTCCGGCGCACGCCGCGCGAACCCCGCGGCTCAATGCAAAAGGGCGGCGAAAACGCCGAGAACGAGCGCGAGGAACAAGAGCCCTGCAATCACGGCCAGCTCGACGAGGAACACGATGAATCCCCACATCGACCACGCGCGCTGCACGGCGAGAAATTCGTCGAGGCTCGCGAAGCGGCGGTTTGCCGCCGCGATGCGGTTGCCGTTGAAGCCGAGATAGATGCCGTAGCCGAGCAACGCCACCGAAAAGATGCCGGTGGAAAACGACAGCACGAACAACACGATGCCGAGCACTTTGTGCAGCGTATCAGCTTGCCAGAACGCCCACAGCGGCGTGCCGCAGAACGCCCCCCACGTCCACTTGCGAAGGATCTCCTCGGGGACGGCGTTTCCCGGCAGCTGCGGCAGCACCGCGGGGGCGAACGCGACGCTGATGCCTGCTTGTCCGCCGCCAGGCCCTCGGCCATAGCCGGAGCCCTGCGCGAACACGGGCGTGCTCGACGACGCCGCGACGGTCGCACCACAGCGGCTGCAGAACCGCGCGCCGGGTGTCAGCCCGTTCCCGCACGCGTACAAAATGAAGCCCCGGGCTGCATAGAACCGGCCTTTTCGCGATGCGCGCGCGCCGCTCCCGGAGGCGTCCGCCCGGACGTTTATCCCGGCTCGGGCGCATCCGCGGCGCGCATGCGAGCGGTGCGCGCGTGCGCGGGCAGACCTTCGAAGTCGGCCAGCGCGGCGAGCAGCGCGGCGTCGGCTTCCATGCGCGCGCGCGTGTTCTCCACCAGCGTCATCGTGCGCAGGTAGTCGGCGGTGCGCAGGCCCGACGAGAAGCGGGCGGCGCCCGACGTGGGGAGCGTGTGATTGGTGCCGGCGAGATAGTCGCCGGCGGCGACGGGCGTGTGGTCGCCGACGAAGATCGCGCCGGCGTGACGAATCTTCGGGACCCATGCGTACGGGTCGTCGACCATGAGCGAGAGATGTTCCGGCGCGAAGCGCTCGATCACGTCGAGGATCTGCGCGTCGGTGTCCGCGTGGACGAGCCACGTGCGCTCGTCGAGCACCTGTCCGACGATCGCGTCGCGCCCGCTCGCGCGGCCGAACTCGCCTTCGAGCAGCGCGGCGACGCGTTCGAGCAGCGCGCGGTCGCGCGACACCGCGGCGACGCGCGCGAGCGGATCGTGCTCCGCCTGCGCGACGACTTCGCCCGCGACGAGCTCGGGGTTCGCGCGCGCATCCGCGACGACGAGCACTTCGGACGGGCCGGCGAGCCCGTCGATCCCGCACGTTCCGAACACCTGCCGCTTTGCTTCGGTGACGTAGACGTTGCCGGGGCCGACGATCTTGTCGACGGGTGCGATCGTCGCCGTGCCGTACGCCAGCGCGCCGATCGCTTGCGCGCCGCCGACCGCGTACAGCTCGTCCACTTCGGTCAGCGCGCACGCGTAGAGCACCGCGGGGTTGACGCCGCCGTCGCGCTGCGGCGGCGTGACGACGACGACGCGCTCGACGCCGGCGACCTTCGCCGGCACGACGGTCATCAACACGGTCGACGGCAGCGACGCGCTGCCGCCGGGAACGTACGCGCCGATCGCCGCCAGCGGGCGCGCGAGGAACGCGTAGCGCGTCAGATCGTGCGTGTGATAGTCGATCGGCGACGGGAGCTGGCGCTCGTGGAAGTCGGCGATGCGCTCGCGCGCGAGCTCGAGGCCGGTCGCGATCTGCTCGGGGACGAGCCGGCGCGCGTTCGCGCGCGACGGTACGTCGACGCGCAGGCCGGCGAGCGTCGCGCCGGCGTGGTCCCAGCGGCGCGTGTAGCCGAGCAGCGCGTCGTCGCCGCGCGCGCGCACGTCGGCGAGGATCGCGCGCACGCCGTCGACGATCGCGGCCGGCGGATCCCATCCGCCCGCGTACAAGCCGCGCAGCGCGGCGAGGTCGGCAGCATCGGTGATCTTCACGGCGCTGCCGCCGTTTCGCGATCCCGGTAACGGTCGCGCAGCAGCTTGCGGCTGATCTTGCCGACCGCGGTCTTCGGCAGCGCGGTCTCGAAGAAGACGCGCCGCGGCTTTTTGTACGACGCCAGCTTGTCGCGGCAGAATGCGATCAGCTCTTCTTCCGACACGTCGGCGCCGGTCACGACGACGGCCGCGACGGCTTCGACCCACGTCTCGTCCGCGACGCCGACCACCGCGCACTCTTGCACCGCGGGGTGTGTCAGCAGCACGTCCTCCACCTCGCGCGGATAGACGTTGTATCCGCCGGTCACGATCATGTCGGATGTGCGGTCGAGGAGGTAGAGGAAGCCGTCGTCGTCGAGCGCGCCGAGATCGCGCGTGCGCAGCCATCCGCCGGGCAGGCGCATCTCGGCGTCGAGCTCCGGCGCGTTGAAATACCCCGCCATCATCGACGGCGCGCGCACGGCGATCTCGCCTTCACGGCCGCGCGCGTCGTTGCCGTTCGCGTCGACCAGCTTCAGCTCGACGTCGGGACACGGCTTGCCGCACGAGCGCAGGCGCGCGCCGGCATGGTCTTCGGGGCGCAGGACGGTGATGCACAGCGGGCACTCCGTCTGCCCGTAGTATTGAAAGAACCGGTCGCGGCCGAACACCTCCAGCGCGCGCGCGAGCACGGGCTGCGGGATCGGTGATGCGCCGTAGATCACGTAGCGCAGCGCGCTGAAATCACGGTCGGCAAGCCCGGGTTGCTGCAGCAGCATCTGCAGCATGGTCGGCACGAGGTTGATCGCGGTGACGGGCTCCGCTTCGAGCAGCCGCAGGTACTCCACCGGCTCGAAGCTCGGCATGATCACCGACCGCGCACCGCGCAGCCAGCACGGCAGTACGAACACGCCGCTGGCGTGGATCAGCGAGGCGGCGTGCAGCATCACGTCGTCCTCGCGCGCCGGCATCAGGTTCAGCATGACGTTGCGGCAGATCGCCGCGTACGAGGCTTGCGTGTGCTGCGCGGCTTTCAGCGTTCCCGTCGTGCCCGACGTGAACAGCGTCAGGACGACGTCGCTCGGCCGCACGTCGACGATCGGGAGCTCGCTCGACGCGTTCGCCGCGAGCGCCGTTAACGCCATTTCGCCCGGCTCCGCGGGTTCGAGCGGGATCGCGTGCAGCTCGGGCACGACCTCGGCGAGCGCGAGCGCGCGGTCGCGCAGATCGGCGCCGTACAACAGCACGCCGGCCCGCGCTTCGACGAGCATGCGCGCGTGCTCGTCGACCGAGAGGCGCGCGTTGAGCGGGACGCGGTTCAGGTTCGCCTTGACGCACGCGAAGTCGACGGGGATGCTGAGCAGGCCGTTGTTCAACAGCAGCCCGACGCGCGAGCGCGGCGGCACGCCGAAGTCGATGAGCGCGTTGGCCAAACGCGAGCTGAGCGCGTCGACCTCGCCGAACGTCATCGAGCGATCGCCGGCGGTGAGCGCGCTACGGTCGCGGTGCCCGTGCGCGCCGCGTACGATCAGGTCGCGATACGTCGGTCCCATCGCGTCAGCGCTCCGCGGCGCCGTCGCGGGCGGCTGCAGCGGCGCCGTCGCGGCCGGCGGCCGCCGCGCCGTGGCGGCCGGCGCCCGCGGTGAAGCGGTCCGCGCCGGCGGTGCCCTCGGCGAACACGACGTCGTACCCCGCGGCGCCCTCTCGCCGCAGTGCCGCGCTTAAGTCGCCGTCCCATGCTGCGTGCGCGCTGCGCCGGTCGGTCAGCATGCAGCGTTGCGGAAACGCCGCGATCTCGCGCGCTAGTTCCTCCGCCGCCGCGCGCGCCTGACCGTGCGGTACGACGCGGTTCGCGAGCCCGAATTGCAGCGCTTCGCTCGCGCCGACCGCGCGGCCGGTGAGGATCATGTCGAGCGCGCGGCTGAGCCCGATGAGGCGCGGCAGCCGGACCGTGCCGCCGTCGATGAGCGGCACGCCCCAGCGGCGGCAGAACACGCCGAACGTCGCGTCTTCCTCCACGACGCGCAGATCGCACAGCAGCGCGAGCTCGAGCCCGCCGGCAACCGCATAGCCGGCGACCGCGGCGATCGCGGGCTTCGCGAGCAGCATGCGCGTGGGTCCCATCGGCCCGGGTCCGATGCCGTCCGGCTCGACCTCGTTGCGGCGTTCGTCGTCGCCGAGCGCGGTGAGATCGGCGCCTGCGCAAAACGTTCCGCCCGCGCCCCACAGCACGACGACGCGCAGCGCGTCGTCGGCTTCGAACGCTTCGAACGCCGCGCGTAACGCGGTCGCGACGGCTCGGTCGACGGCGTTGCGCTTCGCGGGGTTGTCGATGACGATGGTCGCGACCGGGTCGGCGCATTCGAGCCGGACGCCTGCGCCGAAGTCCGTCGTCAGGCGGACCGCGGTCGTCATGCGGGGACCGCGGTGAGGCGGTCGAGCAGCGCGGTGATCGCGTCGTACTTTGCGCGAAACCGCACCGGGTTGACGACGAAGCGCGCCGTGCTCGCGGCGATCTCCTCGACCACGACGAGGTCGTGTTCGCGCAGCGTCGTGCCGGTCGCGACGAGGTCGACGATCAAATCGGCGAGGCCGACGAGCGGCGACAGCTCGACCGAACCGTGCAGCTCGATCAGTTCGACGGGAAGATCGCGCTCGGCGAACCACGTCTCCGCGGAGCGCGTGAACTTCGTCGCGCAGCGCAAGAACGTCGGCAGCGGCGCGCCTTCGTGGTAGCGGTCGATGCGCCGGCCCGCGACGACGAGCCGGCAATAGCCGAAGCCCAAATCGGCGAGCTCCGCGACGTTGCGGTCGGTCTCCCACAGGGTATCTTTGCCGACGATCCCGCAATCCGCGGAGCCGAACTCGACGTACGCGGGCACGTCGCTCGGCCGCAGGAACAGCAGCGTCGTACCGTCTTGCGTCGTGACGGTGAGCTTGCGCCCGACGTGCTCGGGAACATCGATCCCCGCCGCGCGCAGCCGCGCGGCGGCGTCATGATAGAGCGCACCTTTCGGCAACGCGATGGTGAGCGCGTCACCGGGGCTGCCATCGCGTTGCGGCGGGCGACTCATCGTGCGTCCCAGTTCGACGGCGTGCGCGGCACGGGCAGCCCGTCGACGCGCGGTCCGACGCGAAGCTCCCGCACCGTTCCGTCGACCGCGATGACGACGCGCGGGATGCCGTGCGCGCGCGCTTCGTCGAGCAGCGCATCGTCGCCGAGCTCGGAGCCCGCGAAGC
This sequence comes from Candidatus Elarobacter sp., assembly GCA_035943995.1. GTDB lineage: Bacteria > Vulcanimicrobiota > Vulcanimicrobiia > Vulcanimicrobiales > Vulcanimicrobiaceae > Vulcanimicrobium. The sequence continues at coordinate 12,041 of DASZBS010000115.1, read as the reverse complement.
GCACGACGTTACCGGCCGCGCGCTCGCGCGCCGCCACGACGTCCGAGCCGGCGACGAGTACGTCGACGCGATGCGCGCGCCGGCGGACGTGCTTGCCGCGCCGTTCGAGCGCGATCAGCAGTCGCTCGACGCCCGCCGTCCACCCGACCGCGGGAACGTCGAAGCCGAAGCGCGGCAGCAGCGAATCGTACCGGCCTCCGCCGCACAGCGGGAAGCCGAGCTCGGCGACGTACCCTTCGAACAAAAATCCGGTGTAGTACTCGAGATCGCGCAGGAGCGCGAAGTCCACGGTGACGCGCGCGCCGTAACCGAGCGCGTCGGCACGCTCCAGCAGCACGTCCAGCGCATCGAGCGCCGCCAGCGATTCCGGCGTCCGGCACACGTTGCGCGCGATGCCGATCGCACCGTGGTGCCCGCGCCGCTGCGCGAACTGCACGAGCGCGGGCCGCTCGAACTTGCGCAGCGCGACGAGGTTGCGCTGCTTGATGTACTCCTTGGCCTCACGCGCCGCGTCACCGTCGAGCCCCACGCCATCCAGGATCCCGTCGACGATCCGCGCGTCGTTGACGTCGAAGCACGCGTCGCGCAAACCGATCTCGTCGAGCGCCTCGATCGCCATGAACAGCGTCTCGGCGTCCGCATCGATCCCGGCCGCGCCGATGAGCTCGACGCCGGCCTGCGTCAGCTCGCGCATGCGCCCTTCTTGGGGCTGCTCGTAGTAACGAAACACCGGCGCGATGTAGGCCAGCCGCACCGGCAGCGGCGCCTCGCGCATCCGCGTCGAGACGAGCCGCGCGATGGGCGTCGTCATCTCCGGCCGCAGTGCGAGCGACGTCGAACGCCGGTCGTTGAACTGAAACAGCAGGTCGGTGGTCTCTTCACCGAGCCCGCGCTCGATCACGTCGAACCGCTCGATGATGGGCGTCTGTACTTCTTCGTACGCCCAGCGCCCGAACACGGCCCGCATCTGCTGCTCGATCTCGCGCTTGCGCGCAAGCTCGTGCGGCAGCCAGTCCCGAACCCCGGCGGGGAGCCTCACGGGGCGCCTTCGCGAACGTTCGGCTCCCCGACGATCGCGACGAGCCGCTCGCGGACGCGCCGATCCGATGCGACGGTGCGTTCGACCGACGAGCCGTTGATGTGCAGCACGAGCGGCGTCGTCCCCGACCATTCAGAGATCAACAACGCAAGCTTGTCGACGTGCTCGCGCAGCGTAACCGTCACATGCCATCCTTCGGGCGGCGGCGTTGCGTTGCGGACGCTGTTGCGGTCGAACGGCTGCACGTCGTTCACCGACACGTTGAGCTCGAGCGGCACCTCCTCGCCCGGCGTCGAACCGCGACGCTCGCGCAAACGCAGGCGCCCGGTGATGATGACGATCCCGTCCTCGACGAACCGCGCTTGCAGATCGGCATATTGCTTGGGGAACACGACGCATTCGATCGCGCCGGTCGTGTCCTCGACCGTCGCGATGAGCATCTGCGACTGCGCCTTGGTGATCGTCCGGCGCACCGTCGTGATCAGGCCTGCGATCCGCACCTGGCTGTCGTCTTCGAGGTTGCGCAGCTCGCGCACCGGCACAGCCCCGGTACGGGAGAGGGCTTCCGCGACGTCGGCGAGCGGGTGCCCCGAGACGAAGATCCCGAGCGTTTCCTTCTCCCACTGTAACTGTTCCATGGTCGACGGCGCGGAGAGCGCGCGCAGCGACGGCTTCATGGACGGATGCGGCTCCTCGATCATCCCGAACAGCGAGCTCTGCCCCATCTCGCGGTCGCGCGCCTCGCGCGCAGCAACCTCCAGCGCCGAGTCGAGCGCATCGAGCAACTGCGCCCGGTTCCCCGGCAGGGTATCGAGCGCGCCGCACTTGATCAGCGCCTCGTACACCTTGCGGTTCACCGCCTTGACATCGACGCGATCGACGAGATCGAACAGGTCCTTGAACGCCCCGGCGGCGTTGCGCGAGTCGAGGATCGAGCGAACGGCGTTCTCACCAACCCCTTTGATCGCGGCAAGCCCGAACCGAATCTCCTCACCGACAACGGCGAACTCCACCAGCGACGCATTGACGTCGGGCGGGAGCACCGGAATCCCCATCTTCTTCGCCTCGTCGATGTACTCGACGAGCTTGTCCGTGTTGTTCCGCACCGACGACATCAGCGCCGCGAAATACTGGAGCGGGTAGTTCGCCTTGAGGTACGCCGTCTGATACGCGATCCAACCATACGCGGCGGCATGCGACTTATTGAATCCGTATCCCGCAAACGGCTCGACGAATTGGAAAATCTCCTCGGCGAGCTTCGCGCCGATTCCGTTGGCAACACACCCGTCGAGAAATTTCTGACGGTAGACGGGGATCATCTCCTTCTGCTTTTTCCCCATCACTTTGCGCAGCTCGTCCGCTTGACCCATCGTAAAGCCCGCAACGTCGCGCGCGATCTGCATTATTTGCTCTTGGTAACACGCAATCGAATATGTTTCCTCGAGTATCGGCACGAGTTTCGGGTGCAGGTACGTCGGAGCCTTACGGCCGTGCTTGATCGCGATGTAATCGGGGATCCACTCCATCGGACCGGGCCGGTACAACGCCACCAGCGCGATCACGTCTTCCAAACGCGACGGGCGCAACTCCGTGCACACGCGTTTCATGCCATCGGACTCGAGCTGGAACATCCCTAGCGTCTCGCCGCGGCTGATCATCTCGTACGTCTTCGCGTCGTCGTCCGGGATGCGCGCCAAATCGAAGTCTGGGTTCACCGTGCGGCGGATCTCGTCCGATGCCGCCTTCATCACCGTGAGGTTGCGCAGACCCAGGAAGTCCATCTTCAGCAGGCCGATGCGCTCGACGTCGCCCATCTCGTACTGCGTGTTCACGTCGCCGTCGCCGATGCGCACCAAGGGCACGTGATCGGTCAGCGGGTTCTTCGAGATGACGACCCCCGCCGCGTGCGTGGATGCGTGCCGCGCGAGCCCTTCGATCGACTTCGCGGTGTCGAGCAGCTTGCGAATCTGCGGGTCGTTGCGGTACAGCAGGCCCAGCTCCGGGATCTGCTCGATCGCCTTCGGGATCGATAGCCCGCCGGGGCCCGACGGGATCAGCTTCGCAACGCGGTCCACGTCCGGCAGCGGCACGCCCAGCGCGCGACCCGCGTCGCGCACCGCGGCGCGCGCGGCCATCGTCCCGAACGTCACGATCTGCGCGACGCGGTCCTTGCCGTATTTCTGGGTGACGTACTTGATGACTTCGTCGCGCCGCTCCACGCAGAAGTCGGTGTCGATGTCGGGCATCGAGATACGGTCGGGGTTCAGAAACCGCTCGAAGATCAGCCCGAACTTGATCGGGTCGAGGTCGGTGATCTTCAGGCAGTACGACACGACGGAACCCACCGCCGAGCCGCGGCCCGGGCCCACCGGGATGTCGCAGTCGCGCGCGTACTTGATGAAGTCCCACACGATCAAAAAGTACGACGAGAACCCCATCGAGATGATGACGCCCAGCTCGTACTCCATCCGCTCGCGCAACGCCGCGTCGTCGCGCGCGCGCTCGATGCCGTATCGCTCGGTAAGCCCCTGCTCGCACACCAGGCGCAAGTAGTCGTCGGCGCTCATCGCCAGGTTACGGGCGGCGTCGATATCCGACACGAGCCCGTCCGGACCCGCCTGCGCCAGCACGCCCGCGACGTCCTCGGCCGGCGTCTTCGGCACCGGATAATCCGGCAGGTAGAAAATCTTCTTCGGGATCTTGATGTCGATGCGCTTGACGATCTCGAGCGTGTTGTCGCACGCCTCGGGGACGTCCGCGAACAGCTCGCGCATCTCCGCGGCCGACTTCACGTAGAACTGGTCGGAGAAGAACTTCATCCGGCTCGTGTCCTGCACGGTCTTGCCGGTGCCGATGCACAGCAGCACGTCGTGCGCCTGCGCGTCGCCTTGGGTGAGGTAGTGTGAGTCGTTGGTCGCGACCAGCGGGTAGCCGAGCTCGTGCGCGATCTTGATGAGGCCCGTGTTGATCACGTCCTCTTCGGGCATCCCGTGGCGCATGATCTCGACGTAGAACCGGTCGCCGAAGATCTCACCGAACGTCTTCGCGTTCTTCTTCGCCGTCTCGTAGTCGTTCTTGAGCAGCGGCGCCGACACCATCGACGACATGCAGCCCGACAGCACGATCAGCCCTTCGTTGTGCTGCGCGAGCAGATCGAGGTCGATGCGCGGTTTGTAGTAGTAGCCTTCGAGGAAGCCCTTGGAGATCAGTGCCGTGAGGTTCTTGTAGCCCACGTCGCTCGCCGCGAGCAGCGTGATGTGCGCCTCGTCGCGCACGGTGCGGTCGAACCGGCCGCGCGGCGCGAGGTAGGCCTCGCAGCCGATGATCGGCGTCAGCCCGACCTCCTTGGCCGCATCATAGAACTCGACCGCGCCGAACATCACGCCGTGGTCGGTGAGCGCGATCCCCGGCGCGCCCTCCGCCTCCGTCTTGCGACAGAGGCTCTCGACGCGGCACGCGCCGTCGAGCAGCGAGTACTCGCTGTGGACGTGCAGATGGACGAACGAGCTCAACGGAAAGTCAACCTACGACGGGAGGGCGGGCGCGGAAGCTGTTTGGCACCCTTCGACGTTCAACCCCTCCCCACAGCCCGCAGTTCCTCGGCCGGCGCCGGGCCGCCGGCTCGGGCCGGGCCCCGCGGGCAAGGGTGAATCAACCGGCGTGCGACGAAGGTGGTGCGTCGCGGAAACGATTTCCGGCTACGATTCTTCGGATACAACCTCCACCAGAGGGGCGCAAACACTACAGGTGATCAAGCACGACATCGTCGTGGTCGGCGGGGGGCTCGCGGGGATGCGAGCCGCGGTCGAAGCGGCGGAACGCGGAGCCGACGTCGCGATCGTCTCCAAGATGCACCCGGTCCGAAGCCATTCGGGCGCCGCGCAAGGCGGCATCAATGCCGCGCTGGGCAACCGCGAGGACGACTCGCCCGAGAACCACGCCTTCGACTGCGTCAAGGGCTCGGACTACCTGGGCGACCAGGACGCGATCGAGGCGATGGCCGAGGACGCCCCGCGCCAGATCATCTGGCTGGAGCACCGCGGCTGCATCTTCTCACGCATGCCCGACGGGCGCATCGCTCAGCGGCCGTTCGGCGGCGCGGGCTCGGCGCGCACCTGCTACTCGGCCGACGTCACCGGCCTGGTCATCCTGCACACGCTGTGGGAGCAACTCGAGCGGTTCGGGGTCAAGGTCTACGAAGAGTACTTCGCCACGGCGCTGTGCATCGAAGACGGGATCGGCACCGGGCTGGTCGCCTACAACATGCGCAACGGCGAGCTGGAACTCGTCACCGCCAAGGCGACCATTTTTGCCACGGGCGGCCTGGGCCGGGTCTACCGCAAGACGACCAACGGCTACGCCTCGACGGCCGACGGCACCGCGATCGCTTACCGCGCCGGCATCCCGCTCATGGACATGGAGTTCGTCCAGTTCCACCCGACCTCGCTCAAGGAGAACGGCGTGCTGCTCTCCGAGGCGGCGCGCGGCGAGGGCGCTTATCTTCTGAACAAAGACGGCGAGCGCTTCATGTTCAAGTACGCGCCGAACAAGGGCGAGCTCGCGTCGCGCGACGTCGTCAGCCGCGCCGAGTGGACGGAGATCATCGAAGGGCGCGGCGTGGACGGCTGCGTGTTCCTCGACCTGCGCCACCTCGGGCGCGAGAAGATCCTCGAACGCCTGCCGCAGATTCGCGAGCTGGCGCTCGACGCCACCGGCAAGGACGCGATCGACACGCCGATCCCGATCCTGCCCGGCATGCACTACGCGATGGGCGGCATCGAGACCGACAAGTTCGGCGCCACTCGCGTCCCCGGCGTCTACGCGGCCGGCGAGTGCGCGTGCGTGTCGGTCCACGGCGCGAACCGCTTGGGCGGCAACTCGCTGCTCGAGACGATCGTGTTCGGCGCGCGCTCCGCGCGCCACGCGGCCGACTACATCAAGAACCTCGATGTCAAACCGTCCGAACGCACGCTGAAGTCGGAGCGCGAGCGCATCGACGGCATCCTCGCGCGCAAGGGCGGCGAGCGCCACAGCCACGTGCGCAAAGCGGTCAACGACGCGATGAGCGACCACGCGTTCATCTTCCGCGACGACGCCGACCTCAAGGCCGGCATGGACGGATTGCGCCAAGCGCGCGAGATGGCGCAGACGATGACCGTCCAGGACAAGTCCAAGACGTTCAACACCGACTTGATCGGGCTGCTCGAAACCGAGTGCCTCGCCGACATCGCGCAGCCGATCGTGCTCGGCGCGATCAACCGCACGGAGTCGCGCGGCGCGCAGGCGCGCACCGACTTCCCCGACCGCGACGACGAGAAGTGGCTGGTCCACACGCTGATGCGGTACAAGGGTCCTACGACCGACCCGGAGCCCGACTACTCGCGCAAGGTCGTCTTCACCAAGTGGCAGCCGACGGTTCGGAGCTATTAGCCTCATGGCGTACACCCTCGACATCTTCCGCTTCGACCAGGCGACCGACGACGTTCCGCACCGGGATCGCGTCGAGATCACCGACCTGCCCGAAACAGCCACCGTGCTCGACGCGCTCGAGCACGCCAAAGCCGAGATCGACGGCACGATCACGTTCCGCCGCTCGTGCCGCTCCGCGATCTGCGGCTCGTGCTCGATGAACATCAACGGCACGACGGGCCTGGCGTGCAAGACGCCGGTGCGCACCGTGCTCAAGTCCGATCGCACCGTCGCGATCGACCCGATGCCGAACTTCCAGCCGATGCGCGACCTCGTCGTGCACATGGACCCGTTCTGGGACAAGTACACGCGGCTCAAACCGTACTTGCAGCCCAAGGACAAGGACGAGGACCACGCGACCGAACGGCGCGTCTCGCCCGAGGACATGAAGAAGCTCGTCGCCGTCGCGAACTGCGTGATGTGCGCGACGTGCTACGCGCTGTGCCCGGTGGTGTCGGTCGACCCGGCGTTCGCCGGGCCCGCCGCGATCGCGTACGCGTACCGTTTCATCGAAGACGTGCGCGACAGCAAGCGCAAGGAACGCGCCGCGCAGATCAGCGACGACTACCTCTGGCTGTGCGCGCACTGCTACGCGTGCTCGTACTGTCCAAAGCACGTCGACCCGCACGACGACATCATCGCGGTGAAGCGCGCGACCATCGAGGAAGGCCTCGTGGATCATCGCGGCCCGCGCCACGCGCTCGTCATCGCGAAGACGATCAAGGCGACCGGCATGCTGCACGAGACCGAGGTCATCCAAGGTACGGTCGGCCGGTTCAACATCCGCGGCTTGATCAAGGTCGCACCGCTGGGCATCCGCTTGGCGCTGGCCGGGAAGATGCCGCCGATCTTCCTCAAACCCGTTCCGAAGGTCGACGAGATCCGGACCATTTTCGATACGCTGGAGGCTCCTGTATACAAATGACTGCTGTCATGGACAAGCCCGCCATACGCGGCAAGTCGAAGTCGGCGCAGATGCGCAAGTACGGGTTCTTCCCGGGCTGCGTCGCCAAAGAGTCGTGCAAGGAGCTCTTCAACTCGACGATGCTCCTGGCCGACCGGCTCGGCATCGAGCTCGTCGAGCTCACCGCCGCGTCGTGCTGCGGCGCGTCGGTGCTCAACGACACCAACCGCGACGTCGCGCGCGTGCTCAACGCGCGCACGTACGCGCAAGCCGAGGCGCTCGGCCTCGACGACGTCATCACGATCTGCTCGACGTGCACCGGCCACATGCGCGCCGCGAACAAAGAGCTGCTCGAAGACGAAGGCCACATGAGCCAGGCCAACGCGATCCTGGGCAAGTTCGGCGCGAAGTACGACGGCGGCGTGGTGGTGCGCCATCTGCTGTGGCTGCTCATCGACGACATCGGTCTGGACGAGCTGAAAAAGATGGTCGTCAACCCGCTCAACGGCCTCAAGGTCGCCGCGTTCTACGGCTGCCACATCATCCGCCCCGAATCGGTCAACGGCTGGGAGTCGGCGCGCAACCCGCACTCGCTCGAAGACCTCATCGTCGCGCTCGGCGGCGAAGCGGTCGATTACGCCGGACGCACGCGCTGCTGCGGCTTCCACGTGCAGCTCGAAAAAGACGGGCTCGCCGCCAACATGGTCGGTCAGAACATGCGCATGGCCAAGGACAACGGCGCCGAAGCCGTCCTCACGCCGTGCCCGCTCTGCCACCTCGCGCTCGACGGCTACCAGGCCGACAGCGTGCAGCGCTGGGGCCGCACCGACCTGCCGATCTTCCACCTGCCGCAGCTCGTCGCGCTCGCGCTCGGCGTCGACCCGTCCACGCTCGGCATGAACAAGCACATCAACTCGCCCGGCATGGTGCTCAAAGCGCACGACCTCGCGCCGGCGCACGTCGCGTAAGGCGAACCGCGCGAGTCAGCGACTCAACATGGCGACGGGCGCTCCGCGAGGGGCGCCCGTTTTCTCTTCCGTTGCGGAGCCGGTTAGGTGCGGGGGCGGCCGTTGCGGCGTTCTTCGACGAAGCCGCCCCAATAGAGCAGGGCGGTGAGGGCGAGGCTCAGGACGACGAGCGACCACGGGATCAGGTAATACGACGGCACAGGCTCTCCTTTTCAGGATGTCCGTTTCGCTCAGCTCCGCGCCGGCCCTCCGCACCACGAGTGAAGCCGGCGGGTTTCCGTGGTTCGAGCGTCGCGTGAGTCGGCCCGACCGGCACGTTTCGAACGCGGTTTCTGAATCAAACTGCCTTCGGAACACGGCGCGCCGCGCGTATCGCGGCGAACGCGAACGCGGTCGCGACGGCGATCAGCACGGCGCCGACCCACGGCATCTGGAAATCGGTGGCCGCTGAGATGTCGGGCGCGGAGTCCGTCTCCGCCGACGAGTTCCTTGAAACGACGCGTACGAGCGTTCCGCGAAAGAGCTGCGCACGCGCCGGCGTGCCGGACTTGACGGTCTCGACGAAGTCGCGCCCGGCCGACCCATCGAGATCGGCGGTCTGGGAGGTTCCGTCCGCGAAGCGCAGGTAGACGTACGGAGTCTTACTGCGCGTGCGGGCGAAGCTTCCCGTGCGCATCGCGGCGACGAGGACCTGCGCGGTAACGACTTTGCAATCACCGGGCGGCGCATCGAGGCGCAGCGAGGCGGCGCAGCTCCGGTCGGTGCGAAACGTCTCCGCCGCCGCGCGATCGCATGGCGCCAGCTGGAGCCCCGACGCAATGAACATGATGCCGACCGCGAGAAACAAGAGCGCCAGCACGATCATTGCGCAGCCGTTCAACCGCGCCGCGTCGCGGTTATCCGCCGCTATATCCCCGCTCCGATGCACGGCCCCGCTGCGGCGATGCCTCCGCCGACCCACGGCATCTGAGCGTATATGAATGCGATGCGAGTCGCCGGCGGACGTCGCTGCGGCACCTCATGCACCGGTGGGCTGCGCCACCCAACTGCGGAAATAACGCTCGTCTTCGACGCCGCTCACGGTCTCCGCGACGCGCAGTGGGCCGTATGCGTCGATCGCTACCGCCAGTTCGTCGGTGGACGCCTTGCCCAGCGACGCTTCGACCGCGCCCGGCTGCGGGCCGTGCGGTGCACCGGCGGCGTGCAGCGTCACCGACTTCTCCTCGATGCCGCGGCGCGACATGAAGTTCCCCGACGCGTAGTAGATGATCTCGTCGCAGTCGACCGACGAGTGGTTGTAGGGCGCGGGAATGGCGAGCGGATGATAGTCGAACATCCGCGGGGCGAACAGGATGAACGCCGCACCCGGCGCGTCCCAAATCTGGTGCGACGACGGCGGCTGGTGGATCTTGCCGGTGATCGGCATGTAGTCGTGCGCGTTGAACGCGAAGGGATAGCAGAATCCGTCCCAGCCCACGACGTCGAACGGGTGGTTCGCGACGACGTACTTCGCGTGGCGCCCTTTCGCGGTGACACGCACGTCGAACTCGCCGACCGCGTCGACCGGGTCCTGCAGCACCGGCGCGCGGAAGTCGCGCTCGTAGTACGGCGCGTGCTCGGCGAGCTGGCCGAACTCGTTGCGGAACTTGCGCGGGATCGTGATCTGGCCGGACGACTCCGCGACGAACAGCGTCGTCGGCGTGCGCGGCTGCAGCTTGTACGTCGTCCCCATCGGGATGTACACGTAGTCGTGCGCGCGGTACTCCAGCACGCCGAACGACGACTCCAGCACGCCGTCGCCGGCCTGCACGAACAGCATCTCGTCGCCGCTCGCGTTGCGGAAGAAATAGTCCATCGGTTCGGTGACGACGGCGGTCGACAGCACGATGTCGTCGTTGCCGACCAGCGGCACGCGCGCCTCGACGGCGTCGCCCGTCTTCGCGCTGCGGCCGGTGAACCAGTGCCGGTTGCGCACGGGATCGTTCGGCAAGAAGCGCACCATGGGGCGGTCCCACGGCTTCACGTCGAGCGTGGCGGTGGGCGGGCGCAGGTGGTACGCCAGCGAGTAGACGCTTTCGAAGCCTTTGGTCGACATCAGCTCCTCGGCGTACAGCGCGCCGTTCGGGGAGCGGAATTGCGTGTGCCGCTTCTCCGGTAGACGACCTTGACGAGCGTAGAAGGCCACGGTGAAATCTTCCCCGGGCGATGGCCCGAACCTCGCCGGAGCGTAGGCGCGAACCCTGCCCGCCGGTCGGGTCGAGGTCGGCGATCCGCAGGACGAGGTCTGACGTCGGAGCTCGTGGCGTCGGCGCAGCACCCCATGCGTCGCACGTAGACGCTGCTGCCGTGGGGTACGATGTCGGTGACATGCCGTATCTTCGACTCTCCTCGCTCCCGCTCGACGACGCGACGAAACGCCATCTCGCCGACGAGCTCACATCGACGGTGCTGGACATCCTGGCGGATCAAAAGCCGGAGTGGACCACCGTGCACTTCGCGCCGTTCGAGCCCAACGATTTCGCCGTCGCCGGCCGGCTCGTGTGCGACGGCGCGATCGCGGACACCCATCTCGAGATCAGCGCACCCGACGTCGATGAGAAGAGCTGGTTCGCGCTGCGCAACCGCCTGACCGACGTGCTCATCGAAGCGCTCGGCATCCCCGACAGCGAGCGCTGGCACGTCAACGTGAAGCTGAACCGCTACGATCCGCACTCGTTCGCCGTCGCCGGCAATGCCACCGATCAGCTCGACGAACTCGTGTCCGACGACGGCGTCACCGAGGAAGGTCGCGGCGGGGGATGGGGGCGTCGCGCGCTGATGCTCGGGTTCGCGCTCGGGGCGTACGCGAGCTACCGATGGTTCGCGGGACGCGTCGGGAGCGACGCGACGGTCGACGCCGCGCCGCCGGTCGAGACGCCGCACGGTGAAGCGGTGGACGCCGGGGATCCCGACGGCCGCACGACGATCGAAGCCGCGCCGGCGCGCGAGTACTGACCGCGGCCGTCGAGAAAAGGCAGAGCCCGGAAATACGAAGAGCCCGCTCGATCATCGCTGATCGGCGGGCTCTTCGCTACGGATTATCTGGCGGCGTCCTACTCTCGAGGGACCCTGCGGTCCGACTACCATCGGCGCTGGCGGGCTTAACTGCCGTGTTCGGGATGGGAACGGGTGGAACCCCGCCGCCATGACCGCCAGAAACTTGATCCGCACCGTGATGCCGAGCCTGAGCTCGAGGCGATCACGGGCGAAAGCTGCACAGAGAAGAACTTCCATGGCCAAACGATTGCGTTCATTTGTTAGCGTACTTATTAAGTGTCCGGGCGATTAGTACCGGTCAGCTCCAGCGATTGCTCGCCTTCCACCCCCGGCCTATCAACGTGGTAGTCTCCCACGACCCTTCACTCTTTCGAGGTTGAGATCTCATCTTGAAGTCAGTTTCACGCTTATATGCTTTCAGCGTTTATCTGATCCGAACGTAGCTACCCGGCTATGCCGTTGGCACGACAACCGGTTCACCAGAGGTTCGTTCAACCCGGTCCTCTCGTACTAGGGTCGACACTCCTCAAATCTCCTACGCCCACGGCGGATAGGGACCGAACTGTCTCACGACGTTCTGAACCCAGATCGCGTACCGCTTTAATGGGCGAACAGCCCAACCCTT
>DASZBS010000114.1:0-145289 GCA_035943995.1 Candidatus Elarobacter sp. | reverse complement strand
ATCCGGATAGCCGTTGGTCGCCTTCTGCGAACGCACCAGCGTGTAGGTTTCGAACGGCGGCGGCGGGCGGTGCGAGCGGAATTGCGAGCGGATGAGCCCGAGCACGCGCTGCGGCGTCGGGCTCGGAACCGCTTCCGGCGTCGCGGCCGGCGTCGCGAGCGCCGCGGCGAACAGCATGAGATGCAGCATGGTCGCGAGTGCTACGCCGTCGCCGCGCGCGTGGCCCGCCGACTTCGACCGGCGAAGCGACGGGAAGCGGCACGGTCCCAGCCGCATACCAGGACTCGATGACGCCGCACTTGCGCTGCTGCTGCACGGCGACGCCGACACGCGCACCCCGATCGCCGAGACGCAGCACGAGCGCTGACGAAAGGAAACCGATGAAACGTTTCGCCTTGATCTTCACCGTGCTCTTCGCATGCTGTTCCGCCGCCGCCGGGGCGGACGATTCCGACATGGCGTACATCGTCGCCGGCGGTGCGTGGAGCGGAAACGCGGTGTTGTGCGCGCCCGGGATCGTCAAGATCGTCGGACCGCGTTTGGAAGAACCCAAGGGTCAGTTCCAGAGCGGCGTCACCGTCGGCATCGCGATCCCGTCGAAGCCGCGGTGGCTGGCGAACAAGACGTTCGCAACCGCCGCCGTCGTCCACTATCAAGGCTCGGACGGAAACGCGCTCATGCAGAAAGCGCGTGCCGGCGACGCCGTGCAAGTGTGTCTCGTGTCGTTTCCCGTGCCGACGCACGACCCGAAAACGGCCGCGGTCATGTGCGATCCGAACGTCGACTCGCGCGGCTTCGTGTTCCGCGTGTACGCCTACCGCCAGCACGCCGCGTACATGGGCCCCGACTCCCAGCACTCCTGCGGCGGAGCATAACTCGACCGCGGTGAGGCCGCGGACCGGCCGGCGTCGAATCCATCGAGCGAACTCATGGAACTCGTACGGTTTTCCGCGCTCGAGCGGCACTACGGCGCAAACGAAGTCTTCAGCGGCCTCGACGGCGTCATCCGCGACGGCGACAAGGTGGGCTTGGTCGGACCGAACGGTGCGGGCAAGTCCTCGCTCGTGCGGCTGCTCGCCGGGCACGACGAGAGCGACGGCGGGACGATCGTGCGCGCCCGCGCGCGCAGCCTCGGCTACCTCGCGCAGGACGCCGCGGAGAGCGGGCCGCAGACGCTGCGCGCCGCATTCGACGAAGCGATGGCGCGCGGGCACGCGCAAGAATGGGAGATGCGCGCGACGCTCAACCGCTTCGACTTCGAGGAGAGCGACCTCGACCGGCCGCTGCGCGAGTTCTCCGGCGGCCAGCGCACGCGCGCGCTGCTGGCGCGCACGCTGCTCGAGCAGCCGGACTGGCTGGTGCTCGACGAGCCGACCAACCATCTCGACCTCGACACGGTGCGCTGGCTGGAGAACTTCGTCGCGCGCGACCCGCGCGCGTTCCTGATCGTCTCGCACGACCGCTACTTCCTCGAAACCGTCGCGACCGAGATCTGGGAGCTCGACCGCGGTGAGCTGTCCGTCTACGACGTGAAGCCGGGCCGCGCGTACAGCATGTACGTCGAGGAGCGCGACATTCGGCGCGAGCAGCAGCGGCGCGAATACGAAGCCGCGATGACGGAACGCCAGCGCCAGCGCGCCGTGATCGACGAGCTGCGCACGCACGGCTCGCACAATTACAGCGCGGTCTGGAGCCGCGAGAAGGCGTTCGCGCGCGTCGACGTCGTGGACGCGCCGCGCAAGGAACGCCGCAAGATCGCCGTCGCGCTGAGCGCTGCGCGGCGCGCGACGAGCGGGCCCGCCGTCGAGATCAAAGGCATCGCGAAGGCGTACGACCGCACCCTGTTCGCGAACGTCACCGCAACGTTCACGCGCGGCGAGCGCGTCGCTATCGTCGGCCCGAACGGCGCCGGCAAGACGACGCTGCTGCGCATCCTCAGCGGCGAGCTCGACCCCGACCGCGGCAGCGTTCGGTACGGCACCGGCTTGCGCACGGCGAGCTACTCGCAGAGCACCGTCGACGATCTCCCCGCCGGGGCGACCGCGGCCGAAGCGGTGATGCGCATGGGCGTGACGGATCAAGAAGCGCGCGGGCTGCTCGGCAGGCTGAATCTCGGCGGTGACTCCGGCGACAAGCGTGTCGAGGAGTTCTCCGGCGGCGAGCGGCGCCGCATCATGCTCGCGCGCCTGATGGCGCAGCGCGCGGACTGCCTGTTCTTGGACGAGCCGACCAACGACCTCGACATCCCCAGCCGCGAAGCGCTCGAAGACGTGCTGGCGGAGTACGACGGCGCGCTGTTCGTCGTGTCGCACGACCGCTATCTGCTCAAGCGCCTCGGCGAGCGCGTCGTGTCGATCCGCGACGGCAAGGCGCGGGTGATCGACGGCGACTACGATATGTACGAGCGCCGCGCGCACGAGCTGCCGGATGCGCGCAGCGATGCGCCCGCGAACGGTGCGCCGCGCGCGCAGGCCGCGACCGCGCAGAAGAGCACGCCTGCAAAGCTGGACCGCCAAAACGCGCACGAAGCGAAGGTCGCCGCGGGCCGCCGCAAGCGCGCGGTCGCGGACGCGGAAAACCGCGTCGCCAAGCTCGACAAAGAGCGCGCACAGCTCGAAGCCGACTTCGCCGCGCCCGACTTGTACGATCGCCCCAAGCGCGTGGTGGAGCTGGTGCACGCGCTCGAACGCGTCAAAGAAGAAAGCGCCGCCGCGATGGCGGCGTGGGAAGCCGCGGTGGACGCGCTCGACGGCTAGTGCGCGCGAACGGTCAGGCGGTACTCGTGCCGGCCGGGGTTGAGCCGGTCGAGGTACGTGTACGTGCCCGGTTCGTCGAACTGCATCGTGGTGCTGCTGCCCTTGTTCTCGAGCACGTTGGGCGACACGTCGCCGGAGTTCGGGCCGGTGACCTTCCAGAGCTGGTGCGGTTTGCGGTCGCGCACCGTGAAGCGCACGCGGTCACCCGCGACGATGGCCGAGGCGGCGGGGACGAAGCCTTTCGCGCTGAGGTGGACGACGATCTCCTGCGACGCGCTGCCGGTCCCGGCGAGCGAGACGCTCGCAAAGGCGGCGAGCAGCGCGGAGATGATGACGGGCGGGACGCGCATGACGAACCCTCCACGGGCGACGGGGTGGCCATCAAGGCAACCTTCCGTACGGGTCCTTCCTTTCGCCGCCCAAGCAGGGTGCCCCGCGCGAACCGTCAGGGAGCTTCGGGCGGCCGTGCGATCAGGTAGAACCCGAACCGGTCGCTGAAGCCGACGCCGCCGGGACGCCGCGCGTCGGCGATGCCGGCGCTCTGCAAGTGCGCGCTCGGGACGGCCGCGACGTGCAGACACTGCGTCATCGCGCCTTGTGCCGGGGGATCGGCGGGCTTGATCTCCAGCCAGCTCGACGCGCCCGTGCCGCGAGCGACGATCTCCGCGATCTCCGCCGCCGGTAACGGCGTGCCCGCGCGCTGCGCGGCGCGTGCCGCGCGCACGGCTGCGACGATCGCGTCGGCGACCGGCTTCGAGCTCGCCGGACACGCGGGCGCCGCCCGCTGCGCGAACGGGTCCGCCGGCGGAGCCGCCGGCTCGGGATCCACCGACGCGCGCACCAGCGTCGTGCCGTGCCCGGCTTGCGCCGGCGGCGCCAAGTAGATGCCCAGCGCGGGCGCGTACGCGATGAAGAATCCGGTCTGCGTCGCCGGCAAGTAGACGTGGAACTTCTCGCGGTCGTCCGGCTGCGCGACGCTCAGCCGCGCGCAGTTGATCAGCGCCGCACCGGCTTGCATGTTCGATGCTGCGGCGACGACGAACCGTGCGCCGTCGTCGTACGGCGTGTACGTCAGCGTCACGCCGCTCACCAGCGCGCTGCCGTCGCGCAGCATCGCCGGATAACGGCCGGCGGACTTCGCGCGCTCCGCCGCCGCCGCGATGCGGCCCATGGCATCCATCACCGGCTGCGCGACGTGCGCCGCCGCGGGCGTGCACGCATCGTTGTCGGGATCGATCTTGAGCGCGTCCGGATGCGTGCCTTCGCGCAGCGGCGTCGCGCGGATGCGGATCTCAACGCCGCCGTGGCCTTCCTCTTCGTCGGCCGCCGACGCGTCGGCGGCGGCGGCGCCGCTGCCGGTCGCGCCGAGCCGGCCGGCGCGCACCGTGTACGTCAGCGCGACGGCGCGCTGCGCGAGCGGCGTCGCGGCGAGCGCGAGCGGCGCTGCGCCGGCGCGCGGCAGCGCAAAGATGTCCGCGCGCGACGCGAACGGACCGGCGTGCACGTTGCCGAGATTGGTCCCCACGATCGCGATGGAACCCTCGCGCAGCGGCGCGGCGAGTCCCGCGTTGAGCACGGTGTACGCGGGCAAGCGGTTCGGGTTGTTCGCGGCGGTGTAGCTCACGTTCGCGAGCGCGTCGACCGACTTGCCGAGCTTCGCCGTGGCGACGAGCCCCGCGCGGTGCAGCGGCGTGCCGGGGACTTGCGTGCTGCCGGGCGTGAGCGCCGCCGTAGCGGGCGTTGCGCCCGTCACGAACCGCGACTGCACGCTCGCGAACCCGGCGATCAGCGCTTTGCCGATCTCGAGCGTTCCGGCGAGCGTCGCGCCGCGGCTGAGCTGATCGGCGGGCTGGAACGACGTGAACGCGAGCGATCCGATCGCGGGCGAGCCGCACACGTACGGTGACGCCGCGAACGCGCCGACCGCGCCGAGATAGCCCGGCGGCAAACCGATCGCGCTCGCGTCTTGCGCGGTGAGCACCGGCGCGCCGGCGAGCCGCGCGGACCACGCGGTCAGCGCGAGCCGGCCGCGGCGTCCCGAGCGCTCCACCGACGCGCGCAGCGCGGACGAGCGCTGGCGCGGTGCGTTCGTCGACGGCAGGCTGCCGTACGCGAGCCCGTCCGCGCAGTCGAACGTGAGCGCGCGCGGATCCGGGAACGCGGTGCCGGTGATCGCGACGCCGGCGCCCGCGTCGCCGAACGATCCGCTCACGGCGTACGCGGTGTCGCGGTTCGGCTGCCAGCGCGCGTCCAGCCCCGTCGCGAACGCGTTGGAGCCGTTGCCGCCGTTGAGGCCCGCGCGCGCGGTCAGCGTCACGCGCTGGCTCGGATGATACCGGTCGACGAGCGATGCGCCGTGGTACGACGTGCGCTGCGCGAGCGAGAACGTGCCGAGCGACGTCGTGGTGCTGCCGTCGAACGCGAGCCCGTAGCTCTGCGCGTTCAGCGACAGATCGTGGCGGTCGCCGCCGGGCAGTTGCAGGCCGAGGTTGAAACCGCGCGCGTTCGCCCGCAGCTCCGTGCTCTGCGGCGCCGCGACGCCGGCGAGCATGCGCTGCGACTCGTCCGACGCGTCGCGCGACCCGTTCGCGAACGCGCCGATCATCAGCGTGGTCGCGCCGATCGTCGCGTTCTCCGACAGCGTCACCAGGCGGCCGTTGGAACGGTCCGTCGCGCCGGGCCCGTAGCCGCACGGAAAGCGCGCGACGAACTGTGCGCACACGAGCCCGTCCTGCGCGTTGGTCGACGTCGCGGTCAGCGTCAGCGTCTGCGCGATCGACGGCGCCCAGCGCAGCTTGGCCAGATCGCCCGACAACAGCCGGTCGCCGTCGTGGCGGTACGTCAGGCTCGTCGCGTCGGTGAAGTCGAGGCCGGTGAACGGGCTGGTGCGGCCGCGCGTCGCGTGCTCCACCACGTAGCCCAGGTTGCGCACCGAGCCGCGCGCGACGATCAGTGCCGACGACGCATCGTCGCTGCCGTACTGCAGCGTCGCCTGCTGCTGCGCGAAGCGCGTCGGCTGCAGCGTGCGAAACCCGACGTCGCCGCCCAGCGCGCCGTGCGACGCACCCGAGCTCACGCTCGCGCCGCCGAACAAGTCCGCGTTGATGCCGCGCCCGCCCAGCGAGCCGCCCGCGCCGGCGACCGGCACGCCGTCGATGCTCGTCCCCGTCTGCGACGCGTCGTTGCCGTCGATCTGCAGGCCGTCGCCCGCGGACGTGACGCCGGGCAGATCGCCCAGCGCGTCGCGCAGCGAGCCGTCGAGATAGCGCAGCGCATCGTCTTGCCCCACCTCGCGCGAGGCGCGCGCGGGCGAGCTCGACACCGAGATGCTGCCGATCTGCTTCAGCGCGCTCGTGCGCTGCAAACGCACGCGCACGTTCGACGTGCGGTTCGCGCCGACGTCGAACAGCGGCGAGCGCGCGCGCACGAAACCGCGCTTGACCACCATCGCGCGGTACGAGCCGGTCGCGACCGACTCGAAGCGCGCGTGGCCGTCGGCGTCGGTGTACCCGATGAGCCCGACCTCGCCTTGCACGAGCACGCGCGCCAGCGCCACGGGCGCGCCGGTCGCGGCGTCGATCACGTCGATGACGATGTCGCTCGCGTCGGTCGCTGCGCGCGCGGACACCACGGTGCCGAGCAGCGCGATGACGGCGGCGAGCAGCGCGCACGCGATACGCGGGGCGCGTCGAACAGACCGCCGGGCCGGCGGCGGGGTCGTGAGCGGCATCGGGAACCTCTAGCGGGTTTGCAGTGGGGGCGAACGGGGTGGAGCGGGGTCGTGCGCGAGGGCGTCGGCCTCGAGCTTCTTCAGCAGCGCGCGCAGGTGCTCGGGCGACACGCCGTCGAGCGTGCGAACCTCGTTCAGCGTCTTCGCGTCGCCGTGGACGATCATGACGCGCGCGCGCTTCGCGTCGAGCGTCGTCTTCTTGCCGTTGCGGTCGAGATAGATCAGCTGCGTTTCCTGGACGCGCGTGATCGCGTGCACCTGCGCGCCCGGTGCACCGCCGACGTCGAACGAGGGCGCGTGCACCGCCGCGGCGGCGACGACGCCCAGCGACGCGACGAGCGCGACGGCCGCCGGCGCGATCGCGACGCGCGGCGCGGTGAAGCGGCGGCGCGCCAGCAATTCCTCGACGCGCAGCGAGAGCTGCTTGCGCGTGACGAAGATCGCGGGCGCGGCGAGCGCGGTGTGCGGCCACGCCGTCGACTCGGCCATGCGCGTCAGCCCGACCGCGTAGGAGCGCACGTCGGAGGTTTCCACCACCACGCGGTCGTCGCACGCGATCTCGCGCTCGAGGTCGAGCCGGCGCGCGATGAGGTGCACGACCGGGTTGAAGAACTGCACCACCTGCGCGAGCCGTTCGAACGCGGTCGTCCAGTCGTCGCGCCGCTCGAGGTGCGCGAGCTCGTGCAGCACGAACCGGTCGACGTCGTGCGCGCCGAACTCGTCGAGGATGTGCTGCGGCAGCACTACCATCCCGTCGAAGAGGCCCACCGCAACCGGGACGTCGACACGGTCGGACACGCACAACCGCGCGCGCCGCGCACGCGCCGCAGCCGCGTGCGCGTTCCACAGCGACAGCTCCGCGCGGCGTTCCGGCGCGAGCGGCAGCGCGTCGCGCTTGAGCCGCGCGAGCACGACGACGCCGGCGGCGAACCGCGCGCCGCCGCCCAGCACGACGAGCAGCCACAGCGCCGCGCCGCCGAACGCGGCGAACGGCGCGAGCGCGATCCGCGGGCCCGGTTTGGGAACGGCGATCGTCGCGGACGCGCGCACGCCGGGCGCCGCGCTCAGCGCCGCCACGAGCTCGTCCACCGACGGGCCGCGGTTGGCGTGTTGCAGCGCGGCAGTCGTCGCAAGCGGACCGAGCACGACGGCGATCAGCGCGACGTACCACACCGCGTAGCGCGACGCGGCGTCGAGCGGTTTCCAGAAGCGCACGACGAGCGCCGCGAGCACCGCGATCACGACACCCATCCACAGCGCGGTCACGCAATACGTTGCGAGCGCCTGCGCGGCGCCTTGGAACGGGACGAGGGCCTGCGACAGCGCGTTCATTCCGCCTCCGCCTCGTGCTGCTCGATCAGCGCCTTCAGCCGGCGCAAGTCATCGCGCGAAACGCGGTCGCGCTCCACGAGCCGCATGGCGAGATCGAGCGGCTTGCCGGAAAAGAATCGCGCGAGCACGTGTCCGACATCTTTGTTCGCGGCTTCGTCTCGTGCCACGACCGCGCGGTAGAAATACGTGCGGTTCGCCTCCTCGTGCGCGGCATAGCCCTTGCGCTCGAGGATGCGCAGCGTCGTGAGCACGGTGCTGTACGACAGCGGCGGCGCACCCGCGCCTTCGACGACGTCGCTCACCGTCGCGCCCGGACGGCGCCAAAGCACTTCCATGAGCCGAAGCTCCGCGTCCGTGAGAACCGGCGACCCGCGACGTGCCATACGCCCTCCGCAGCTCCGTTAAAGAATTAATAGCCACGATACCACCGCTCCGGCGGGCTGTCAATTAATTCTTTAGCAGAGCTCCGCCGGCACGGCTCGAGCAGCGACATCGAGGCGTCGCACGCCGGGCCGCGAAAGCTCACCGCCCGCCTGTGCCCGGAAAGGACCGGCTCCCATGACCTCGGTGCTCGAACGCTCCACGCTGCTCAAGTCGCTCGCGTACGTCGGTGGGCAGTGGGTGGGCGCGGACTCCGGCGCGACGTTCCCGGTCTACGACCCCGCGACGGGCGACCGCGTGGCCGACGTACCGCGCATGGGCACCGCCGAGACGCGCCGCGCGATCGACGCGGCGAATGCCGCGCTGCCCGCCTGGCGCGCGACGCCGGCCAAAGAGCGCGCGAAGATCATCCGGCGCTGGTACGACCTGATCGTCGAGCACACCGACGAGCTCGCGCACATCATGACGCTCGAACAGGGCAAGCCGCTCGCCGAAGCGCGCGGCGAGATCGCGATGGGCGCGGCGTACGTCGAGTGGAACGCCGAGGAGGCCAAGCGCGTGTACGGCGACACGATCCCGACGCTCGCGAACGACCGCCGCATGGTGGTGGTGAAACAGCCGATCGGCGTGTGCGTCGGCATCACGCCGTGGAACTTCCCGCACGCGATGGTCACGCGCAAAGCGTCGCCCGCGATCGCCGCCGGCTGCACGTTCGTGCTGAAGCCGGCGGAGCAGACGCCGCTGTCGGCGCTCGCCGTCGCCGCGCTCGCCGAACAGGCCGGGATGCCCGCGGGCGTATTCAACGTCGTGACCGGTGATGCCGACGACGCGCCGGTGATCGGCGCGGAGATGACGTCGAACCCCATCGTGCGCAAGCTGGGCTTCACCGGCTCCACCGTCGTCGGCAAGCTGCTGATGGAGCAGTGCGCGCGCACCGTGAAGAAAGTCTCGCTGGAGCTGGGCGGCAACGCGCCGTTCATCGTGTTCGACGATGCGGACATCGATGCGGCCGTGAGCGGTGCGATGGGCGCGAAGTTCCGCAACGCGGGCCAGGTGTGCGTGAGCCCCAACCGGCTGTACGTGCAGGAGGGCATCCACGACGCGTTCGTCGAGAAGCTCACCGCGCGCGTGCGCAAGCTGCGCGTCGGACGCGGCTTCGACGAAGGCATCACGCTCGGGCCGCTGATCGAGGAGCAAGGTTTTTCGAAGGTGGTCGAGCACGTCGAGGACGCGTGCTCGCGCGGCGCGACGATCGTGCACGGCGGCAAGCCGCACGAGCTGGGCCGCACGTTCTACGAACCGACGATCCTCACCAACGTGACGCCCGCGATGCGCTTGAGCAACGAAGAGACGTTCGGCCCGGTCGCCGCGATCGCGTCGTTCAAGACCGAAGCCGACGTGGTCGCGATGGCCAACGACACGCCGTTCGGGCTCGCGGCATATTTCTACAGCCGCGACGTCGGGCGCACGTGGCGCGTCGCCGAAGCGCTCGAGACCGGGATGGTCGGCATCAACACGCCGCTGATCGCGAACGAGTCGATGCCGTTCGGCGGCATCAAAGAATCCGGCATCGGCCGCGAAGGCTCGAAGTACGGCATCGACGAGTGGGTCGAGATCAAGTACATGTGCTTCGGCGGGCTGGAAGCGTAAACCGGAGGAGATGGCATGACCGACCGTTCCTCGATCACGCGCCGCGGATTCGTCGGCGCGACCGCGGCCGGTGCCGCAGCCCTTGCATTTCCGGCGATCGCGCTGGGGGCGGACGCGCGCACGCTCAGCTTCGCGTACGACCAGCCGCGCGAGACCGCGTACGGCATCTTCGCCGACAAGTTCGCGGAGCGGCTGGGCGAGCTGAGCCGCGGCGCGCTCAAGGTCCAAGGCTATCCCAGCGCGCAGCTCGGCAGCGAGCCCGAGGCCGCGCAGAAGGTGCGCTCGGGCGACGTCGACTTCACCGTCGTCTCCTCGGCGAACGCGGCGACGATCGCACCGCAGATCGCGGTGTTCGCGCTGGAGTATCTCTACAGTGACGAAAAAGCGCTGGAACGCTCGGTGCTCGACGGCGGCGTGAACGACCTGGTGCGCAAGCTGATCCGCTCCACCTCAACGGGCGCGATCGCGCTCGGCATGATCATGCAGACCGGCCTGCGCAACATGTACGCGAAGTTCCCGATCGGGAGCGTGAACGACATCAAGGGCAAGAAGATCCGCGTGCAGGCGAGCAAGACCGAAGACGCGTTCATGAACGCGTACGGCGCGCTGCCGACGCACATGCCGTTCGGCCAGGTGTACACGGCGCTGCAGACCGGCGTCGTCGAGATCGCCGAGAACGGCGTCGGCACGTACCTCTCCAACAAGCACTACGAGGTCGCACCCGTCATCTCGCTCACCCAGCACGAGGCGAACAACAACGTCGTGCTGATGAGCGAGAAGACGTGGAACAGCCTCGACAAGAACCAGCAGCGCTGGGTGGAGCAGGCGTTCGAGACGGCGCAGCACTACGAAGTGCCCAAGTCGCTGGAGATCGACCGCGACTCCATCGAGAAGCTCAAGAAGCTCGGCGTCGCGGTCAACGCGAAGGTCGACAAGAAGAGCCTCTCCAACACCGCGCGCCCCATCATCGACAAAGAAGCGGCCATCCTGGGGCCGCTCGCCGAGCAGCTCCTCAAACAGATCCGCGCCTTGAGCTGAGCGCGTGCCCGACGCGATCGTCTTCGAGACCGACCGCCACCTGAAATGGCGTGCGCTCGACGGGCTGGAACGCGCGCTGATGGCCGCGTGCGGCCTCTGCCTGCTGGGCTTCACGCTGGCGGAGCTCGGCGACGTGCTCGGCCGCATGCTGCATCACCCGCTCGCATCGGCGCAGGAGTTCTCGAGCGGCTTCTTCATCTGGGGCATCTTCCTCGGCGGTGCGGTCGCCGTTCGGCGCGACACCAACTTCCGCATCGGCGCGATCAGCGATAAGTGGACGGGGACACCGCGGCTCGTCGCGGAGCTCGTCAAGCGCGCCGTGATGCTGGCGGTTGCGGTCGTGCTGACCGTGTTCGGCTACTTGAACTTTCTGCACGGCTTCGGCAGCTTCATGGCGCCGTCCGAGACGCCGATCGCCGTGCTGTACGCGGCGATCCCGGTGTCCGGGCTGCTGATCGCTATCTTTGTTATCGAAGGGCTGATCTGCGGACTGCGCAACGGCTTCGCGGGTGAGCTCACCGACGTCGAGCGCGCGGTCGCGGCGAGCACCGCGACGGACCAGCCGATCGCGTGACGGGCAACTCCGGCGTCGCGATCCTCGTCATGGCGGCGATCGCGGTGCTGCTGGGGTATCTGGGCGTGCCCGTCGCGTTCGCGCTGATGGCGAGCGTGTTCGTCGTCGTCGTGCTGTTCACGCACATCTCGCTCGCGTCGATCGTCGGCCAGCTGTTCAACGGCGTGAACACGCTGACGCTGCTTGCCGTTCCGTTCTTTCTGCTCGTCGGCGAGCTGATGGTGTCGGCGAACATCACGATCCGCATCGTGAACTTCGCGCAGGCGCTGGTCGGCCATCTGCGCAGCGGGCTCGCGCAGGTGGTGAGCGTGTTCAGCCTGTTCTTCGCCGGGATCTCGGGCTCGTCGACGGCCGACGTGGTCGCGATCAGCACCGTGCTGATGCCGGAGATGAAGCGCGAAGGCTACGATCCCGCCTTCACGGCCGCGCTGATCGCGTCGGCGTCGACGATCGCGAACATGGTGCCCCCGAGCATCCTCGCCGTGGTGTACGGCTCGGTGGGCAACGTGTCGATCGGCGGGTTGTTCCTAGCAGGCGCGACACCCGGCGTGATGGTCGCGCTGGGCCTGATGATCTACAGCTACTACTTCGGACCGGTCGGCATCCGCAAAGGCCGCGCGACGTTCGTCGACCTCGCGGTCGCGTTCAAGGCCGCCGCGCTGCCGCTGCTCATCCCCTTCATCATCGTCGGCGGCATCCTCACCGGGCAGTTCACGCCGGTCGAAGCCGGCATGGTCGCGATCCTCTACGTGATCCTCGTGCTGCTGCCGCTGCACAGCCGCGGTCATTTCAAACGGCTGCCGCACAGCTTCATGCACGCGGGCGCGCTGTACGCGCTGCCGCTGATGGCCGTCGCGTCCGCGTCGGCGTTCGGCTGGGTGCTCGCGTACCTGCGCGGCCCCGACGTGGTGTCCGGCTGGATCGAGCACGCCGCCGGGCACAACGGGATCGCGATCATGTTCCTGATCGTTCTGATCCTGGTGATCGTCGGCGACTTTCTCGAGGGCATTCCGGCGATCATCATCTTCATGCCGCTGATCCTCGAGCTCGTCAAGCTCGGCCACATCCAACCGGTGCACATGGGCGTGGTCATCATCGTCACGCTCGCGTTCGGCAACATCACGCCGCCGTACGGATTGCAGCTGCTGCTGGCGTCGAGCCTCGCGAAGGTCGCCTGGTCGCGCGCGCTCGTCGCGTGCCTGCCGCTCTACGCGATCTTCTTCATCGTGATCGCGCTGATCATCGTGATCCCCGACCTGACGCTGTGGCTGCCGCGCTGGCTGTTCCCGCAGTCGCTGGGCTGCTTCACGAACCCGATGACGCACGTGCTGACGTGTCCGCAAAGCTAATCCCGAAGGGGGAGGGGCGGCGTCACGTTCGAAGCCGTCCGAACGGAGGCTCGAACATGCGCAACGCCGGCTTTTCATCGCATCGCACCGTCATCGCCGCGGGGCTCGCCGCGGTCGCGGGGCTGCTGCTCGCGGGGATGCAGACGGCGGCACCCGCGGGCCCCGGCCACTACACGCGCGCGCAGGCCGCCAGCGGGGCGGTCGTCTACACGGCGACCTGCCAGCAGTGCCACGGCGTGAACCTCCAGGGCCAGTCCGGGCCCGGGTTGGCCGGCGCGGCGTTCCGCAACTACGTCGGTAAGTCTGGTACGGCGGCGACGCTCGAGGATTTCATCGCGAAGCAGATGCCGGCCGACAAACCGGGGTCGCTCACGCAGCAGCAGTATCTCGACGTCACCGCGTACCTGCTCGCGCGCAACGGTTATCCGGCGGGCGACGTGCCGCTGACGACGAGCACGCTCGCGCAAGTAGCGCTCGGCGGCGCCGGCAACGGCGCGACCTCGCCCAAAGGTCCGAAGGGCACGAATAACAACGAGATCATCCGCGCGGCGGCGCCGAAGAACCACGTCTTCACGAAGCTGCCGGCCGGCGCGAACATCACGGTGTCGGATGCGATGATGACCGGCGCCGGAAGCGATCGCGCGAACTGGGTGCTCACGGGCCGCACGTACGACAACGCGCGCTATTCGCCGCTGACGCAGGTCGACGCGACTAACGTCGCGTCGCTGCAGGTCGCCGGGATCGCGCAGACCGGGATGACCGCGAGCTTCGAGACGACGCCGATCGTCGTCAACGGCGTCATGTACATCACGACGCCGACCGTCGACAACAAGATGAAGATCATGGCGATGGACGCGACGAACGGGCGCCGGATCTGGGAGACCACATACAGTCTGGGCGCGTTCCAGATCTGCTGCGGCCCGGTGAACCGCGGCCCCGCCGTCGGTTACGGCATGGTGTACGCGCTCACGCTGGACGACAAGCTGCTCGCGCTCGACGCGACGACGGGCGCGCAGCGCTGGCAGAGCACCGTCGCGGACCCGTCGGTCGGCTATTCCGAGACGATGACGCCGCAGGTGTACGACGGCATGGTGATCGTCGGCAGCGCGGGCGGCGAGTGGCCGATCCGCGGCTTCGTCGCGGCGTACGACGCGCACAACGGCAAGCAGCGCTGGCGCTGGGACTCCACCGATCCGAAGACGTACGGCGGCGACTCGTGGAAGCGCGGCGGCGGCATGGTGTGGACCACGCCCGCGATCGATCCCGCGCTCGGGCTCGTGATCTTCTGCACCGGCAACCCCAACCCGGATCTCAACGGCAGCTACCGCAAAGGCGACAACCGCTGGAGCGACTCCATCGTCGCGCTCGACGTGCACACCGGCAAGCTGAAGTGGGGCTATCAAGAGATCAAACACGACGTGTGGGATTACGACGCGGTCAGCAACGTCGTGCTGTTCGACGTGCACGTGAACGGGCAGACGATCCCGGCCGCGGGCGAAGCGGGCAAAGTCGGCTGGTTCTACATCGTCGACCGCCGCAACGGCAAGCTGATCCGCCGGTCCGACGCGTACGTGCGCATGACGCCCAACATGTTCAGCCAGCCGACGCACAAAGGCCCAATCATGCTGCCCGGCGCGAACGGCGGCGCGGAGTGGTCGCCGCCGGCGTACTCGCCCGACACGCACTACGTCTACGTGCTCGCGATGGACCAGCTCATGCGGTTCACCACCAACCCCGAAGCGTATCAAAAGGGGCGCATTCGCCTGGGCAGCGCGTTCAGCAACATCGAGCCGAACGGCGTGCAGGACGGGCGCTTCGTCGCGATCGACACGGAGACCGGAAAGATCGCCTGGACGTACATGACGCCGGAACCGCTCATCGGCGGCGCGCTCGCGACCGCAGGCAACCTGGTGTTCTTCGGCGAGGGAAACGGCTGGTTCGACGCGCTCGACGCGAAGGCCGGAAAATTGCTGTGGCGCTACAACCTGGGCGCGGGCGTGAACGCTCCGCCGATCACGTACGAAGTGAACGGCCAGCAATACGTCGCGGTCGCGGCGGGCGGTAACTTCCAGCTGTCGTTCCCGTACGGCGACACGGTCGCGATCTTCAAGCTTGGCGCGCTGCCGCCGGCGAAGTAGACCGCATGGGCGTGGTTGACGACGTCGGCGAGCGGCTCGTGCGCTTTCGCGTGCAGGCGGGCCTCGAACCCGAGCCCGCCGCCGCGACGGCGCAGATCGACGTGGAACGCCTCGCCGACGCGGAGGCCGGCGAGCTCGCGCTGACGGACGCGGAGATCGCCCGCCTCGCGCGGGCGTACGGCGTCGATCCGACGGAGATCTTCGGCGGCCGCGTCACGCCGATCCGCGACGTCGCCGCCGGATAGCCGCACGCCGAGCGAACGCGGATGGCGCAGTTCTTCAGCGAGGCGCTGACCGCGTCCGCGGAATGCGTCGACACCGGCGCATTGAGCCGCGGTGAGCCGCCGCTGCCCAAAGAGTTCGGGTGGCGCGGCGAGCGGCTCGTGGTGCACGACGTCGTGCGCACGTGGCGCTCGACGAACACCGACCGCGGCGACACGTATCTCGCGCGGCACTGGTTCGAGCTCGCGCTCGACGACGGCCGCGTCGCGGTGCTGTACTTCGACCGCAAGTCGCGCCGCGAGCAACCGCGCTGGTGGTTGTACACGCTCGCAGACGCGCCCTGATCAGGTCTTGAGCCGATAGTGAGGTGATCGAGCGTGCAACACGAACGGCCGGCTTCCTTCAACGACGGCGCGCCGAGCGGCCTGGCGGCCGGGATCGCGATCGCGTTTTGCGCGGTGGTGACGATCGTTGCAATCGCGCATCATCCGACGGTGAGCGCTCGCGCGCCGGCCGAAGCCATGGCGGCGATGGTGCGGGTGGCGACGCCGGACCGCATCGTGCACGGCGTGCTCATCGCGATCATGGCGGCGCTGCTGTTCGGGTTCACGGTGTTCTCGTTACGCCGCGGGCTGCACCGTGCAACGTCCGTCGCCGGGCTCATCGGGTACGCGGCCGGCGTCGTCGCGCTGACCGGCGCCGGGCTCATCGACGGTTTCATCGTGCCTGCGATCGCGGAGCGCTATGCCGGCGCGCCGCCGGACGCGATCAAGACCGCGATACAGTTCTTGGTCTTCGGCGCGCTGGCGATCCAGGTACTCAGCAAGTTCGGTATCGTCGCGATGTCGACGGGCGTCGCGTTCTGGTCCGCGGATCTGGTCGCGGCGCCCGGCGTGCTGCGAGCGACGGGCGTCATCGGCTTCGTGTCGGCGATCGTGGCGGGGGTCTTCTTGGTGTTCGCGGGTAATTTGAGCCCGCACTCGCTGGGTGCGATCGTGACCGCTCAAGCGGTTTGGTACCTCGCGGTCGCAGTGCTGCTCGTGCGCGGACGCGTCTGACGCCGCCGTCATGGCGACTCAGTTCGAACGCGCGCGGTCGGCGCGAAAATACGGCCACGCGTCGTAGAGGTACAGCGCAAACGGGATCCACCACACGAGGTCGTTGGTCGCCGTCAGGATCAGGGTCGACGGCGGCCAGGTGCCGCGCGCGATCAGCACCGCGAGGCCGATCGGGCCGAGCACCTTGCCCGTGAGGCCGACCGCGGCGATCAGCCAGCCGCGCTCCGGCGCGCGCGAGACCTCGAAGTAGAGAATCCCGTACAGGCCGACCACCATGCCCAGGCATGCGAAGACCGCGGTCTGGTTCTGCAACGGCATGCCGGCGAAGCGGAACAGCCACTGCGGATCGAACGCCGCGTACAGCCCCCACACGATGTTGTACGCGCCCGCGAGGAGAAACACGAGGCGGTGGAATCGACGCCGCGGCATCATGCAGCTTTATGAGCGACTCCTGGGCTCGTCCTTCGCGCGCCTGCCGGCGGTGCTGCGCCGGTTTCACGGCCAGCCCGGCGGCCGCGCGGATTTCGCGCTGGAGGTCACGCACGAACCCGGCTTCCTGCGGAACGCCGTCGCGCGGGCGCTTCGCATGCCGGCCGCGGCGGCGCGCGCACCGGGGACGCTGGTCGTGAGCGTGCGCGGCGACCGCGAGATCTGGGTGCGCACGTTTCCCGACCTGACGCTGCGCACGACGCAGTGGCTCGACGCGGGACGGCTCGTGGAGCAGGCCGGGCCCTTGCAGTTCGTGTTCGACGTCGACGCCGACGAGCGCGGGATGCGGTTCTCACAGACCGTGTGCCGGCTGTTCGGGCGAACGCTGCCGCGCGCGCTCGCGCCGCGCGTCGAGACCGTCGTGCGCGGTGACGAACGCGATTGGAACGTGCTGGTATCGATCGACGCGCCGGTGCTGGGCCGCATCGTAACGTACGGCGGCCCGGTGATACCGCAGCCATGACCGCGGCACTGAGCGTGCTCATCGTGATGGCGCTGATGGGCGCGTTCGACACCATCGTGTATCACGAGCTCGTCGCGCGCCTGCCGCACGATCCCGCAGCGCGGCGCGAACTGCAACTGCACGCATCGCGCGACTTCGTCTACGCCGTGCTGTTCGCTTCGCTCGCGTGGCTGCAGCCGCACGGCTGGGTGGTGCTGCTCCTCGCGGTGCTGCTCGCGACCGAGATCGCGATCACGCTGTCGGACTTCATCGTCGAAGACCGCACGCGCAAGCTGCCGCCGGGCGAACGCGCGATGCACGCGATCATGGGGATCACGTACGGCATCTTTCTCACGCTGCTGTTCCCGCACGCCGCGGGCTGGCTCGGCGCACCGGCGGGCCTCGCCGGCGCGTCGTACGGCTGGCTCTCGTGGATCTTGAGCGCCTTCGCGCTCGGCGTGGCGCTCTCGGGCGTCCGCGACCTCGCGGCGTCGTACGCGCTGTCGCGCGCCGTCACCGCGCGCGGGTGAGAACGGCCTGCCTGCTAGCGTGAAGATTAGGCTGAAATGGCCTCTTCCGCGGTGGAACCAGGTGCCGGAATCGTGATGTTAGCGCCCTGTGCCAACAGGAAGGCACGTTCCCCGGGAGGGTCTTGATACGTTTCCGTGATCGGAGGGGCCGGATTCGGCCGCTTGACCAGTTTCATCTGTGTTGCCTTTCCCGGATGTAATGGCTTTATAGTATACCTCGTTGCCTCAAGACCGCAAGCGGCCGCGGCTCTTTCAGATACAGCCTCATTCTTATCTCTCGGCTGGATCTGGCGAGCGCTTTTAGCGTCTCAAGCCCGATCCGGTATCCCTCGTGATCTTCGAGAAGCAATATGTCGGGGCCAAAAATCGGCATCAGAAACGACTTTGGCGGTCTGTGCTTGTGCCGAGCCGAGTACGCATGAATGATCTCCGCTTGAACCTCTGTGATACTGCGACCGTGAAGGCTCCAGCCATATCGCGGCCATACCAGAGTGCCTGCATCAACCGCATCGAGCTCTATGTACGCTGCCCCGATTCGCTGATACAACGGCATGTTCGCCGTAAGCAACGCTTTCGCGTAACCACCCCATTGATAATGTGGGGCCACATCTATGCGGACGTGACGTACTACAACTTCGCCTCGTGCGTTTACATAAAGCGACCGTGTAAACGTCGCCACCAAGTCCGTTCCGAAAGTCGAATCGCCCTTAACATGCCAGCCTTGTCCGCCGGACATCGCCGATGCGACAACATTCGTTACGCGGTCTTCGATGTTTGGCAGAAACGCTGCTTGAACTTCTATACGCGTTACGCCGAGAGGTCCCACACCCGATGTGCTCACGGTATAGCAATATTATGCTATCGTCAAAGCGATTCCTGCGTCGAACGCGACAGCGCGGGATTGCCGCTCGGGGCGCAGCTCATTGCGCGGCCGTGGCGCGAAGACGTCGCGCTCGCGGCGATGCAGGCAATCGAAACCGCCGCGCGCGGACGCGACGGGTATCCTCGAACGCCGGTCGGGCGTCGCGACGCGCTAGGAGTTCCGCCGAATCGCGGCGTCGATCTTGTCGTCGATCGAGCGCTGGACGAGCGGCACGGTCAGCGCGAGGAGGACGAACGGGATCGCCATGAGCGGTTGCCGTTGCAGGAGGGGCGTCTCCCAAATGATCCCGGCGACCGCCGCGATGATGATGACGAACACCGCGGGCGTGCTCCAAAGGACAGCGCGCGGTCCCCACAAGAAATAGCGTCCGGGCAGCGTTCCATACGGAATCTCGCGCGGGATCGCCGGCCACCGCCGAACGATGTGCGCGATCAACAGCAGTTGCGCGCAGAGCGCGACCGCGACCGAAAGCCACACGATCACCGAGCCGGTCATACCGCCCCATTACTTCTCCCGGCGCGCGGTTGTTCCACCGGCCCGGCAAGCCGGGATCGTGCGGAACTCGCGCGAAGCAGTCCGCAATGAGGAACGCAGCCGCGCGCATCGCGATCTTGGCAGGCGCCGCCTTCGCCCAGATCGCCGCGTTTGCAAGCGCCGGCGGCGCGCAACAGATTAGGCCGACGCCGACCCCGGCGGCGTGCGCGCGCCCGAACGCCGTCGCGAGCGTCATTCGAGCTGCGCCCACGGACGTGCCGGCGATGGCGCAACAGCAAGGGCTCCAGGGCATCGTTCGAATGATCGTATCGCTCGACGCCGACAGCCGCGTGGCCGGCGTGCGGGTCCAAAGTTCGCCCAGCGCGATCCTCAATCAGGCCGCGCTCGCAGCCGCGCGCCAGTCGACGTATCAGACGGAGATCCGCGATTGCCGTCCGGTCGCGGTCGACTATCTCTACCCCGTGTACGTTGGTGAGGGTGACGGGACGTTTACCCTCGTGGCCGGTGGCACCGCCATGCGCGCGCCCGACGTCGCGTACGTGCAAGCGTCGATCCTCACGTACGACGACGCCACCGAAAGCGCTGTCGCGAAAGGCGACGCGGCGCTGGACGCGCTCAAAGCGAAGCTCGGCGCGCTCGGTATCAGCGCAGGCAAGATCCGGTGGTGGCCGCTTCCGCCGGGGATTCGTGATGAGCGGGCGGCTGCACGTCACGTCGAGATCACCGTCGACACCGTGGCGATCGCCGGTCATGTTGCCGCCGCCGCTGCATCGGTGAAGTCCGTCGAGGCGGTAGGGATTCGCTACGCGGTCACCGACAGCGCCGCGGCGTTTCGCGACGCGCTGAAAAACGCGCTCAAGGACGCAGAGAAAACCGCGCGAGAGGCGCTGGCGCTCCAGAAGATGCAACTCGGTGCGCTCAAATACGTCGCTGTCTCTCCGAACGGCCCCATGCAGCCGTCCACCGACATCGTACCGTTCCGCCTCGTCCCGGTCGCCGGCGGCTTCAAAGAGCCCGACATTCGCATCCCCGACGTGGAAGTTCATGCATCCGCGACGGTTACGTACGAGATCAAGCCCTGAAGGTCGTCGTCGACTGGGACGGCACCGTAACCGAGCGCGACACGCTGCTGATCGCGGCCGGCACCATCACGCATCGCGAGGTGCTGGAGCAGAATCACCGCTGCCAGCGGTTCACCTCGTCACGTGCCGAACGAAGCGACTCGCGATGTCGGCGAGCGGCGCGGACCTCGGCCAGCATGAAGACGCCGTCGAGGGCTTCACGCAGGTCGGCGCCCATCTCGCGCATCCCGAACGTGAGCTCGGCAATCTCGATCCGGCCGTACGTCCCGCGTTCCATCTGCTGGGCGAGCCACGTCCGACGGATTTCGGCTTCGTAGTCCGTCAGGGGATCACGGGACCAATCCACCTCGGTCGCGTCCAGAACGATCTGTGTTGCCTGCGAAATCAGAGCCTGTCCGGAGATCGTTTCATCGCGGTCTTTGCGGCTGCCTCTCATAATGCTGGCGTTCTGGCAAAGCGGCATTTATTCCTGCCTGCAAGAATGCTGTAATGTGGAAAAGAAAACCACCGGCTACCGGCTGCCGGTCGACCTCATCCGAATGATCGAGAACGAAGCGATCGCCGAAGGCCGCGACCGCCAGTCCGGACGCGCGTTCAACCCGTCCGCGGTCGTCGAGCGCATTCTGCGCGCATACTTCGACGCCAAGAAGCCACGCCGCACGAAGTAGTTGTCTGCGTCTCCATCGTACTCTTCGAGCATGACCGACTCCACGAAAGCCCGCGCCGCCGCCGAGACGATCGCCGCTGCGCTGACGACCGCCTGGAATGCTGCCGACTCGAAGGCGTTCGCCGCCGAGTTCACCGGCGACGGCGACTTCGTGAACATCTTCGCGACGCACGTCGTCGGTCGCGACGAGATCGCGCAGCTCCACCAAACGATCTTCGATACGATCTACCAAGGAAGCCGCAACACGTTCACGGTGGAGGAGGTGCGCCCGCTGGGTGAACACGCCGCCGTCGCGCACATCCGCGCGCACCTGCATATTCCGAGCGGCCCGCTGACGGGCGAGGTGGTCACGCTCGCGACGGCCGTGATCGTGCGTGAAGGGTATGCCTGGCAGATCGCGGCGTTCCAGAATACGCGCGTGCAGCCGATGCCTACCCCGCTGAGCGACTAGCCGGGGTCCGGCGTCGATGCGATGGGAGGCCATTCGTCGCGATAGCTGCGAATCCTGAATCGTCAGCGTTTACGCCGCTGACGACGTTCGAGGCGCTCCACATCGATGAGGTCCGTCGGCCTCCCTACGGCACGCTTGTTCGTGATGAGATCGTCCACACCGATGACCCACATCCGCTCGTCGCCATGGCGGCCTTCGACTCGGCGCGGCCACGCCTCGTCGAATGTGATGCCCTCGATCGTGCTCAAAACGTCGACGCGATTCGGCGGCACACCCATCGCGTAGAATGCGTCGGGGTCGATCAGATCATCGCGTGTGATGTCGCTTAGCGGAGCACCGAACCGGACCAACGCGGCGTACGCGCGCTCCGCATTTTCGATCGTCGGCCTAATCCAAATGTCGTAGTCTTTCGTGTATCTTGGCTGATCGTGAAAGCTGTACGCTCTTCCGCCGATGAGCAGATACTCAACCCCCGCGTCGTTGAAGGCCGCCAACAGAGCGCTGAAATCTGAGTTCGGCGGGATCGCGGCGTCTCGCGGCATGCTCCTCCTCGACCATCGTCCAGACCAGCATCATGCGCTCTGATGGCGTGTAGCGGTCCCAAAACTCAATATCGAACGACCCGTCGTCGTCGCGCAGGCTGAGCTTCCGGCCGACGCCTGTCGCGCGCCGCCGGGCAGCCTCGTCCGCCTCGCTACCGCTCATGACAGTTGGTTCGACGCGGGGCGCACGGGTCCTCAGTATTGCTCCGAGGCGGTGCGTCGCCGACTACGGCTCAGGGACCGGGCCGGCGGCGGTTCACCGCGTCGCGCGCAGAACGGAGCGACTCGCTCTGACTTCGAGCAGCGCGGATTTCCGCGAGCATAAAGATGCCGTCGAGTGCTTCGCGCAGATCGGCGCCCATGTCGCGCATCCCGAACGTAAGCTCGGCGATCTCGATCCGGCCGTACGTACCGCGCTCCATCTGCTGGGTCAGCCACGTCCGCCGAATTTCGGCTTCATAGTCGGTCAGGGGATCGCGAGACCAATCCACCTCGGTCGCGTCCAGAACAATCTGAGCCGCTCGCGCGAGCACGACTTGCTCGCCAGCGGATCCAGGGCCATCGAGTTCTTCCCTTTCCATGTTTCTAGTATTCTAGTAAAGCGGGCATCGATCCTCCTGCTAGAACGCTAGCAACGTGGAAAAACGGAACGTCGGCTACAGGCTACCGGTCGATCTCATCCGCATGATCGAGAACGAAGCTATCGCCGAAGGGCGAGATCGTCAGTCGGGCCGCGCGTTCAACCCATCAGCAGTGGTCGAGCGCGTCTTGAGGGACTACTTCGACGCAAAGAAGCCGCGCCGCACGAAGTGATCGCGTGGCGCGGCTACGGAGCCGCGATCGTTACCGGGAGGGCGCTCTTAGCGGCCCATCACGCCGCTACCAGATGCGGCAGGCTCTAGATCCGAAGCTGCTGGCAGGACGCTTGACCGATATGAGTCGGTCCGGCCGTGCGCGAAAGGTAGCGCGTGGCGGCACATGCCGCCGCTATCAATACGGGAGTGGACGATCATGCCGATCGAAATGAAATTCGACGACCTCGACCTACGCGAGGAGCCGCCCCATGCGGGATATCGTGCGCCCGCGCCGTGCTCCGCCTTCAACTCGTGCTACACCTTGTCCAGAAGCGTGAACTGCACCGACACCTGCTGCGAGTGAGCGCGGTATGACGGGGTAGCCGGCGACCGATTCGTCGCCGGCTACCCGGCCACGCCCGATCCGGCTACTATGACTGGCGCCGCTGCGCGATGTCGATCATGTTGTCCATCCCGTTGCGAATGAAGGGCGTCGCGACGGCCAGCACGACGAAAGGGATCATTAGCAGCGACACATTGAGAAGCAGCACGGGCGACACCGCGGTCAGTACGCCGTACGCGATGATCAACGCGATCAGCGTCGCGGGAATGATCCAGATGAGCTCGCGGGGACCCTAGGCGAAAGATCGCCCATTCAGCGTTCCGCAGGGGATGCGTTCGGGATCGATGCCCACCGCCGGCGGAAGTGCGAAAGCAGGTGCAGCTGCGAGCCGAGCGTGAGGCCGATTCCGAGCGAGGATCAAGGACGCGATCATGCTACCAAATCCGGCACGCGTTCTTGCGGACCATCTTGTCCGTTGCCATGCACTTGAAGGCCGCCTGGAACTCCGGCATGTTCGAGAGCGTGCCGATCACGCGCAGCTTCGGGTTTGGGTGCGGGTCGGTCGTTGCGCGCTGGCGGATCTCCGCTTCGGTCTGCGCCGCGCGCCAGACTTGCGCGTACGACAGGAAGAAGCGCTGCTCGGGCGTGTAGCCGTCGATCATCTTGTGCGCCTTGGCTTGCGGGGTGCGCTCGAAGGCTTTGTACGCGATGGTCAGGCCGCCGAGGTCCGCGATCGCTTCGCCCTGGACGAGCTTGCCGTTGTCGTGCACGCCGGGGATCGGTTCGAGGCTGCTGTACTCGTCGACGATGCACTGTGCGCGGCTCGCGAAGTTCGTCGAGTCGGCGGGCGTCCACCAGTCGCGCAGGTTGCCTTCGGCGTCGAACTGCTTGCCCTGATCGTCGAAGCCGTGCGTCATCTCGTGACCGATCACCGCGCCGATCGCGCCGTAGTTCACCGCGTCGTCGGCGTTGGGGTTGAAGAACGGCGGCTGCAGGATGCCGGCCGGGAACACGACTTCGTTGTTCGACGGGTTGTAGTACGCGTTGACGGTCGGCGGCGTCATGCCGAAGAGGCTGCGGTCCGTGGGCTTGCCGAGGCGCGCGATGTTGCGCGCGACCTCGAAGCGGCGCACCGCCATGACGTCGTTGGCGTACGGACCGTCGGTGACGGACAGCGCGGAGAAGTCGACCCATTTGTCGGGATAGCCGATCTTCTTGGTGAACGCGCCGAGTTTGGTTTGCGCGTACTTCTTGGTGGGGGCGCTCATCCAGTCGAGCGTCGCGATGTCGTCGTGCAGCACGCCCTGGAGGTTGTCGACGAGCGCGAGCGCGCGCGCCTTGGCGGCGGGCGAGAACGTGCGCGCGACGTAGGCCTTGCCGAGCACGTCGCGCAGCGAGGAGTCGGCGGCGGTGGTGCAGCGCTGCGAGCGCGGGAGCTGTTCCTTGACGCCGCTCAGCACGGTGCTGCGGAAGGCGAAGCTCGCGTCGGCGAAGCGCTTGGGCAGCGAATTCGCGAACGAATCGGCGATGTGATAGCGCAGGTACGACTTCCACGTCGCGAGCGGCGTCGTGGCGACCAGGTTGTCGTACGCCGTGACGTAGGCCGGGATCGCGACGTCGATGGTGCTGAACGACGGTGCGTTGTACGTGGCGAAGTACGACGACCACGGGATGTGCGGCGCGAGCTTCGTCAGGTCGGCGACCGGCATCGGGTGATACGTCGCGGCGGGATCGCGCATCTCGACGCGCGTCGGCGTCGCCTTCGCGAGCGCGGTCTCGAGCGCGATGACCGCGTCGGCCTGCGTCTCCGCGGTCGCCGGCGCGTCGCCGAGGTTCGTCAGCTGCGCGACGACGTAGGTGCGGTACGCCGTGCGGATCGCTTGCGACCGCGCGTCGTCCTTGAGGTAGTAGTCGCGATCGGGCAGGCCCAGCCCGCCCAGGCCCAGCGACGCGATCTGCTTCGATGAGTCCTTGGTGTCGGAGTCCGAGCCGAAGTTGAGCCCGCCGCCGACGCCGACCACATGCAGCTTGCCGATCTCATCGACGAGCGCGGGGACCGACGCGACGCGCCCGACGTCGGCGAGCATCGGATCGACCGGCCCGGTGCCGGCCTTCTCGATACCGGCCTCGTTCATGCATGCGCGGTAGAACGCGCCGATCTTCTGCTCGTCGCTGCCCGCCGGCGCCGAGGTGTTCTTGGCAGCGTCCTCGAGGATCGAAGTGACGACGGCCCGGTTCTGCTCGGCGAGCTCAGGCAGGCTGCCCCACGTCGCATGGCCGGCGGGGATGGGGTTCTTCTTGATCCAGCCGCCTGTGGCGAACTGGTAGAAGTCGTCGCATGCTTTGCACGTAGGATCGAGGTCCCCGGGATCCAGCACGAGCGTATTTGCGGCGGGGCCGCCAGCAGTCGTCCCCGTGGCAACGTGCGGAAGCGAGGTAATGAAAAGCGCGGACAGAGCCCCAGCGCCAACGGCACGGAGAAAAAAACGAATCAAGTGCACTTCCCCATCTTTCGGAAAGCACGTAAATTTACTTCCGGCCCTGCGGTCGGTTGGACCGTTCCGGCGCAGCCTGCGAAACGAACTTTGGTGTGAATGTGTGACTCTGTCCCGTCGAGGTAGGCGTCAATTGCAAGCGCCTCAGCACCGCATGAGAAACATTAAACGACGGGTACACACTGAATCGCCGATACCGCCGAGGATGAGAGACCAATGCAGCCGATGCAAAAAATAAACTGTCGGTAGTCGACTGCCTTGACAGTCCCGTCCACTAGTGGTAAGATTATCTTACCACTAGTAATTTGCTCTTGAGGGCCTCTATGGACGCCGACTACGTGAAGCAGGCGCTGATCAATGTGCTCATTGA
Source organism: Candidatus Elarobacter sp. (assembly GCA_035943995.1). GTDB lineage: Bacteria > Vulcanimicrobiota > Vulcanimicrobiia > Vulcanimicrobiales > Vulcanimicrobiaceae > Vulcanimicrobium. The sequence goes on along the minus strand of DASZBS010000114.1, from coordinate 119,478 downwards.
GATTCAATCCTCGAGCAAATTGGCGTGCCCAAAACTACTAGGTGAAACGAAGCCGATTGAAGACCTTGGAAAATTCGACAGCAAGGTTTGGCCGGTAGCGTCCGCGATGGTCGCTATTGCGCTCGGAGTACCCATTCCAAATAACATCAACCTCTTTCGTAAGAAAGCTGGAAAGACACCGTTGACAATTGATGAGAGCGTTGTGTTGATCTGCGCGCTGATAGACTCGAAAGAAGCTATTACCGGAATCACTGTCGCATGAATGACGCAGACGGAAAACGGCGCACTGAACTTGCGGCGCGCATTCGAGAAGCACGAACATTGGCAGGGCTCTCACAAGGCCAAGTTGCTCGCATGCTGCAAATGCATCGGCCATCCATTTCGGAAATTGAAGCGGGCAATCGTCGAGTGACCGTTGACGAGCTCTCGCGGATGGCAGAGCTATTCGACGTCAGTCTCGAATGGCTTTACGCCGTACCACGACAGGATGCTCCGGAAGATTCGAGGCTTCAGTTGGCAGCGAGGGAGCTTGGGAAGCTGAAGCCGGACGACCTGGATCGCCTTATGAAACTTCTCGCGGCAATGCGCCAGGACCAAGGCGAGAGAGGTCGCTCGTGATGAGCAACGTTCTACCGTTTTACGGCCGGAGTGCTGTGGCGAGTCGGGGGATGATCGCAGCTATATCCGCTCGACAAGACGCCGGTGTGGATCCGTACAGCCCCGTATCAATTTACGACTTCTGCGACGCGGTCGGAATCGTGGTCCGATTTAATGACATAGCGACATTAGAAGGCATGTACCAGCGCGGGTCGCCGCCTCGGATACATCTTTCCGCTCTGCGCCCCCTTGCGCGCAGAGCATACAGTTGCGCACACGAATTGGGGCATCACCTGTTAGGGCATAGCAGTACCGTTCATGAACTTCGTTCTCGACTCAGCAGGTCTGATACATACGACCCAACAGAACTACTGGCCGACGCCTTCGCTGGATTCTTGCTAATGCCAGCGTTAGGGTTGCGCCGGGCATTCGCCGACCGGGGCACTACGGCGAACGAAGCAACGTCTCATCAGGTCTATGCCATAGCGTGTGATTATGGAGTGGGGTATTCGACGCTTGTAAATCACCTTGCATACGGATCGACTGAGATTCCACGAAGTCGAGCCTCCGCGCTTCTACGGGTAAGCCCGAAGACTCTCCGTGCCGACCTACTTGGTATGTCTTCTTCGGATCAGGTTGTTTACATTGATCACTTCTCGAGGGCATCTCTTATAGATGCAGAGGTAGGATCGGTACTCTTGTTGCCGAGAGGCACGAAACAACATGGGCAAGCACTAACCTACGAGCGCGACATTGTGACTGGATCGCTCTTTCGCGCAGTACAGCCCGGCATCTCGCAGATATTCTTGGGTGGCTCACGAGCTATCTTTTCCAGGATCTCTAGGTTTCAGTATTGCGGCCTCGCGCGGTACCGCCATCTTGAGGATATCGACGATGGCTAAGCGTTCGCATCGATCTCTTATTATCGATAGCAACAACGTATCGCACGCTTGGGGCCGCGCTCTATTGGATGTACTCGACCATCCAGGAAAGACAATCGCGCCGCTTATGGTACAAATCGGTGGCTTCGATATGAATAACCCACCGAATGAAGACCCCATGGTCCGCAGCGCTCTTGACCAGTTGCTTCGACAAACGGACAACTGGGATGTAGAAACAGTCGCATTTACAATCTTCCCAGAGCGCTATTGGACGATGGCGCGAGGCAGCCGAACTCGACTATATGAGATTTGCGCATTGGCGGTTCCGGGGTTAAAGGCAGCGAACCCCGCGGCGAACCGACGTGGGCTATATTTCGAGCGCATGATGACGTTTGGCAGTGGACCATGTGGGGGCAACCAGCTCGAGTGGGTCCTGCACCAATACCAAAGCAGACGCGGCGTGCGAAAGTCAATGTTTCAAGTCGCGATATTCGACCCCAGCCGTGACCACGTTGCCGAGGCTCAGCTGGGTTTCCCCTGCCTTCAACAGTTGGCATTCGTTCCAACTGAGACCGGCCTTGTTGTAAACGCCTTTTATCCAACTCAACAACTATTTGACAAGGCATATGGGAATTACCTTGGGCTGAGTCAACTCGGTATGTTCATGGCCGGTGAAATGGGCGTTCCGCTCCTTAGCGTAAATGTGATGATAGGTCTGGCAAAACTGGAGCGAATCCCCAAGACCGATGGTCGCCTTCGCGACGTTGCTGATTTGGTACGCACCTCTATCGCGGATGAACGCTGCGGATAGGCCGCCGCGACGAGAGCGGGTGAAGGCTATGCCTGAGCGCTATTAGAACGCCAGAGCGCCCGATGGAGCCCGAAGCTAAGCCAAATGTGACGGAATACTACGCGCTCGGCGCTAGCCGACCTGAATCCCGTAAACTTCCCGTGTCTCAACCACTTGTGCCGGCGCTTGTCAGCGATCTGTACGACGTCTATTGGTTATTTGCGGCTGAACGACATAACGTATTCATAAGGCGACTGCGCTCACTTCCGCCACCATGGACCGCAGACCCGATTCTGCTGACGTTCAAATTTACCAATGCGTACCGTGTGCTGGACCGCGTCAGCCAGTATTTGATCCGTAGCGTGATCTATCGAGCCGACCTGCCGGATACGTCGGCCGAAATATGTTTTCGCATCCTCCTCTTTAAAATATTCAACAAAATCGAGACGTGGCAAAGGCTCGAGCGAGCTTTCGGTAGCATTACTCTTGCGGGCTACGACTTTTATAAGTATGACGAGGCCTTCAAAAGCGCGCTAGCTGCTGGGGATCCGATATATTCGGGCGCATATATTATGCCTCCAGGCGGCAGCAGCTACGGATTTAGCGCTAAGCACCAGAACCACCTCAGACTAATCGAGGCCATCATAACCTCCGGCTTTCCTGATCGCATTAGGCACTGCCGAACCATGCAACAGGTATTTCTGCTGCTTCGCGGCTTTCCGACGATTGGTGACTTTCTCGCATATCAATTGACTACGGATATCAATTACAGCACGCTAACGAACTTCGCCGAGATGGACTTCGTCGTACCAGGTCCTGGAGCGCGCGATGGTATACGGAAGTGTTTTACCCACTCCGGCGGGCTGAACGACGCCGAGCTCATTAAGATCGTCGCCGATAGGCAGGAGTCGGAGTTGGCAAGGCTCGGGCTTTCATTCCCATCGCTCTGGGGAAGACGCTTACAGCTCATCGACTGTCAAAATCTTTTCTGCGAGGTCAGCAAGTACACTCGCGTAGCTTATCCTAGCGCGAAAGGGCTTGCGGGACGAACTAAAATCAAACAGCGCTTTAGAGCGGGGCGCGACATGTATAATGTGTGGCTTCCGCCGAAATGGGGGTTGAACGAGCGTATCGCTGCCGATCCGCATCTCACCGCTCGATACTAAAGCTGGAGCGAAGCGGCTACGCTCGATCAGCTTTCACAGTCTGATAGCGCGATAACGCTCGCAAGCGCATATTCGTCTGAGTGCGTTATGCTGAGCAGCCACCTTCGGATCCCCAGTGCATCCGCGACCAATTCTACCAGGCTGTGGAGTTCGACAAATGGCGCCCCTGACTCACGCGATAAGATCTCTATATCGGTCCAGGCGACGCCATCTCCCCATCCGACGCCAAGCGCCTTTGCAACAGCCTCCTTCGCCGCGAATCGACCGGCCAAACGTTCCGGCTGATTGCTCCCTGTGCCGCTGTCCTCTCGCTCGCTCTCCGTAAAGCATTGAACAATAAAATGCCCGTCTGCGCTGGACACGAGCCGGCGTATTTCCTCGATCGGAACCATATCAATGCCGTGACCGACGATGCTCATAATTTTCCTTGTAGACATCGATGAGCTTGCGAGAGATTGCCGGCCCTTGTGCGCTGGGAATCGCTCGGCTGATGTCAGATCCTAGAGATAAGCAGCGCGCCCTCATAGCAAACAAATAGATAAGCGAGCGTTCGAAATTGATCGGTCACTAGCACCCATCGCACGCCGGGTGGTTCGAACCGAGAGCGCATTATAAATACGATTAGCGCGCGAACTAAAAACGCGGCCGCGAGCCCCATCACGGGTAGCTCCGCAAATGGGTGGTGTGAATTAGCTGCAAACTTGAACACCAATATCGCCGTAATCAAACTCAGAATCAACGCCCACACTCGCGTTCGATCTATTGACTCTGGATGGAGTACGCTCGTCATAGCGGCCAGCAGCGCTGCCGTTACAATTCCATAATCAAGCGCCACGGTGCTGCTTCGCGCTTCTCAGAGGTGCCTCCCGTTGGCTCACCATGGTAACTTGATATGCGAGCTCTTCAACGCTAAGCCGAGTAACAATAACGCTACGCTGATCACAAAGCCCGCCACTGCTTGGTAGAATTTTTGCTGCTCTTCAACGGCACGCAAACGTTGATTTAACGTCTCATACGAAGGAACCTCGCCAGCTAGTAGCATGGTCTGGTCGATCTGCGTTTTTGGAGGCGCTGTCCTAACTTTGTCCGAGTATCGGTCGAGATCAGCGTACCAGATTAAAAAGCAGGGTTGGCCGCGACGTAAATGGATGGTCGATGGGCCAGCATTAAATACAGAGAAGATTAGCGGCCCGTCGTACCCGGGATCGACGTGAAAGCCTGATACATTTACGAGTCCGCGAAATTTGATCGAGGCCTTTATCGATATGAGCGCTATCGCATCGTGCGGAACCTTAACTCGCTCCTCGGTCAATAAAAATGCGAACTGTCCTGGCGGAATTACGAACGCCTCTTCCTCGTCGAGTCTTTTTACAGTCTGCGTACGAGATCCCGGTGCTTTTTCAGCCGGCGAGACATAGGCTTCGTTTCCTATGTGAAGTGTATATGCTGCAGCGTCGATTGCGTGCACGTCAAATGGCGTAATAAGGTACTTTAAATTTATTTCGAGTTTTTCCGAACTCCAGAAGGCCATTTAGCGAGAGTGGTCTTCCGCTACAAATTTGTCCCAAAAAAGATTCTTCCGTTCTACCTGGTCGAGTCGATCCAGCATAAGCTGCTCCAAGTCGTGACCGCGCGATACCGCTTCGGCAATAACAATACGACTTATCTGCGTGACGTTGATTACTAGCATTTCACGAAATGCGACATTCTCAAGGTGGTCGAGAGATTCGCATGCCTTCGCCATTCGACCAGTGTGTCGCACAAGTTGATTGAGGAACCAAAAAACCCCATGATCCGCCGCTGGACGTTCCATTGCTAATGCGCTTTGTCTGCCGAATTCGTTAAGCGACAAACCGTCTATGCATAATATTCTTTGCAAGTTGGCGTTCAAAGTATTAGCTGACGCCAATACGATAATAAAGCAGTCCACGATGATGCGCTCAACAATTGGGTCGTCGGCGCCGCAAACGTCAGTGAGGAGACCGGCGTATTTCGAGAAGTGCAGCGTCATGTGCCGAATTCTATCGGCAACACTCAATGATAGGATGTCGCGGTGGTATCGCTCATCGTGCTTGAACTGCCGCCATTGAAGGTCCAGCAATTCAGCTTCGCCTTTTAATTCGCGATGCCCATTACCGTCTTCCACTTCTAATCCACGTACGATCACGAAGACGCACCTCTCCCGGAGGGTTTTGCCGTACTTATATAACGCTCACTTTTTAACCTGCCCTCACCGCCTAAGGCGTCGTCCGCGACGCCAGCCACCAGATCAGAACATCCTCCCTGAACTGACTTGCCGGTGCCTCTGACCGCGATCTCGTAGCCGTTGGCAAGGCACGACGACCACGAGCCTCAGCAGGCCTCAGCCTTGGGAAAGGGCCTCGCGCACGATGCGCTCCTGCTCCACCGCGTGAGCCCCAGGATACCCTTCTGACGGACTCGCTCGATAAGGCCGACCGACGTAGTCGATATCCAGCAATCCGTTCGGCAAACGCTCGACCAGACGCCGACGGACGTGCGCGCGGGCGCCCATGTTCTTTGGCTCTTCTTGGACCCAGACAACTTGATGCGCATTGGGGTAGCTCGACAGCGTACGCAGAATCGCCGCCGTCGGCAACGGGCTTAGCAGTTCGACGCGCACAATCGCCGTCGTCCCTGCTTTCTCGTACAGGGGGCTCGCTGTGAGGTCGTAATATACATGACCGCTCGTCAGCAGCACGCGCGTCACGTTTGACTTGTCTGCACCGTCACCCCTATAGCGCAAGTCGTCGATGACCTCGTGAAACTCCCCGCCCGCTAACTCGCCGATCGTCCCGTACGCCGCCCGGTTCCGCAGTAGCGACTTCGGCGTCATTACCACAAGAGGATACGCCTGCGCCGCCTTTGCCTGCGCTCGCAGCAGATGGAAGTACTGCGCCGCGGTCGAGCAGTTCGCCACGCGGATGTTTCCTTCAGCGGACAACTGCAAGAACCGCTCCAGACGCGCGCTCGAATGCTCGGGGCCAGCGCCTTCGTACCCGTGCGGCAGCAGCAACGTCAAGCGCGTCTGCTGTCCCCACTTCGCCGCGCCAGCCGCGATGAACTGGTCGATGATGATCTGCGCGCCGTTGTTGAAGTCGCCGAACTGCGCTTCCCATAGCACGAGGGCATTGGAGATCTCGAAGCCATACCCGTACTCAAATCCCAGGCACGCGTACTCGCTCAACGGCGAGTTATAGATCTCGAACGACGCCTTTGCGTCTTTCAGATGCTGCAGCGGCACGTGCTTTGCATTCGTGCGCGCGTCGTGCAGCACCGCATGTCGGTGCGAGAACGTCCCACGCTCCGTATCCTGCCCGCTGAGCCGGATCGGCGTCCCTTCGCTCAGCAATGATGCAAACGCCAGCGCCTCCGCCAACCCCCAATCGACCTCGCCGCTCTCCCGCAGCGCAGCAGTCCGCTTCGCGAATTGCGCCAGCAGCTTCTTGTTCGGCGTGAAGCCGTCCGGCACCCGAACAGCGTCGTCCGCCCAGCGCAACAGCCGCTCCTTGTCGACCTTCGTGTCGATCGGGCCTTCGTTCGTGCCCGTCTTCGGCGCGGCGTGGATCAGCTTGCTCTTGTACTCGCCGCTCTTTACGAGCTTGTGCGACTCCGTCATCCGCGCGGTCGCGGTGTCCTGCATCTCCTTGATCTGTTCGTTGGTGAGCACGCCCTGCGCCACCAGCTGGCCGGCGTACAGCTCGCGCACCGTCGGGTGCAGTTTGATCAATTCCGTTTGGCGCGGCTGCGTGTACGCCGGCTCGTCCTGCTCGTTGTGGCCGAAGCGGCGGTAGCCGATCAGGTCGACCACCACGTCGCGGCCGAACTTGCGCCGGTAGTCGATCGCCAAATGCACCGCGGCGATCGACGCGTCAACGTCGTCCGAATTCACATGGACGATCGGCAGATCATACCCCTTCGCCAGATCGCTCGCATAGCGCGTCGAGCGGCCTTCGCTCGGGTCCGTCGTGAAGCCGACTTGGTTGTTCGAGATGATGTGGATCGTGCCGCCGGTCGAGTAGCCCGCGAGCGCCTGAAGGTTGAGCACCTCCGCGACGATCCCTTGCGCCGCGAACGCCGCGTCGCCGTGGATCAGGATCGGCGCCGCGACTTCGCAGTTGAGCGTCGGCGGGTTTACGCTGTGATCGGTTTGCAGGCAGCGCGTCATGCCTTCCACGACGCCGTCCACCGCTTCCAGATGCGACGGGTTGCTCGCGAGCTCCACCTTCACTTTGGTGCCGGCCGTCGTGACGTACTCGCCCGTCGCGCCGTGGTGGTACTTCACGTCGCCCGTCGCGTCGGCGTCGCCTTCGGTCGGCGCCGTTTCGCGCAGCGCGGCCGATTCGAACTCCGCCAACAATTCTTCGTACGGGCGGTTCACCACGTGCGCGATCGTCGAGAGGCGGCCGCGGTGCGCCATGCCCAGCACGACGGTCTTCGTGCCGTCCTCCGCCAGCAGCGAGATCGTCTCCTCGAGCATCGGCACCATCACGTCGAGGCCTTCGATCGAGAACGTTTTCTGCGACATGAACTGCTTGCGGAAATAGCGCTCCATCGTCTCGACCTTGGTCAGACGCTGGAGCACCTGCACGCGGCGCTGCGGCGTGAGCGCGCGGCGGTGCTGGCCGCGCTCGATGTAGTCGCGCAGCCATTCGCGCTTCGCCGTGTTGGAGATGTGCTCGATCTCGTACGCGATCGTCGAGCTGTACGTCTCGCGCAAGCGCGGCAGCACGTCGGCGAGCGTCTTGCCCGGCACCTTCACGTTGAGCACCGACGCGGGGATCGCGTTCATCATCGCCGGCGTGAGGTTGTACGTCGCGGGGTCGAGCGACGGATCGTTGGGCGGCTCGGTGCCCAGCGGGTCGAGCGTCGCGCCGAGGTGGCCGTGGCGGCGGTACGCCGACACGATCGCCATCCCGGCCGCGATCGCGCGCAGCATCTCCTCGGACGGCATGCCCGGGATGTCGGCGGTCACCGCTTCCGGCGCTTCGCGCTGATCGCGCAGCGGCGGCGGGGCGCCGTTCGCGCTCGTCGGCGCCGCGGCGCGGACGCTCGCGCTCACGCCGAGCTGCGCGAACACCGTCTCGTAGAACTCGTCGGCGCCGGCGAGCAGCTCGTCGACGCGCTTGAGATATTCGCCCGACTGCGCGCCTTGGATGACGCGGTGGTCGTACGTCGAGGTCAGCGTCATGACTTTCTCGACGCCGATCTGTTCGAGCGTCGTGCGCGATGCGTGCGCGAAGCCCGGCGGGTACGCGATCGCGCCCGCGGCGATGATCGCGCCTTGGCCCACCATCAGGCGCGGCACCGATGCGACGGTGCCGATGCCGCCGGGGTTCGTCAGCGTGAACGTCGCGCCGGTTTGTTCTTCTACCGTCAGCTTGTTGTCGCGCGCCTTTGCGACGAGGTCTTCGTACGCTGCGCGGAATTGCGCGAAGTCGAGCGCGGCGGCGTTCTTCAGCACTGGCACGACCAGGAAACGCGAACCGTCTTTTTTCTGTGCGTCCACGGCGAGGCCGAGGTTCACGCCGGCTTCGATTTTCTGCGGCTTGCCGTCCACGCGGCGGAACGATGCCGTGATCGCCGGGAGCTCGCGCGCCGCGCGGGCCAGTGCGTACGCGATGACGTGGGTGAACGAGATCTTTTCGGTGCGGCCGGCTTGTTTGAGCGCGGCGTTCAGCTCGGCGCGGCGCTGTTCGAGCGTGCCGACGTGCAGCGTGCGGAACGACGTCGCCACCGGGATCGACAGCGACTGCTCCATGTACGACGCGAGCGTCGCGACGGAGCCCTTGAGGTCGGTGACCTTCGCTTCCGCCGGGGCCGGCGGGTAGTTGACGGTGGGCGCCGCGGACGCCGAGCCCAGGCCCCCGGAGAACGCGATCTTGCCGGAGGCGACTGCGGCTTCGACGTCGTCGCGCAGGATCAGGCCGTCCGGGCCGGTGCCGGTGAGCTTCGAGGCGTCGATGTGCAGGCGGTCGACCAGCCGGCGGGCGTGGTGCGATAGGACGCCGCCCGGTTTGCCGTTGCCGCCGTGGCGCTCGGCCGGGGGTGCGCCGGAGCCCGGGGCGCCGTAGCTCGCCGGGGTGACCAAGGTCGGGTCTTGTGGCGCACCCTTCGACAGGCTCAGGGTGACATTATCGCTGGGCGCGGGCGGCTTGGCCGCGGACGATGCGGCGGCGGCGCCTTCGGGCTTGGCGGCGGTCGTGTCGATTTCCACCAGGACCGCGCCCACCGCGATCGTCGCGCCCTCGTCGCCGTGACGGGCCGTCACCACTCCGCTGGCCGTGGAGGGGACTTCCACGTCCACCTTGTCGGTGGTCACGTCGACCAGCGTGTCGCCCTCGTCGACCCAGTCACCGATCTTCTTGCGCCACTCGACGATCGAGCCTTCACTGACCGACTCGCCCATCTCGGGCAGGGTGACGTTCACCAGCGTTTGCGAAGCCATTGACCTCTATCGTACCACCCCGAGCGCTCCCGGTCTGCGACCGACAGGGCAGCAACCCAGGCCCCGCCATGACCGCACCGGGGGCACCGCCGGATTCACGCATTTATTACAGGTCAGGCGCAGAATCGCCGAACCGCGACCGCATCCCGTCCGTTAGGAGAAGCATGCGCAGACTCGTCCTCTCATTCGCCGTGGCCCTGGCGCTCGGCGGCGGCGGTATCGCCCTCGCCCAGTACCCCGACCCGCCCACGCCCGCGCCTGCAACGACCGCGACCGCGGTGCCCGCCCCGGCGCCCTCGCCGGTCTCGGTCATCCACATCAAGAACTTCGCGTACGTCCCGGACACGGTGACCATCCATCCCGGTTCGACGGTGCGCTTCATCGAGGACGACGAGACGCCGCACACGGTAACGGCGACGGACCACTCCTTCGACAGCGGCAACCTGAGTCAAAAGGACACGTGGAAGCACACCTTCGCGAAAGAAGGCACGTACACGTACTTCTGCGCGTACCACACGTACATGAAGGGCACCGTCATCGTCAAGTGACGTGATCGCGCGACGATCAAAAGACCAAGGCCGCCACATGGCGGCCTTGCAACCCTGTCACCGAAGCAGCAGGGGGATCAGGCCTCGATAATACCCCGCGATCCGGATGAAGGTCAAGTGACGTCGTGATGCGCGGCGTCCGTCAGCCGTGCGTGCGTAACAGGATGGGGGCAACCGCGTTGAACACAAGCGCGCCCGCGATCGCGAATCCGAACCCGAACGCCGTCATCGACAGCACGACGATGGCGATGCTCACGACGTTCGTGTTCGGCACGCGGCCTGGGCCGATGCGCGTCGTGATCGCCCAACCTACCGTCGCTTCGATGAAACCGGTCACGGCGCCGACGATCTCCACCAGCCGCAGGTCGAGCAGCGCGAGCATCGCCACGAAACCGACCGCCACGTAGAGCGCGAACTGCACCGGCCAGATGCGCCGGTACAGCGCCGGGTTCGATCGCGTGAGCCACGCGGCGGTGGAGTCGAATGCCAGCAGGAGCGCGATGCTCGCGAGCAGCGTGAGCGGGAAAGCGGTCGAGAGCGGCCAAGGCGCCACGTCGTACGATGGTCTTCAGCAGCGAAGTCTTCCTCTTCGGCTTTCTTCCGGCCGTGCTCGCGCTGTATCTCCTCGCGCCGGGCGCGCGGCTCAAGAACGTCGTGCTCGTGCTCGCCAGCGTGTTCTTCTACGCGTGGGGCGAGGGGCGGTTCGTCGCGCTCGTCATCGGCGAGGCGCTGGTCAACTACGGCTTGGGGCTCGCGCTGTCGCGGCTGCCGGGCGGCGGCACGCGCGAGCGCAAGCTGGTCCTGGCTGCCGCGATCGCGTTCGATCTGGGCGTGCTGGTGTGGTTCAAATACGCCGGATTCCTCGCCGAGAACGTCGCGTTCGTGAGCGGCGGCCACGTCGGACGCAACGGCGTGATGGCGCACGTCTACCTGCCGCTGGGCATCTCGTTCTTCACGTTCCACGCGATCTCGTACGTGGTCGACGTCTACCGGCACACCTCGGAGGCGCGGCGCAACCCGCTCGAGGTCGTGCTGTACTTCATGTTCTTCCCGCAGCTCATCGCCGGCCCGATCATTCGCTACAAGGACATCGCCGCGCAGCTCTCGCGGCGCGTCGTCACCGTGGACGGGTTCGCGTACGGCGCGCGCCGGTTCGTCGTCGGGCTCGGGAAGAAAGTGCTCGTTGCGAACACGCTGGGCGCGTGCGTCGACCACGTGTTCGCCACCGCGCCCGGCGACGTGTCGCGGCCGCTCGCGTGGTTCGCGCTCGCCGCGTACACGCTGCAGATCTACTTCGACTTCTCCGGCTACTCCGACATGGCGATCGGCCTGGCGCGCATGTTCGGCTTCGAGTTCCTGGAGAACTTCGATTTCCCGTACATCGCGCGCTCGATGCAAGAGTTCTGGCGGCGCTGGCACATCTCGCTCTCGCGCTGGTTCCGCGACTACCTCTACATCCCGCTGGGCGGCAACCGCGTCGCGCCGTGGCGCGTGTACGCCAACCTGCTGGTCGTGTTCTTTCTGGTCGGGTTGTGGCACGGCGCGAAGTGGACGTTCGTGGTGTGGGGATTGATCCACGGCACGTTTCTGATCCTCGAGCGCGTCGGCGCGGTGCGGCGCATCACCGCGACGCCCGTGGTGCGGCACGTGTACGTTCTGTCCGTCGTGATGTTCGCGTGGGTGTTCTTTCGTGCCGACTCGTTCGCGTACGCGCTCGGTTATCTGCGCGCGCTCGTGGTGCAGGCGCCGTCGCCGGTGCTCGGTTTCTGGGGCGCGGTGGACCATGAGATGCTGATCGCGTTCGCGCTCGGGTGCGTGCTCGCGACGCCGTTCATCGCGCGCCGCGTCGAGGCCGCGCTGCGCGAGCCGGGGCCGTGGTCGCGCATCGCGCTGGGCGCCGCGGCGGTGCCGGCCGGGCTCGCGCTGATCTTCGTCGTGTCCGCGGCGAAGCTCGCGGCGGGCACGTACAACCCGTTCATCTACTTCCGCTTCTGATGGAACGCACCACGCGCTCGCCGGGCGACGTCGTCGTCATCGCAGTCTTCGCCCTGCTGCTGCTGGCGCCGGCGCTGCTCGCGCTCACCGGCCACGCCGGCTTCGACACCGAGTTCTTGCTGCACACCGAGCGCCGCCAGCCGTTCGTCGCGCCGCGACCGACGACGGGCGCGCTCGCGACCGGCGGCTGGGAGCGCGACGCCGAGCGCGAGATCGCGGACGCGTTCCCGCTGCGCAAACAACTCATCCAAAGCTACGACTACGCGAAGTTCGCCTGGCTCGGCGACGCGCCGCGCGACGCGGTGATCCGCGGCCGCGACGGCTGGCTCTTCCTCGGCGCCGAGGAGCGCGCATATCTCACCGATCCCAATGCGGCAAGCGAAGCCGAGCTCATGCGGCTCGCCGACGTCTATGCGGCACGCGCGGCCTGGTGCGCACGCCACGGCGCGCGCTACGTCTTCCTGCTCGCACCGAACAAGAGCACGGTCTACGCGCAAGAGCTCCCGCGCGGTTTGACGCGCGTGACGCCGACGCCGGCGGACCGCCTGCTGCCGCTCCTGCGCGCGCGCGGCATCCGCACGATCGACCCGCGCGCGGCACTCGTCGCCGCGTCACGCAACGGCGAGGTCTACTCCAAAGGCGACACGCACTGGAACGACGCCGGCGCGTACGTCGCGTATCGCGCGACCGTCGCCGCGCTGCGCGATGCGGGCGTGCGCGACACCATCGCGCCAAAGACGATCCGCATCTACACCGAACCCGCCGACGGCGATCTGCTCGGCATGAGCGGCGTCGCCGACTTCGTGCGCAACCACTGGGTGCGCTACGACTTCCCGCGCCGCGCGCACGCCATCGCGATCGCCGCGAACGCGAGCGATCCGGCGCCGGCAGCGTTCGCGCGCCACACGACGATCCTCGACGACCCGACGTTGCCGACGGCGATGGTGTTCGGCGACTCGTTCTCCGAGCAGCTCGCACCGTTTCTTGGGGAAAGCTTCCGACGCATGACGGTCCTCCACCACCTCACGAACGCCATCCAATTCGACCGCCGCGCCGTCGAAGCCGAGCACCCGTCCATCGTGATCCAAGAGCTCGTCGAGCGCACCATCCCGCTCAGCGCCGCGGCGCCGCCGTAAAACCGATCACGATCGTGCGTCGCGTTCCCGGCGGTTCCGGTACAGCGCCGCGTCCGCAGCGGCGATGAGATCGTCGATCCCGTCGGTGGATTTCAATTGCGCGAGGCCTGCCGTCACGGACCCGGGCTCCGGCCCTTCGGCGAGCGCTTCGTTTACGAGGGCAAATCGCGCGGCGACGGCGCGGAGGTCCATTCCGGGTATCGCGCAGACGAACTCATCGCCCCCGTAGCGAACGATCCGGTCGTACGGGCGAAGCATCGTACGCAGTTTGTCTGCGACCCTGCGCAGCAAACGATCCCCACCGGCGTGTCCGCGAGCATCATTGGTCGCCTTGAGGCCGTCGACATCCACAAAGGCGAGGACGAATGATTCTCCGGTCCGTCTTGCGCGAGCGATCTCGCGCACCAATTCGGCGAGGCCCGGCCCGCGCAGATACGCACCGGTCAGCTCGTCGATGGAGGCATGGTCGCGTTCGGCCGCAGACGCGCCCCGGTCGGCCAGCGCCTTCTTTCGGTCGCCCTCCGCTTCATGCCGTTCGTCGGCCGCGGCCCCGCGCTCACCCTGCGCCATCGTACGGTCCGACTCCGACCGGTCGCGTTCACCGGCCGCAGCCGAGCGATCTTGTGAGGCGTGCCGGCGGTCTGCTGCGGCGTCGCGTCGCGTGCGCGCCGAACCGCTCACCTGGCCTGTCGCTTCGTTCGCGTGAAGATTCTCCTCGCAACGCTCGGCAGCAAGGTCCCGCGCGTCGGCTGCACGGTCACGGCACTCACCTGCCTCGTCGCGCATCTCCGCAATGTCGTCGCGACCGTCGCCATCGCGGTCGCGCTGATCACCCGCATGGTCGCGGCGTCCAGCCACGGCGTCGCGCTCGTCACCCGCATGGTCGCGCCGTTCCCCGGCGTGATCCCGTTCGTCCGCGACCGACGGCCGATGCTCGTCCGGCCCATCCGAGCTACGCATGATGTATGATCCTACTGCAACCAGTCGAGTCATGTTCAGAGATTCCCGTCTTATTCCATTGTCGAACGTAACTGCTCCCTACCGACTCGATAACCTAGCATCGGACAGCACCCGTCTATACTCTTCCGCGTCAAACGCGAAGCCCGCAGGACCACGACGAAGGTCCAGCGACCAGCCTTCCTCCGAGTAGTCGTAGGTTTCAAGGCCAATGCATGACCAGATGACGCACTCTGCGCCTACCTTCACGTCGGCGGTGAGGCACGCCTCATAATCGTCACCGCCGCAGAGGTGACACACGTAAAGCCGAGTGCGCCGCGTTGGAGTGTCGGACACGCCGGACTCGAGTGTGGCGAACCAATCGCCGGGAGTAGGCCACGGACCAATCGACGCCTTTAGATCCCTGACCCCGTAGGGGAATAGCAGACGGACCGAGATGCCGTCGATAAGGTAGTCGTAGCCGCCGATTTCGTCGTGGCGGATCGTCACGCCAAATTTCGAACGCGGTGCTTCGGTAAGACGGAGAGCGAGCCGCGTCCGCCACGAGCGCCTCGCTTCGCTCAAAGAATCATCGTTGGTTTCTGATTTCCGCTCAGGATCGGCATAGGCCGCAGGATCATCAACCCACTCACATCGAGCGCAGACATCGTAGTTTTGAGCCGCGCCGAATGCCCCGCCGACCCCGCAAACGGGACAGTCCGTTTCGACCTCACGAACCAGCGTCAGCGGCATCGACCGACAATCTTCGTGCCCACGAATCGCGAGTTACCCGTGGTTGCGGCTCCCTCATGGCGTCTTTCCGCCTTCCCCGTGGGTCAACTCACGTCGAAGTAGTGCATCGTCGAACACGTTCGTCGTCCTAGCATAACATTCGCACGTAATGGCTTCCAGTCGCTGATAGTTCGTGACCGATAACTTTGCCCGAGCATAGTCGAGCGCCCCGGCGTCCCTCAACTCGTGCACGGCGTCCGAAACGCCTGCACCGTCGGTGCCGAGTATCGTTGCGAGCGATTCATGCGAAAGGTCGAACGTATCACGTTTGGTGCGGTCGCGCGCCATCAGCAACCAGCGCGCGAACCTCTGCACGGGTGTATGCTTCACGTTGCAGACGCTAAATTGTTCCGTCGCAAATAGCCGCGCACTTAGACTTTGCCGAACATAGAACCCAAAAGCATCGGCGCGGTCGATCTCGGCTGCGAACATCGCCAAGGGTATACGGATAGCGCGACCCGGGATCAAGCAGTACGATGAACGTCGGGCAAAACGTGATTGAAGCGCCGCATCTGCCTCGACGAATCCCTCGCGGCCAACGTTGGTCACCTCGACCGTCTCACGGTCATCGAGCGTGGCAAGGACCGACAGAACGCAATCGACCGGGAAATGAACGAACGCGAACTCGCCGGAGTCCTTTTCTGTGCGCTGTTCCTTTCCGACGAACAACCCGCTCAGACTCGGTGCAAGACGGTCCTGTGTTGCCGTGGGGAGCGCATCAAGGAGGCGGTTCCCCCTCAGTGATTCAGGAAGCATCCAACACCGCAATTGGCACGATTCGCGTTTTCGCGAAACTACGACAATCTCATTGTAGCCGACATGCCGGTTGGTCGATTCAATTCCCCCCGGCCCCGTCCTGGTCGTCGCGATCCGGCACGCCGCGGCCGTTGCGATTCGCGGCGCGGCGCTTTGCGAGAACGCCCCAGCGAACAATGCTAGATTCCATCTCTGCATGCTACCTTCTGCTTCTGTAAGAGCAGATCGACAACATCGGCGGAATGCGTTCACGCTTCTTCGATCATCTTCCGCATAGCGCGCTGTTGTTCAAGGTGCTCGACGGTCTTTGGTCGCGCAAGGTACCAGCGCGACAGCATTTGAGAAACCATGCGTCGTGGGCTCGATTGGAAACTCCGTGGTTGGCTGATGTAATGCTCCCGAATTGCTCCCTCGGCCATCTGGACCGCTCGGCCGCCGATGGCAATAAAGAAGCCCGGAACATCTCGTTGTTGATGTACCGGGCTTTTTATCTTGGTGCCCAGGAAGGGACTCGAACCCCCACGACCTTGCGATCACTAATACCTGAAACTAGCGCGTCTACCAATTCCGCCACCTGGGCGCGGACCGACCTCGGTTCAGCCCCTGCCGCTGCCGTCCCTGCGCGCGACCGGTGCCTGGTGGCCGCGCAGCCATAAAACGGGCGCGACGCCGAGCACGCTGAGCGCCGCCGTCGCAAGCCACGCGGCGCGCAGCGACGTGTGGTCGGCGAGCGCGCCGAAGCCGGTCGGTGCGGCGGACGAGGCGAGGAAGATCGCAGTGAGCGCGATGCCGAGCGCGCTCGCGGCCCGCTCGCTGCCGCCAATCTCCGACACCGCCGCCGCCATCAAGCCGTTCCAGCCCGCGGCGCTGAAGCCGAGCACGATCGCGGCGACGAACAACGTCGCGAGCGCGCCGCCGTGCAGCAGTGCCAGCGCCACCGACGCGAGCGCTGCGAGCACGCAGATCGCCGCGAACGGAATCAAACGCTCGCCGTGCAGCACGCGGTCGCTGACGTAGCCCCACGCGAGCCGCCCGCACGCCGCGGCGCCCTGCGCGCACGCGAACGCGAGCGCCGCGACGGCGGCGGACGTGCCGACCACGGCGACGCCGGTCACGGTGAGGAACGCGTTCATCGCGGCCTGCGCGCTGACCAGCACCATGCACGTCAGCGTCACGGCGATCAGGCGCGGATCGCGTGCGAGCGCGCGCATCCCGCGCGCGACCGAGCCGAGCGTCGTCGCGGGCGCGGCGCCGTCGCGCTGCTCGCGATAGCCGATGTACGCGATCAGCGTCGTCACCGCGACGATCGCGGCGGCGAACGCGAACGCACCGCGGTAGCCTGCAACGTGCGCGACCAGCGGCAGCGTCAGCGCGCCGAAGAGTCCGCCGACCGGCACGCCCGTCTGGCGAATCCCCATCGCGAAGCCGCGGTCGCGATCGAACCAGGCGAGGATCGCGCGCCCGCCCGCCGGCGTCGACGCCGCGTACGCCGCGCCGAACACCGCCATGCACGCGACGATCCACGCGTACGACGCGAACAGCGTCGCGGCGAGCAGCGCGAACGTCATCGCCAGACCCGATAGCAGCATGATGCGCCGCTCGCCCCAATGGTCGGTCATGACGCCGGCCGCGCCGACGAACAGCGCCGAGCCGAGCATCAGCGCGGTGAACATCACGCCGAGCTGCGCCTTCGACAGGCCGAACGTCGCGACGAAGATCGGCGACAGCGATCCCAGCGCTTGCTGCACCACCGACGCGCCGGCTTGCGCCGTCGTCATCAGCGTCAGGACGCGCCACCGGCCGGTCAACGCGTCATCATCGCTTGTAGACGGGGATCAGCTTGGACGACGCGAGGACCCGGTCGCGCCCGTCGAGCGCGACCAGCGTGAACGTGTAGTGATGCACGGGACCCGGCGGCGGACACGGACCGCCCCAACCGAACGTGCCGAAGTCGTTGCGCGCCACCACGGCGCCGTGCGGCCCGACCTCGCTCAGCGCGCGGGCGCTCGCCGGGATCCGCG
Organism: Candidatus Elarobacter sp.; assembly: GCA_035943995.1. Classification (GTDB taxonomy): domain Bacteria; phylum Vulcanimicrobiota; class Vulcanimicrobiia; order Vulcanimicrobiales; family Vulcanimicrobiaceae; genus Vulcanimicrobium. The sequence continues at coordinate 101,394 of DASZBS010000114.1, read as the reverse complement.
TGACGCTCCAATGCACCCAGCCGCCCGGCTTGGGCGCGTCGTGATCGATCGCGGTGACGTTGAACGAGCGCGTGCCCGGCGGCGGCGCGTCCCATGTCAGGCGCGGCGTACGGTTTGCGCCGTTGCAGCCGTCCTTGTTCCACACGAACGCGCGCGCGACCGGCGCGCCGGTTTTCACATCGGGGCTTGTGAGCGTCAGGCCTAGGAGCAGCGGTACGATCATGGTCCGGTCCCTTTCCACGGCGAGCGGGGTGGCGCACCCTTCGACAAGCTCAGGGTGACATCGGGGACGAGTTCACGGTGGCACGGGCGCGGCAGTTCGTTGGACCAGCGAGATGCCAAGCGCGATTGCGATCAAGCCGCCCGTGTCGCGCAGGCCGACCGGCTCGTGCAGCAGCAGCGCCGCGAGCGCGAGGCCGAACACCGGCGTGAGGAAATAGTACGCGCTCACGCGCGACGCCTCGCCGTGCGTCAGCAGCCAGAACCAGAGCAGCGACGCGCCCACCGACATCACCAGCACGACGTACCAGAACGAAACGACGAGCTGCCAGCTCCACACGGCGTGCGGCTTGCCTTCGAACACGATGGCGAGCGGCAGCAGCACGATGCCCGCGGTGAAGAGCTGCAGCGCGTTGACCGCGCGCAAGTCGAGATCGGCGCACCAGCGCTTGAATACGATCGTGGACGCCACGCTGCCGAGCACGCCCACGAATGCGATCGCGGCGTCGCCCGCGTCAGCGCTGCCGGTGCCCGTGCGCACCGCCATGATCCACACCACGCCGCAAAACCCGAGCAGCATCCCGATGACCTTGTTGCGCGTGAGTGGCTCGCGCAGCAGCCACGGCGCGACGAGCGCGAGCGTCAGCGGGTTCGTCGACGTGACGATGGCGCCGACGCCGGACGCGAGATGCCGCAGCGCGATGTAGGTGCAGCCCAGGTACACCGCGTTGCCCAAGACGCCGAGCGCCGCGACCGCGAGCCAGTCTTTGCGCGTGCGCGGCAACCGGGCGCCGAGCGCCCGCGCGACCGCCAGCGCCAACAGGCCGGCGACGGCGAAGCGCACCACGAGGAACCAGAGCGGCGACGTGCCCAGCACGCCGATCTTGCTCGGAACGAACGCCGACGCCCACAAGAAGATGTAGAAGAGCGCCGCGGCGACGCCCAGGGCTCGGCCATGCACCCGTTGACTCTACCCGGCCGAAACCGGCGCCACATGCACTTCTGTCTCAGCGCACGATGACAGTAACCGTCAGCCACGCGCGCGACGCCGACTGGGATGCGGGCTTGCGCCGGTTCTTCGCCTACCGCGATCTCGGCGTCGCGACCGCCACGCAGGGCCGCGTCGGCGCGCACGTGATCCGCGCGCGCGCCGCGTCGGACGCACCGGGCGAGCGCCATCACCACGCGCTCGACTTTCAAATGGTGTACGTGCTGCGCGGCTGGGTCGACTTCGAGTACGACGGCGTCGGGCGCGTGCGCCTGGAACCCGGCTCGAGCGTGGTGCAGCCGCCGGGCATCCGCCACGCCGAGCTCGCGCACAGCGACGACCTGGAGATGCTGGAGATCACCCTCCCGGCGGAGTTTCCCACCGCGACCGACTGACGGCACGCCTGCTTCCGGCGACAGATCACAATCGGGTTGGCCCGACGTTCGTCGGAGGGGCGGCCTGCGCACGTGACTAACCCAGGCGCGTCTCACTTTGCCTTTCCGTTGCTGCGAGGTTTTTTTGTACAAGACGAAGTTTTTCGCGCTCGCCGCCATGGCGTCGCTGCTCACGGCCTGTCAGGGCGGACAAGCCACGCCGCCGCCGCCCCCGAACCAGACCCAGACGCAGTCGGAGGATCGCGAGCTCCAGTCGCTGTCGCTGTTCGAAGCGCAGAACGTCACGACGGGTGAAAAAGTCCGTGTGTTTCCGACCAAGGACGCGATGGACGCCTTCCGTCTCGCGCAAGCCGGTCAGCGCGTCACCGAATCCACGAACCCGCTGCTGTACAACGGTGGTCCGGTGCAAACCGCGCCGCACATCTACATCGTCTTCTGGGGCTCGGCGTGGAACACGAGCGCCGGCGATCCCGACGGCGTCGCCGCGCGCATGAAATCGTTCTTCTCCATCGTCGGCGGCAGCAAGTGGATGAACAGCGTGACGCAATACACGCAGAGCGGCGGCCAGCACGTCGGCAACGCCGCGGGCAGCTTCATCGGCTCGTACGTCGACACCACGAGCACGCCGCCGCGCCGTCCCACGCAATCGCAGATGGCCGCCGAAGCCGCGAAAGCCGCGGCAAAATACGGCGACTACAGCGCGAGCGCGGCGTACATCGTCGCGATGCCGCACGGCGTCAAGCCGTCCGGTTTCGGCACGCAGTACTGCGCGTATCACAGCTCGACGACGGCCGCCGGTCACACGATCGCGTGGACGAACGATCCGTATTTCCCCGACGCCGGCGCATCGTGCGGCGTGGGTTCGGTCAACTCGCCCGGAACGCTCGACGGCGTGACGATCGTCGCGGGTCACGAGCAAGGTGAGACCGAGACGGATCCGTTCCCGAACAGCGGCTGGCTCGACAGCAGCGGCGCGGAAAACGGCGACAAGTGCGCGTGGGTGAGTCTTGAGAACAACCCCAACGCCGGCGGCTATCCAACCCAACCGTTGTGGAGCAATTCCAACAACGGCTGCGTGCAGAGCTACTAACCGCACAGCAGCAGCATAGTCGTGCGTCCGACCACAAATGTCGGACGCCTGACTTTGGTCGGAGGAACCTAGGGAAGCCGCGACAAACGTCGCGGCTTCCTCTCTTTACGACCAACACTTTTTATTGGGTGTGGAGGTTTTTCTTGAACCAGACGAAGCTTATTGCTGTCGCCGGGGTGGCTGCGTTGCTCACGGCCTGCCAGGGTGGGCAGGCGCTACCGCCGCCGCCCGCGAGCCAACTCCAGACACAGTCGGGCGAACGTGAGTTCACGTCGCTCTCGCTGTTCGAAGCACAGAACAACGCGACGGGCGAAAAAGTCCGCGTGTTCCCGACGAAGGACGCGATGGACGCGTTCCGCGTCTCGCAAGTCGGTCAGCGCGCCACGCAAGCGACGAGCAATCTGACCTATCACGGCGGCCCGATCCAAACCAACCCGAAGATGTACATCGTGTTCTGGGGTTCCGCGTGGAACGGCAGCGGCGACCCGAACGGCGTCGCGAACCAGATGAAGAACTTCCTCGGCATCGTCGGCGGCAGCAGCTGGCTCAACAGCGTGACGCAGTACACGCAGAGCGACGGCCAGCACGTCGGGAACCAGACGGGCAGCCTCGCCGGCTCGTACGTCGACACGACGAGCTCGCCGCCGAGCCGTCCGTCGCAGTCGCAGATGGCCGCTGAAGCAGCCAAGGCCGCCGCGAAGTACGGCGACTACAGCGCGAGCGCCGCATACATCGTCGCGCTGCCGCACGGCATCCGGCCGTCCGGCTTCGGCACGCAGTACTGCGCGTATCACAGCACCACGACGGCCGCCGGTCACACGATCGCGTGGACGAACGACCCGTACCTCCCCGACGTCGGCGCGTCGTGCGGCGCGGGCTCGGTCAACAACCCGGGCACGCTCGACGGCGTCTCGATCGTGTTCGGTCACGAGCAGGGCGAGACCGAAACCGATCCGCAGCCGAACAGCGGCTGGCTCGACAGCGGCGGCGCCGAGAACGGCGACAAGTGCGCGTGGACCAACCTTTTCAACAACCCCGCCGCGGGCGGCTATCCGACCCAACCGCTGTGGAGCAACGCCAACAACGGCTGCGTCCAGAGCTACTAGCATAGCCTCGCGCCTCCGGGCGCGCAGCGAAGCACCGAGCCCGCCGGATTCCGGCGGGCTCGTTCGTTTTCACGGCGGGAACCTCGCGCGCGCTCGCGCACGTCGAATGCGACATGGACGATCTCGTACTCTGCCCCTGCGGCCACGCGATGGGTGCGCACGACGGCGGCGGCTGCGGCGGCGACCGCTTGCGTCCCTGCCGATGCGCGCGCGACCGCTACGGCGCGCTCGAAGCGGCGGTCGACGACGCGCGCACGCGGCCTTGGGTCAGCCCGGAGCAGATGCCCGCGTCGTAGCTCGCCCGCGCCGTGCCGGCTAGCGCAGCCACCTGGGGCGCTGAATCGACGCGGCGACGCGTGCGACGAACCTGCGCGGCGCGAGGCGCGTCGCGTTCGCGAGCGCGTAGTTCGCGAAGCCGTCCACCGCGACCACGTTGCCGCGCTTCAGCGCGCGCAGCGCGGTGGCGACGACCTGCTGCGTCGTGCGCGCGCGGCCGACGCGCGCTTCGTCGATGCCGTCGAAGAACGCCGTGTCGGTTTGGCCGGGGCACAGCGCGACGACGCGCACGCCGTGCGCGCGCACCTCTTCGGCGAGCGCCTCGCTGAACGACAGCAGGAACGCTTTGGTCGCGCCGTAGACCGCCATGTACGGCACGGGCTGGAACGAGGCCGTCGATCCGACGTTCACGATCGCGCCCGACTCGCGCGCGATCATCGCCGGAAGCAGCGCGCGCGTCAGCTGCACGGGCGCGAGCACGTTCACGAGCACCTCGTCGCGCTCGCGCGCCGCATCGAGCGACGCGAACTCGCCGTGCGTGCCGAAGCCCGCGTTGTTGATCAGCGTCGCGATCGGCAGCTCGCGCGCGGTCAGCTCGGCGACGAGCGCATCGACCGCCTTGGGGTCGGAGAGGTCGGCCGGGAGAACGTGAGCCTGCACGCCGTGCTCCGCCGACAGTCCGGCGGCTAACGCCTCGAGCCGCTCGGCGGAGCGAGCGACGAGGACGAGGTCCTCACCGCGGGCGGCGAGCGCGCGGGCGAACGCCTCGCCGATCCCCGACGACGCGCCCGTGATCAGTGCGATGGACATCGTCGAGGAGTTTGCCCGCGCGTCACCCGCGGCCTATGACAGCGCCCCGCGGTTGGAGTACAATACGGGGGCGATGGATGCCCAGGGTGCGCGGGAAGAGACGCTGTTCTACCGCCGTTTCGTCGACGACGTGCGGCGTTGCGCCGCGGGCCGCGCGCCGGCGACGGTCGCGGAGATCGAGTCGCGCGTGCGCGTCGCGCTGATCGCGCCGCCCGCCGCGCGCGAGCGCCGCTGGGCGCGCGTCGTCGCCGCGGTGAACGAGCTGCTCGTCGGCCTGCCCGGCCGCAACGGCGGCCCGGTCGCGCGCCTGCGCACGTTCGTGCGCGAGAACGCGGACCTCGGCCGCCCGCGCGACGTCGCGATCACCGACTTCCGGTTCGACATGCGCACCGACGGCGTTCTCACCGACCGCAGCGGCCGCAGCTATCTGGTGTACGCGCACATCGCGCGCGCCGAGCGGCCGCTCGACGAGGTCGTTCCGGGCGCGACGCGCCGCCTCGCGGAGTGGGCCGTGTACGGCCTGTGCGGCGGCGCGGCGGCGGCCGCCGTGTGGTTCGCGTTCATCGTCCCCGTCTAGACCGCAACAACCGTTCCACGGCGAGCACGCCGCCGGCCGCGAACACGGGATACAGCGGCAGCACCACCGTGCGCCGCGTCGACGCCGGCGCGGGATCGGCGATACAGCCGATCAGGCCGCCCAGCAGCGCGCCCGCGAGCACCGGCATGCTGCGGCGGTGCGCGCCCGCGAGCGCCGGCACCGCCAGCACCGGAACGACCGCCGCGACCGCGTGCTTGAGCGACGTCGCGACGGACACCGCCGCGGTGGTCGCGTACCAGCGGCCCAGCGAGCGCGCCGGATCGTCGCGCAAACGCAGGCGCGTCAGCGTGCGGCTCAGCAAGCCCGGTGCGCTCTCGAGCCGCTGCGACTCGCGCACGCGCTGCAGGTGCTCGCGCGTCGACGGCACGCCCGCGCGCGCGAGCACGCTCGTGATCGCGACCGCGCAGGCCGCCGCAGTCGCCGCGATCGTCACGCCGGCGCGCGTGCGCCGGCCGTCGCGAGCGCGCGCGCCGGCGAGCGCGAGCACGAGACCGGCTCCGAACGGGAGGTACGGCACGGGCCGCGTGAACGAAAGCGCCGCGGTGAGCACGACGAACCGCGTCGCGCCGCTTCCGTCCTCGGCCATCTCCGCCATCGCGTCGAGCGAGCCGATCCACAGCAGCAGCGCGGTGCTGTCGTTGAGGCCGTGCACGCCGACGTCGCGAACCGGCGCGCTCGTCGCGTACCACACCGCGAGCGCCGCCGCGCTCGCCGGCCCGCCGAACCGCCGCAGAAAGCGGTACAGCAGCACCGCGCTCGCGACCGACGCTACCGCCGCGACGTCCGTGAGCGCGGCGAAGCCGCGCCGGGGAAACAACGGGGCCGCGAGCGCCGGGTACACGACGCGCGGCGCGAAGAGCGTCCACCACTCCGGTTCGTCGCCGGCGAGGGTCGGCGCGAAATACGCGGGGTTCCGCTGACGCCCGCGCACCGCCAGGAAAAACGCGCGCGCGCGGTCGCGCGCTTGCGGGAACGGCACGCCGCGGCGCTGCAGCATGCGAATCGCGTAGTCGTAGCTGTCCGGCTCCCAGCGCGGGACGCCGCGCCGTACGTCGGCGCGCAGCACCGCCGCCGCGGCGAGCCCCACCGCCGCCGCTGCTGCGGCGTCGGCGATCACGCGGTAACGGGTGCGCGGTCGCCGAGCGCGACGGCCGCGCGCGCGGCGTGCTCGCCGACCGTGACGAGCTCGTAGCGCGCGGCGTACTTCGCGAGCACGCGGTCGACACAGCGCAGCTTCTGTTCGGCCGAAAGCTTCATTCCCGGAAAGAACGCGAGCGCGGGCACTTCGTCGCCGCCCAGAAAATCGAGCGGGTGCAGCAGCAGCGACGGCGCGGTCTTCGTCAGCGCGCACAGCGCGAGCGCGACGTTCACGTACGGCATCACCAGCGCGGGCGCGCGCTCGTGCAGAAACAGCAGGTAGCTGACGTGGATCGGGATGCGCAGCAGCGGCAGCGTGGTGACCGGCACCTCGACGAGCGAGCCGCCCGGCGAGCTCCAGCGGTACGGGCGCAGCGGGCGCAGCCCGTCCTTCACGCTGCCGAACAGCGCGTTGCGCTGCTCGAGCTGTTTGCCGCGCAGCCCGCTGGTGGCGAAGTAGTACATGCGCGCGAGCGGGCCGATGAACGTGGGCAGCGTGGACGCGTCGTAACGGTAGCCGCGCCGCACGAGCACGTCGACGACGGCCGGCGTCACGCTGTAACCGGGCCCGCGAAAGCCCACCGGCCGCATGCCGGTCGCTGCTTCGATCGCGACCTCCGCGCGCGCGATCTCGTCGTCGAGCGCGGCCTCGTCGTACAAATGCAGCCACGGCTCGTGGTGGAACGAGTGGTTGCCGATCTCGTGCCCGCGCTGCGCGATCGTGCGCAGCGTTGCGTGGTTCTGCTCGAACGCGGCGTCCTGCCCGACGATGAACCACGTGATGCGCAGGCCGTGCCGGTCCAGCACGTCGAGCGCGCGCGGCACGACCGTGTCGAGATACGACGGGTACTCCGACCACGACGCGTCGCCGCGCGTCTTGCGGTACGACCATTCGTTATCCAGATCGAGCGAGACGCTCGCGTAGCGGCGCGCGCTCATGCGGTCTCGCTCAGCGCGCGCGCGACCGGCCCGGCGAGGATGGTGCGCGCCGCATCGTTCGCGAGCCCGACGGTCTCGTTGACGTTGAGCGTGCCGTCGACGATCTGCGCCGCGGTGACGACGAACAGTCCGTCGACCGACGTGCGCACCGCGGGGATGCGCTCGGTGTACCCGAGCGTGGGCAGCGGAAACACGTACGGCACGCGCGACACGCGGAACGCGAGGATCTCCTCGTCGCGCAGGTCGGGATGCATCGTGCGCAGCCCGGCGAGGAAGCGCGCGCGAAGCGTGTCGTCGTCGAGCGTCTGCAGCGGATCGTCGGGCGGGCAGTAGCGCGGCAGATACACGAGGTGCCGCCCGCCGAACGTGCCGGGATCCACCAGCGCCGTCATCTCGATCACGGCGCTGAACGGCACCGGATCGCAGATGTTCGTCACGTAATACGGCGACAGCGGCCGCGAGAGCAGCAGCGAAGCGCACACGATACCCTGGTACTCCACCGAGCGCAACCGTTCGAGCTCCGGCGCGGACAGCGCCGAGCACAAGCGCGCCGCGACCGGCGCCGGCGCGGTCACGATGACGCGGTCGTACGCGAACGTCCCCTCGGCGGTGGTGACGCGCACCGCGCCGTCGCCGCCGTCGGGCAGCACCGCGCGCACCGGGGTGCTCGTGCGCACGCTCACGCCGCGCCGAGCGAGCACTTCAGCGAAGCGGCGCAGTATCACCGCGTAGCCGCCGCGCACGTAGCCGAAGCGCTCGCGGTCGATGCCCGCGCGGCGCGCCGCGTACAGCCGCGCGACCGTCGCGCGGATGAACGACGCGGCGACGCGCTCGTGCGCCTCGCCCAGCTTCGCGCGCAGCAGCGGCAGCCAGATGCGCTCGTAGGTGCGGCGGCCCGACCAGCGGCGCAGCCACGTGCCGACCGGGACGTGCGCGAGCGCGCCCGCGTCGTCGCCGCGCGACGCGCGCAGGATCGTCGCCGCGAGCCGCAGCTTGTCGACCGGGCCCAGCGGCGGGAACAGCGCGAACTCCAGCGCGTTGGAGAGCGACATCAGGCGCCCGCCGACGAAGAACCCGGTGCGCGTCGTCGACCATTCCAGCTCGTCGGCGACGCCGAGCTCCGCGAGCAGCGCGCGCGTGGCCGTGTCGGAGTACAGCGTCACGTGATAGTGCCGGTCCCACGTCACGTCGCCCAGCTGCCACGGCGCGGCGAGGCCGCCGATCTCCGGCGCCGACTCGTACACGGTCACGTCGTCGCCCGCGGCCTGCATGCGCAGCGCGAGGGTGAGCCCGAGCAGCCCGCCGCCGACGATCGCGCAGCGCACGCTACGCGCGCCCCGGCACGCCGTCGGCAAAGCGCCCGCCGCGCAGCGCGAACGAACGGCCGCACGCGGTACACGTTCCGTCGGCGTCGGCGATCATGGTGCCGTGCTCCGCGCGGCTCACGGGCTCGCCGCAGCGGCACACGAAGCCGATCACGCGGGCCGGGTTGCCCACGACCAGCGCGTGGTCGGGCACGTCCTTGGTCACCACCGCGCCCATCCCGACCATCGCGAACGCGCCGATGGTCAGGTCGCAGCCGATCGTGCAGTTCGCGCCGATCGTCGCGCCGCGGCGCACCAGCGTCGGGCGCGTGTGCTCGTCGACGGCCGACGAGCGCAGCGCGCGCAGCTCGGGATCGGTCGCGCGCGGAAACCGGTCGTTGGTGAACACCGTGTGCGCGGCGACCATCACGCCGTCCTCGATGGTCACCGCGGAGCACACGTACACCGCGGCGTTGAGCTTGCAGCGGTCGCCGATGCGCGCATCGGGCGCGACGTACGTCTTCTCGCCGATGATGCAGCCGGCGCCGATCACGGCACCGCGCCGAACGTGCACGGCGTCCCAGATCGCGGTGTCCGGGCCGACCACGGCGCCGTCCTCGACGATCGCGGTCGGGTGGATCACGCGGCGGAGATGCGGCGCACCGCGCTGCAGCGCGCCTCCTCGACGGCCACCCAGCGGTCGGCGCGCAGCGCGGCGTACGCGCTTTCGATCACGTGCACCGACGCGAGCGCGTCGACCGGCGCGATCGCCAGCTCTTCCTCGCCGCGGATCGCGCGCGCGAAGTTGTCGTGCTGCGCGCGAAACGCCGCCAGCTTGTCGTAGCCGTTCCCGAACGCGGTCCAGTCGCCGTCGCCGATGCGCATGCGCGACGCGCGCCAGCCGACCTCGATCATGCCGCGCGGACCGTACAGCGTGACGATCGCGGGGATCTCCTTGCGCAAGCTCCACGACAGGTCGACGTAGCCGACCGCGAGGCTGCGGGTGCGAAGCGCGACGTGCACGGTGTCTTCCACGTCGAGCGGCTGGATCGGCTTCGCGGCGAACGCGCGCACTTCGTCGACGGGCCCCAGCAGATAGCGGATCAGATCGGCGGAGTGCGTGCCGTTGTCGATCAGCACGCCGCCGCCGCTGAGCTGCGGCATCGCGTTCCAGCGGCCGCGCATGTCGACGTACGACGAGAAGGTGTTCTCGAACGCGATCACCTCGCCGATCGTCCCGGCCTGCACGAGCCGGCGCGCCTCGACCACGTCGGCGACGTAGCGGAACTTCGACGCCATCGTCAGCAGCCGGCCGGTGTCGACGGCCGCCGCGAGCATGCGCCGCGCGCTGGGCACGGTGATCGCGAACGGCTTCTCGCACAGCACGTGCAGCCCGCGCGCGAGCAGCGCGAGCGTCAGCGGCTCGTGCGTCACCGGCGGCGTGCACACGATCGCGGCTTCCGCACCGAGCGACACCGGCACGTCGGCGACGTCGGCGTACGCATACGCCGGTACGCCGGCGATCGCCGCAAGCTCCGCGGCGCGCTCCGGGCAGGTGTCGACCACCGCGACGAGCCGCGCGCACGCCGACTTCGCGAGCGCCGCGACGTGCGTGCGCGCGATCGCGCCCGCGCCGACGAGAACGACGCCGACCGGGCGCGTCACGCGCGCAGCTCCTGCACCGCTTCGCGCAACGCGCTCGCGATGAACGCGACGTGCGCTTCGGTATAACGCTCGTTCCACGGCAGCACGAGCACCTGCTCGAGCGCGCGGAACGTCCCGGGAAAACGGGCCGGATCGTAGTCGACGGCCGCGGGATCGGCGAGCGTGAACGGCCAGCCGCTGGCGCCGAACGTCGTGCGGTCGCGGAACACCGCGCACTGGAACGCCGGCTTCTGGATGTAGCGCGGCGCGCTCGCGATCCCGCGCTCCTTGAGCTTCGCGCCAAGCGCGACGGAACCGCCGGACACCTGCGCAGGATCGACCATCACGATGTACTTCCAGTACGCGTGCGTCGCATCATCGGCGATGAACGGCGCCGTGATCCCGGCGATGTCGCGAATCTGCTCCGTCAGCGCGGCGGCGGTCGACTGGCGCGACTCGACGCACCCTTCCAGCTTCGGCAGCTGTCCCAAACCGACCGCGCCTTGCAGCTCGGTGAGGCGGTAGTTGAGCGCGAGGAAGTAATGGTCGGGCTGCGGGTCGCCGTAGCCCCACGCCTTGTTCACGAACAGCACCATGCGCCGCGCGAGCGCGTCGTCGTTCGTCGCGACGAAGCCGCCCTCGCCGGTGGTGATGTGCTTTCCTTGCTGCAAGCTGAAGCACGCGACGTCGCCCCACGTGCCGACCGCGCGTCCGCCGGACGTCGCGAGGTACGCCTGCGCGGAGTCTTCGATCAGCATCAGTCCGCGCTCGTCGGCCAGCGCGCGCAGCGCCGGCATGTCGCACGGGTTGCCGAACAGGTGCGTCGCGACGATCGCGCGCGTGCGCGGCGTGATGCGCGCGGCAACCGTCTCGGCCGTGACGTTGCACGTGCGCGGATCGACGTCCGCGAACACCGGTATCGCACCTTGGTACAGGATCGGCGCGAGCGCGCCCATGTCGGTGATCGCCGTGGTGACGATCTCGTCGCCCGGCTCGGGGTTCAGCGCGGCGATCGCGCAGTGCACCGCGGCCGAGCCCGACGCGCACGCGACGACGTGCTTGACGCCCAGCATGCGCGCGAGCGCGCGCTCGAACGCGGCGACCATCGTGCCCTTGGTGCTGTTGAGCGTGCCCGAGGCGACGACTTGCGCGAGCAGCGCGAGCTCTTCTTCGCCGAGCGTGCGGCCCGACGCGTCTTGGTCCGACGGCAGCGTCATCCGTGGTGTGGCGGCGGTGGTCACGGTGCGGATCCTTCCTGGAACGAACGATAGGTGGCGGTACCGAGGACGAACAGGTCCTCGAAGCTGCGCTTCGCTTGCAGCGCGAGGAACGCGAAGCCGGCGAGCTGGACGGCGGCGAGCGACGCGACGATCGCGAGCGCGGCGAGCAGACGAAACCCGCCCAGGCCGGCGGCGACGGCGAAGCCCCACGCGATCGCCGCGAACACGGCGAGCACGAGCGCGGGCACCATGAAGAACATCACGGGGCGGAACAGGAACGCGGAGATCGCGACCGCGACCGTGGTGCGCGGCATGCGCAGCCCCGACGCGCCCGCGGTGCGCCCGGCGGCGGACCAGTCGAGGTGCGCCGGGATCTCGACGATGCGCGCGCGCAGGATCTGCGCCTGGCGCAGGATCTCGGCGTTGACGTCCATCCCCATCGCGCGCACGTTGAGCGACCGCAAGAACCGCGTGTCGTACGCGCGCACCATGCCGGTGTACGTGCTGATGTGCGCGTTCGCGGCCGCGGCCAGCAGCACGTTGGCGACCCGGCTCGGCAGCAGTCGCCGGAACGGCACGCGGGTCGTCACGCCGCCGTGCGCGTACGGCGACGCCACCACGATCTTCGCCCCCGTCGCCTCGAACGCGTCGAGCAGCCGGTCGATGTGGTCGACGCTGTAGGTCAGGTCGGCGTCCAGCGTCACGACGACGTTGCCCTTGGCCTGGGCGAAGCCGTAGCGCAGCGCCTGCCCCAGCCCGAAGTTCGTGCGGTGGCGCAGGACCCGGATGCGCTCGTCGCCGGCCGCGAACGCCTCGGCCAGGTCGCCGGTTCCGTCGGTGCTCCCGTCGTCGACGACCAGCATCTCCCAGGAATGCGCGTCGGGGCGCGTGCTCAAGTGATCACGCACCGTGCTCAAGGTCCGCTCGATGATCGCGGCTTCGTTGTAAGCCGGGATCAGGACCGACACGAACACATCTCCCCCGACTCCCCTCCTTGGAACGTGGCAACTGCCGGGACGACAAGTACCGGACTTTTACCCGGCGCCTGCTCCTTTATGCGCCGGATCACATTGGAAAGCCCGGTACACCGGTATGATTCGGCCAAGAACGAACGGAAACGCACGTTCTCGCCGCACCCGGAACGCCCGCCGCAGCGCCGGCTCGACCCGCGAACGGCGGTCGCCGAAGTCGGTCCGCGCGTCCTTGCCGGTGGCCAAGCGAAGCGCGCGGTCGAGCAGCGGCGACTCGCCCGGCGTGACCACCACGAACGTGCCGCCGGGCCGGAGCACCCGCACGACCTGGGCGCAGACGCCGTCGAGGTCCTCGACGAACTCGAGCGCGCTGACCGCGACGACCGCGTCGAACGCGCCGTCCGCGAACGGCAGCGCCCGACCGTCCCCGGTGCGCAGGTCGGCCTCGATCCCCCGCGCGCGCAGGACCGCGGCGACCGCGCCGGCGCGGTCGTGCACGTCGAAGCCCGCGACGTGCCGGGCCCGCGCCGCGAGGCTGGGCACGAACACGCCGGACCCGTAGCCGAGCTCGAGGATCGCGTCCACGCGCGCGGGCAGCAGCGACAGCGCGAGCCGGAACCGCGCGCGCGAGACCGTCCCGAGCAGCGGGCGATAGTTCCAGTCCGCGTGGTCCACCGGACCCGTGCGGATCAGCGCGTCCGCCGGAAGCAGGCGCAGGCCGTCGGGCATGGTGGGTCTGCTATACCCCGCGACGAACGCACGGCGACGTGCTCGTCCGGCTGCTCCCGATCCTCGGCATCACCTTCATCGACATCCTCGGGTTCAGCATCCTGATCCCGCTGATGCCGTTCTTCGTCAAGAAGTTCGGCGCGCCGGACGTCACGGTCGGCGTGGTGTTCGCGACGTACTCACTGTGCCAGCTCATCGCGGGGCCGGTGTGGGGCAACGTCAGCGACCGCATCGGGCGCAAGATGGTGCTGATCGTGTCGCAGATCGGCTCGACGATCGCGTGGACGCTGCTCGCGTTCGCGCCGTCGATCCCGTGGGTGCTGTTCTCGCGCGCGCTCGAAGGGCTCTCCGGCGGCAACATCGGCGTGACGCAGGCGTACGTCGGCGATCTGGTCGAGCCGAAGCGGCGCGGCGAGGCGTTCGCGTACGTCGGCGCGGCGTTCGCGGCCGGGTTCGTGTTCGGCCCCGCGACGGGCGGCTGGCTCGCCGACCGCTACGGCTTCGCGGTGCCGTTTCTGGTCGCCGCGGCGCTGCAAGTGGTCACGCTCGTGCTGACGATCGTGATGCTACCGGAGTCGCGCGGCCGCGCGCCCGCCGACGCCGCGAGCGCGGTGGGCGTGCGGGACATCTTCGCCGCGCTGGTCGACAAGGCGGTCGCGCCGGTGCTGCGGCTGCGGCTGGTGTACACGCTGGGCATGTACGGCTGGTTCGCGTCGATGACGCTGATCCTCAACAAGCAGCTCGGCTGGGGCGTCGCCGAGACGTCGTACGTGTTCGCGTCGTTCGGCATCCTTCAAGTGACGCTGCAGGTGACGGTGATCGGAAAGCTGGTCGACGCGCTGGGCAACCGCGCCGCGACCAACCTCGGCTTGGGGTTGTGCGTGCTCGCGTTCTTGCTCGTCCCGTTCGCGACCACGTTTGCGCTCGCCGCGGTGCTGCTGCTGCTGTTCGGCATGGGGCTGAGCGTCGTCAACGCCGCGTTCCCGGCTCTCGCGTCGGACGTGTCGCCCGACGACCGCCGCGGGACGGTGCTCGGCGTCGTCTCCGGGCTCGACAGCCTCGCCGGCTTCGTCATGCCGCCCGTCGTGACGGGCGTGCTCGGCGCGTTCGGCGTGGCGCCCGCGGCGGCGATCATCACCGCGCTGGTCGCCGGCGCGCTGGTGATGGGGATCCTCCAAGCGCGCCGCGCCGCGCTGACGCCGGCGTGATGGAAAAGATCTTGCGCTTCTTCGGGCGCAGCATCCGGCGCTGGCGCGCGGGTCCCGACTTGCGCGTCGCCGAGGACATCCGCTTCAACGGGGTGCCGCGCACGATCGAGCTGCGCAGCCCGGCGTTCGCGTTCGGCGCCCACATGCCCATCGACGGCTCGCCGCCGCTGGAGTGGAGCGGCGTACCGCCCGAAGCGAAGACGCTCGTGATGGTGGTGGAAGACGTCGACGTGCCGTTCCCGCGCCCGCTCACGCACGCGATCGTCTACGAGATCTCGCCCGCGGCGACGTCGCTCGAGCAGAACGCGCTCGACGGCAAGCACGACGGCGTGACGATGGGCTACAACGGCGGCGGCGGTTTGCACTACATCGCGCCCGCGCCGATCCGCGGCCACGGACCGCACCGCTACGTGTTCACGCTGCTCGCGGTCGACTACGTGCCGCGCTTCGACCAGCCGCCGACGCGCGGGCGATTGCTCGACGCGGTCGCGGGCCACGTGAGCGCGCTCGGCGAGCTGATGGGCACCGCGGAGCGCTAAACGCTCACCCAGCCGGCGCCCGTCGCGATCGCGATCGCTTCGCGCCGCCCGCTGCAGTTGAGCTTGCGGCAGATCGAGCGAATGTGCGTGTCGACGGTCTGCGGGCTGCGGCCGGTGCGCGCGGCGACGTCTTTGGTGCTCGCGCCTTTGGCGAGCAATTGCAAGATCTCGCGCTCCGACGGCGTGAGCTGCGTGTAGCCGGGCTCTTCGCCGCGCGCGACCGGGAGCGCCGCGAGCAGCCGCGCCATGCCGCCGAAGTGCTCGGCGCGCAGGCGTTCCAGCGCGGCGGCCAGCGTCGCGGGCTCCGCCTGTTCGAGCTGCACGCGCTCCATCGCGCGCACCGCGTGCGCGAGCGCGCGCAGCCGCCGCATCGCGGGCGTCGACAACCGCTCCGCCTCGGCCAGCGAGCGGTGCGCCACCGACGACCGCCCGCGCACGAGCTCGGCGAGCGCCATGACGAGATGCGAGCGCACGATGCGCAGCGACGGGCGCGTGCAGCGGCCGAGCGCCGCGGCCGCATCGTGCAGCGCCTCGTCGCCTTCGGCTTGCAATCCGGCCGCGAACGCGTACAACGCGATCTCCGCGCCGCGCAGCGCGCGCCGTTCGTCGCTGGCCTGCGCCGGCGCCGTCCCCGCGAGCAGCTCGTACGCGCCGCGAAAGTTACCGCTCCACGCCTCGCGCATCGCCTGCGCCGGAAACAGCGTCTGCGCGCGCGCGGGCGGCGGCGCGGCGCCGTCGTCGTCCAGCTCGCGGTCGAGCCGTTCGAGCGCCGGATCGTCGCCGCGCTCCACCTCGATCGCGTACGACGCGACGAAGCCGAAGAAGCGCGCTTGCCGGCTCGCACCTTTGCGCGCGGCCTCTTCGAGCTTGTCCAAGATCGCGAGCGTCGCGATGGGATCGTCGTCCTCGTCGTTGACGACGGTGTAGAGCACGCTGTACGCGCGCGCCGCGACCTCGTACAAACCGCGCGCCGTCGCGAGCTCCACCGCGAGCGTCGCGTACGTGCGCACGCGCTCGTGCGTCGGCGCGTACTGGTACACGTACGCGGCTTGCTGGTACAGCCGCGCGCGCACGTCGTCGCCCAGCGGCTCGACCAGGTCGAGCGCTTTGCGGATCGTCGCGAAGCCGTCGTTCGCGCGCGCGGCGCGCACGTAGGCCGTCGCCAGCGTGCCGAGGATCGGGACGCGCACCTCCAGCGCCAGCGTTTCGTCGTGCGCGTACGGTTCGAGCAGGTCGGCGCAGTCGCGGTCCTGGCGCACCAGCTCGATCGCGTAGCGGTGGACGAGCGCGATGCGCAGCTCGAGCGCGGCGGCGCGATCGATGGCGGCGACGAAGCCGCGCTCGGCGACGTCGAAGCGCCCGCGGTTCGCGTCGAGCATCGCGCGCACGCCGATCACCGCGGCGTTGGCGGAGCGCTGCGCCTCGGGCACGGCGTCGAGCGCGAGCGCGACGGTCTCACCCTCGCCGCGCTCGAGCAGCGCGATCCCGTCGCGTTCGATCACGCGCACGATCGAGTCGACCGCGCCGACTTTCGCGTACAGCGCGAGCGCGCTCGCATCGGCGCCGCGCCGCGTTTCAAGCAGCTCGCCGGCGGCGACGTGCGCGTCGTACCATCCCGTCGCACCGGCGCGCCGCAGCTCGCGCTCGAGGAAGTCGCGAAAGAGGTCGTGATACCGGTACTCGGTCGGGGACGTCGTGCTCAAGAACGTGACGCTGCGCCGCAGCTCGGCGAGAAACTCCGGCGTGGCGCCGAGCGCCTCGGCGATGCCGACGTCGAACGTCGCGAACACGCTGCTGCGCGTCAGGAAGCGCTGCTGCGCGCGCGTCAGCCCCGCGAACACCTGCTCGGCGAGGTAGCGGTACACCATCTCGCGCGTCCCGCTCGCGGCGGCGCGCAGGTCCGACGCGTGCGTGCGGGTGCGCAGCGCGATCGACAGCGCGATCGGCCAGCCCGCGGTCAGCTCGCGCAGCGCTTCGACCTCGGCCAGATCGGCGGGCGCTTCCGCGTCGTCGGCGGTCGCGAGCGCCTCCTCGGCGGTGAAGCGCAGATCGTCTTCGCCGACGGGCAAGTCCATGCGGCCGTACCCGACCCACGACGCGATCGGCAAGCCCGCGTCGGAGCGCGTCGCGACGATCCAGCGGATGCGCTCCGTGGTTCGTTCGATGAGGTCCAGCAGCAGTGCGACGGTGTTCGGATCGGTCGCGGCATAGTGCAAGTCGTCGATCACGACGGTGCAGACCGTGCGCTTGAGGTGTTCCGCGAACCAGTCGCCGAGCTCGCGCACCGGGTCGGCGACGCCCATCATGCGCTGCTGCATCGTCGGGAATGCGGCGAGCGCCGTCGGCGCGACAGGCTCGAGCGCCGCGCTGAGCCCGTGCACGAACGCCATCAGCGTGCGGTCGTCGCGCGCGACGTCGTAGCGCACCGCGTCGAGCCGCGCGGTCTCCACGAAATCGCGCAGCGCGACGCTCTTGCCGAAGCCGGCGGGCGCGACGATGAGCGTGACCGGGAAGCGCGCGGCACGGGCCAGACGATCGTTGATTCGCGCGCGCAGCAGACGAGTGACGGCGATCACGCGGTGTTCGCCGGTTCGCGGCCGTCCATCCCCCGTTTCGTGGGTATAGGCGCCGAAGCAAACGTGCCCTTACAGGAGCCTCCTGCCGGAACATGCCCGAAATTCGCGGTCTGACCGTCTCGGTTTCCCGGACGCTGGCGATCTTATCGGTCGCGGCGCTTGCCGCGTGCGCCGGCGCCGGCGCCGTTCCCGCGCGGCACGCCGGTCCCGTCACGGCGCCGCAGTCGCGCACGTCGTCGGACACGGCGATGGGGATGCCCGGCGACACGGCGATGGGGATGCCCGGCGACACCGCGATGGGCATGCCGGGCGACACCGCGATGGGCATGCCGGGCGAGGACGCGAACGGTCTGCCCGGCGCGCAGTTCGCCTGCTCGGGTCTGCCCGGCGCCGGGAGCGCGTCCTGCACGCTCGCGATCAACCTCAACGTCCCGGCCGTCCCCGATCCGGGCCTGGCACCGGCCCTGATCAACGGCCTGCACCCCGCCGACCTCCAGGCCGCCTACGCGCTGCCGGCCCAGAACGCGGGCGGCGTGGTCGCGATCGTCGACGCGTACGACCACCCGGCGGCGGAGTCGGATCTCGCCGTGTACCGCGCCGCGTTCGGTCTGCCGCCCTGCACGTCGGACAACGGCTGCTTCCGCAAGGTCGACCAGCGCGGGCATGCCGCATACCCCGCTCCGAACGCCGGCTGGGCGCAAGAGATCGCGCTCGACCTCGACATGGTGTCGGCCGCGTGCCCGCGCTGCTCGATCCTGCTCGTCGAGGCCGACTCGGCGCTGATGGACGATCTCGGCGCCGGCGTCGACACCGCCGTCGCGCTGGGCGCGAAGGTCGTCAGCAACAGCTACTACGCACCGGAATGGTCCGCCCAGAGCGGCGAGGACGTGCACTACCGCCACCCGGGCGTCGCGATCACCGCGGCGTCGGGCGACCGCAGCTACCCGACGTACCCGGCCGTGTCGCCGTACGTCACCGCGGTCGGCGGGACGACGCTCGCCCGCAGCGGCGGCGCGTGGAACGAAAGCGCGTGGAAGTACGGCGGCCACGGCTGCAGCGCGTACGTGAAGCGGCCGGCGTGGCAGAGCATCCCGTGCAAGACGCGCTCCGGCGTCGATGTCGCCGCGGTCGCCGACCCGCAGACCGGCGTGTCGATGTTCGACGCCCAGGCCGGCGGCTGGCTCGTGGCCGGCGGCACCAGCGTCGGCGCGCCGCTCATCGCGGGCGCGTACGCGCTCTCCGGCACGCCGGCGGGGCCCTGGTATTCCTACTCCTACGCGCGCCGCGGCTCGTTCCACCCGCTGACCACGCAGGGCCGCTACACGTACGCCACCGGCCTCGGCTCTCCCAACGGCGTAGGCGGGCTCTAAGCCGCCCGCGCGCGGCGGGCGCCCGCGTTCTCTGGTACAATGAGGCATGAGCCGGGCCTTCACCAAGGAGCGCGAGGACGCGCCCGAACCCGAGATCGTCCCGCCGGCACGAACCGGGCCGAACTACCTCACCGCCGCCGGCCTGGCGCAGCTGCGCGCGCGCTTCGACGCGGTCGAAGATCCGCGCGAGCGCGAGCGGATCCAGCACGGCATCGACGCGGCCGTCGTCGTGGAGCCGCCGGAGGACCGCAGCGTCGTCGCGTTCGGCGCGACCGTCGTCGTGAGCGACAGCTCACGCAAGCAGCAGACGTACACGATCGTCGGCGAGGACGAGGCCGACGTCAAAGCGGGCAAGATCGGCTCCACCTCCCCGCTCGCGAAAGCGCTGATCGGCGCGCGCGCGGGCGACCACGTCGTGTGGCACCGCCCCGCCGGCGACCGCAAGCTCACGGTGAAGTCGATAACGTACGCGTAGCGACCGCGCCTTAGATGTCGCCGCTGTCGATCAGCGCGAGCCCGTGCTCGATGACGGCATTCACCGCGGCGCCCATGTCCTTGAAGCGCTCGTCGTGCGTCTGGCCGCGAACGTAGCGGATGTAGATCTGCTGCAGAATCACCGCGAACCGGAAGTAGTTGAACACGACGTACCAGTGCAGATCACTCACGTCCGTACCGGATTTTTGCGCGTAGCGCTCCGCGGCGTCGCGGCGCGTCATGAAACCGTCGCGCCACGTCGGCATGCGGCCGTGGAGCCCGCTCGCGCCGTCGTTCTTCTCGCCCCAGAGCGCGAGGAGCTCGCCGAAATCCATCAGCGGCTCGCCGCGCGTGCACATGTCCCAGTCGAGCACCGCGACCGTTTTCGCCGGGTTCTCCGCGTCGAGCAGCGTGTTGTCCAGCTTGTAGTCGTTGTGCAGCAGCGCCGTGCGCTTCGCGGCGGGGATCGTCTGGCGTAGCCAGCCGGTGAACGGCTCCGCCGCGCCGACGTCGTCGGTGAGCGCGTTGTGCCAGCGCTCGATCCAGCCGTACACTTGGCGTTCGATGTAGCCGTCGGGTTTGCCGAGCTCGTCTAGGCCGACGCTCGCGGGATCGACCGCGTGCAGCGTCGCGAGGTTGTCGACGAGCGACTCGCCGACGCCGCGCAGCACGTCGGGACGGTCGCGCCACGGTGCCGGGATGTCGCGCCGGAACGCGATGCCGTGCCGGCGTTCCATCACGAAGAAGTCCGCACCGATGACGGTGTGGTCCGTGCACAGCAGATACGCTTGCGGCGCCAGCGGATAGCCGGGGTTGAGCGTGGAGAGCACGCGGTACTCGCGCCGCATGTCGTGCGCGCCGGGCGCGACGGGGCCGAGCGGCGGCCGCCGCAGCACCCACTCGCGTTCGCCGAACCGGATCAAGTACGTGAGGTTCGCGTGACCGCCGCCGAACTGGCGCAGCTCCAGCGCCCCTACCGCGCCGTCGAGGTGGGCGTGCAGGTACGGCTCGAGCCGTGCGGTGTCGACGCGCTCTTCGGGCCGAACGTCGATCGTGTCGGCGTCGCGCGCGATCATCGCGTTGCGCCCGTTCTACGGGCGCGGGACGGGATCGCGGCGAGGTGCGCCGTCTCGTTCGCGCTCATCAGCAGGCGCCGGCCACCGCCGATGCGCAGCACCGACACCGACGCGTTCGCGAGCGGGAACAAGAAGTCGTGATCGCTCTACGCGATCGCGCCGAGCGCGGCATTGATCGCGCCCGCGTGCGACACGACGGCGACGCGTTCGCCCGGATGGCGCGCGGCGATCGCGTCGAGCGCGCCGAGCATGCGCGCGCGCACGCTCGCGGATAATTCGGTGCCCGGGATGCCTTTCCACGAGCCGTCGCGCATCGCGATCATCGCGAGCCATGCGAGCCGGTCGCGCAATGCCATCGCGTCGTCGGTCGGGCCGATCGTTATCTCGCGCACGCCGGGCTCGTCGTGCACCGTCACGCCCGCGACGGCCGCAATGGCATCGGCCGTCTCGCGCGCGCGCCGGATCGGGCTCGTGTACACCGCCGCGAGCTTCAAGTCGGCGAAGTGCTCCGCGACCGCTTCGGCTTGCGCGCGGCCGCGTGCGCTGAGCGGATGCGCTTCGTAGTCGTCGTAGATGGTGAACGCTTCGTCGGATTCGGGCACCGCGTCGGCGTGGCGGACGACGTGAAGCTCGGCGGCGCCGCACCGCAGGCTCAGCTCGAGCTCGTCGAGCGGATCGACCCGGCTCACCCTTTCTGCAACTCGAACTTGGCGATGGAGCGCAGGTGCACTTCGTCGGGCCCGTCGACCAGGCGCAGCGTGCGCGCGTGCGCGTACGCCGCCGCGAGGTGCTGATCGCTGCTCACGCCGGCCGCGCCGAACGCCTGGATGGCGCGGTCGACCACGCGGCACGCCATGTTCGCCGCCGCGACCTTCACCATCGCGAGCTCGTTGCGCGCGACCTTGTTGCCGAACGCGTCCAGCTTCTCGGCCGCATCGTACACCAGCAGGCGCGTCTGGTCGATCTCGATGCGGCACTCCGCGATCCACTGCATGATCACGCCTTGCTCGGACAGCGGCCGGCCGAACGCGGTGCGCTCCTTCACGCGCTTCACCATCGATTCGAGCGCGCGCTCCGCCAAGCCGATCGCGCGCATGCAGTGGTGGATGCGGCCCGGCCCGAGCCGGCCCTGTGCGATCTCGAAGCCGCGGCCTTCCGCGACCAGCACGTCGTCCGCCGGGATGCGCACGTCTTTGAAGTCGATCTCGGCGTGGCCGTGCGGCGCGTGGTCGTAGCCGAACACCGACAGCGTGCGCATCACCGTTACGCCCTTCGCGTCGATCGGCACGACGGCCATCGTGTGCTGGCGGTGCGGCGGCGCGCTGGGGTTCGAGCGGCCCATGAAGATCAGCACCTTGCAGCGCGGGTGCCCGGCGCCCGACGTCCACCACTTGCGCCCGTTGATCACGTACTCGTCGCCCTTGCGCACGATCTCGGCGCTGATGTTGGTCGCGTCCGACGACGCGACGGCGGGCTCGGTCATCGAGAAGCCCGAACGGATCTTTGCGTCGAGCAGCGGCTTGAGCCACCGTTCTTTGTGCGCGTCCGAACCGTAGCGCGCGAACACTTCCATGTTGCCCGTGTCGGGCGCGCTGCAGTTGAACACCTCGGGCGCGATCTCCGAGCGGCCCATCACCTCGCACAGCGGCGCGTACTCACGGTTGGTCAGACCCGCGCCCCATTCGGGCTCCGGTAGGAACAGGTTCCAGAGGCCGATCGCGCGCGCTTTGGCCTGCAGCTCGTCCATGATCGGCGGCTGCATCCAGGGCGTCGAGCCGCTGCGGAGCTGCTCGTGGTAGACGTGCTCGTTCGGGTAGACGTCGGACTCCATGAACGCCTGCAGGCGGTCGTGCAGAGCGGAGGCGGGCGCGGCGGTGGTCGTCGTCATCCGCCCTGGCTTCGCGGGCGCGCCGCCCGCATCCGCCGCCGCGCCCGCCGGGTATATCCGAAAGTGCTCCCGACCGGACTGACGCCACCGGCCCAAGCGCCGGGAACGGCGAACGCGTGAGCGCATCCGTGACGGCAGCCGGCAGCGCCGCGGCCAGGACGGCCGCCGAACGCAAGGCCGACCGCAAGGCGAACCCGCCGCTGGCGATGATCACGCTGACGGTCATGCTGGGCCTGATCATGGCGATCATCGACACCTCGATCGTCAACGTCGCGCTCAACGACATGGCCGGCAACCTCGGCTCCTCGATCGACGAGATCGGCTGGGTCGCCACCGGCTACATCTTGGCCAACGTCATCGTCATGCCACTCAACGGCTGGCTGACCGCGCGCTTCGGCCGGCGCAACTTCTACGCGGCGTGCGTGGCGCTGTTCACCGTCGCGTCGTTCATGTGCGGCACCGCGACCAACGTGTGGCAGCTCGTGTTCTACCGCGTCATCCAGGGCTTCGGCGGAGGCGCGCTGCAGCCGACCGCGCAGGCGATCCTGTTCGAGTCGTATCCGCCGGAGAAGCGTGCGAACGCGATGGCGATCTTCGGGTTGGGTGCGATGGTGGGTCCGGCGCTCGGTCCGACGCTCGGCGGCGTGATCGTGGACAACTACAGCTGGCCGTTGATTTTCTACATCAACATCCCGATCGGGATCGTTGCGTTCGTCATGACGATGCTCTACATCCGCGACCCCGCGTACCTCAAGCGCGATAAGTCGCCGGTCGACGTGCTGGGGCTGGGCTTGCTCACGGCGGGCGTCGCGTCGGTGCAGTACGTGCTCGAGCGCGGCCAGCGCGAGGACTGGTTCTCCTCGTCCACCATCGTGATCCTCAGCGCCGTCGCGGTCGTGTCGCTGGTCGTGTTCTGCTGGCGCGAGTGGCACGACCCGCGCCCGCTCGTCGACTTGAAAGTGTTCAAGTCGCGCGCTTTTAGCGCCGGCAACGTCATCGGCATCATCACCGGCTTCGGGCTGTTCGGCACCGCGCTCGTGCTGCCGCTGTTCCTGCAGAACGTGCTCGGCTTCACCGCCACCGAGACCGGGCTCGTGCTGCTGCCGGGCGCCATCGCGACCGCGATCAGCATGCCGGTCGCGTCGCAGCTCACGAAGCGCGTCGACGGGCGCGTGATGATCGCGTTCGGGCTGCTGCTGTTCGCCGGCAGCGCCTGGTGGATGGGCGGGATCAACCAGAGCTCCGGCTATTGGGACGTGTTCTGGCCGCGCGCGCTGCAAGGCTTCGCGCTCGGATTCTTGTTCGTGCCGCTGTCGACGGCGACGCTGGGCGAGATCGCGCGCGCGCGCATGGCGAACGCGACCGGCATCTACACGCTGATCCGCCAGCTCGGCGGTTCGCTGGGGATCGCGATCCTGCAGTTCTTGCAGATTCGCTACGCCGACAACGCGTACTCGGCGCTCGCGTCAGGTGTCACGCCGTCGAACCCCAGCGTCAGCCAGTACCTGCGCGACCTGCACGGCAGCGCGGCGCAGCTGTACCAGATGGTGATGCTCAACGCGACCGTGATCTCGTAC
Source organism: Candidatus Elarobacter sp. (assembly GCA_035943995.1). Lineage (GTDB taxonomy): Bacteria > Vulcanimicrobiota > Vulcanimicrobiia > Vulcanimicrobiales > Vulcanimicrobiaceae > Vulcanimicrobium. The sequence continues at coordinate 77,260 of DASZBS010000114.1, read as the reverse complement.
GACATGGTGCTGCGGCTGTGCGGCATCATCTTCGTCGTGTCGATCCCGCTGGTGATGCTGCTCGGTTGGCGCAAAAGTGCCGTGGACGCGCCGGAGGCCGCGGCCCCGGCGGAGTAGCGCAGGAACGGCGCCAGCCGGCGGCTGAGTCGGGCGCATGCGCTCTCTCGCCGCCCCGCTCGCCGCCCTCGCGCTGATCGCGGCGGCGCCCGCGCCGCCCCCGCCGTTCGGAACCGGCGTCCCGTCGTTCGACTACAAGGCCGGGACGACGACGTGCGTTCGGCCGCAGTACAGCGGCCACGACGGCGTAACGCTGCTGGTCGGCGGCCCCGGGACCGCGGCGACGAATTCGGTGCTCGTGACGCCGGCCGCCGCGCCGAAGAACGCGCCCGCGGTGCTGTGGGTGCACTGGCTGGGCGAGGTGGCGACCACCAACCACACCGAGTTCATGAGCGACGCGCAGCAACTCGCGAAGCGCGGCGTCGTGTCGCTGCTGGTCGACATGCCGTGGTCGCAGGCGAAGTGGTTCACCGACGTGCGCACGCCCGACGACGACTACGCCGCGACGATCGCGCAGGTCGTGTCGCTGCGCCGCGCGCTCGACTGCCTGAGCGCGGTGAAAGGCGTCGACGCGACCCGCGTCGCGTACGCCGGGCACGACTTCGGCGCGATGGACGGCGCGCTGCTGCTCGCCGCCGACGCCCGCCCCGCGTACGCCGTGCTGATGGCGCCCACGCTGTCGTACTGGGAGTGGTACCTGCTGGGCAAACAGCCCGCCGATCCGGCGGCGTACGTCGCGCGGATGAGCGCGTTCGACCTCCCCGGCTGGCTGGCGCAGGGCAAGCAGAAGGCGACGCTGCTCCAGTTCGGCCAGAACGACGAGTACGTGTCGCAAGCGACGGGGATCGCGCTGCGCAACGCCGTCCCCAACCGCGACCGCACGTTCAAGGCGTACAAGCTCGACCACGCGCTCGACGACGTGACGGCGCACGACGACCGCATCGCCTGGCTGGCCGCACACCTGGGCGTGTAGCGACGCCCCCGAGGGGGACCGCAACCAAGGGTGCGAAACCTCGACCCGCGGCTTCGGTAGAGCGGCGGCGATGAGCCCGTGCCGCACCCCGCACCGCAGGAGGATCCGAACTCTGTGACCCTTCGACGCGTGCTGGGGCCGGTCGCCCTCGTCATCCTCCTCGTCGCGGTCGCGTTCGCGATCTACCTGTCCACCCGCGAGGCGAGCAAGTCCCGCGCCGCTCGCGCCGTGGTGACGGTGCGCGGCCTCGTCGGCTCGGAGAAAGAGTCGTACCTGCGCGATCCGCGCGTGCTCGACGAGCTGCGCCGCAACGGGATCGACCTCCGGATCGAGACCTCGGGCTCCCGCGCGATGACGACGCGCACCGACCTCGCGACCTACGACTTCGCGTTCCCCGCCGGCGAGCCGTCGGGGCAGCGGCTCAAGACGATCGTCAAAGCGCACGACCTCTACACGCCGTTCTTCACGCCGATGACGGTCGCGTCGTGGAAACCCATCGCGAACATCCTCATCGCGAACGGGATCGTGAAGCGCGACGGCCAGCACTACTACATCATCAACATGCCCGCGCTCATCGCCGCCGAGACGGGCGGAAAACGCTGGCACGACTTCAAGTCCTCCGGCGCGTACGACGTCAACAAGTCAGTGCTGGTGTCCACCACCGACCCGCGCAAGTCCAACTCCGGCGCGATGTACGCCGCGCTCGCGTCGTACGTGCTCAACGGCGGCGCCGTCGTGAGCGACCGCGCGCAGATCGCGCGCATCCAGCCGCGGCTCAACGGGCTGTTCCTGCGCCAGGGCTACGAGGAGTCGTCGTCGGCCGGGCCGTTCGACGACTACGTGCAGATCGGCATGGGCAAGGCGCCGCTGGTGATGATCTACGAGTCGCAGTTCATCGAGTACGCGCTCGCGCACCCGAAGGACCACAACCCCGACATGGTGCTGCTCTACCCGCGCCCGACCGTGTACACCAAGCACGCGTTCGTGCCGATCACCGAGCGCGGCGACAAGCTCGGGCAGCTGCTGAGCTCCAACGAAACGCTACAGCACCTCGCCGTCGAGCACGGCTTCCGCATCCAGGACGGCGCGTACACGCGCGATTTCTTCAACCGCAACAACGTCAAGGTACCCGACCAGCTCATCGACGTCGTCGACGCGCCCTCGTACGAGTTTCTCGAGGAGCTGATCGCCGGCATCGAGCGAGCCTATCAGACGAACTAGGAGGCCATCGTGAGCGACCTGACACCGCCGACAACCACGGGCGCTGCGGCGTCCCCGCCCCCGCCCCTGACCCCGCCGGCGCCCGTCGTGCCGGTCACGCCGCAGGAAGCGATCGGGCGCGTCCCGCTAACCGCGGACCAGACCGCGAAGCTCGACGCGCAGGTGGCGTCGTTCGCCAAAGATCTGATCGGGCTGCCGGTGCACTCCGACGACTTCAAGACTCGCGTCAGCGCGATCTCGAGCATGGGCAATGCCGAGATCCAGCGCTCGTCGTCGATCTCGAGCGATCTGCTCAACCGGCCGGTGCGCGCGATGAACGGCGGCATCTTCGACGGCAACTCCGACGTCGCCAAACAGCTGCTCGCGCTGCGCCGGATCGTCGAGGACCTCAACCCGGCGACCAAAGGCGACCTGTTCTCGCCGCACAAGCTGCTCGGGATCATCCCGTTCGGCTCGCACCTCGCCGACTATTTCCACTCCTACGAGTCGTCACAGCACCAGCTCAACGCGATCATCGAAGGCCTCTACGCGTCGCGCGACCAGCTGCTGCGCGACAACGCGTCGATCGACCAGGAGCGCGAGAACGAGTGGAACCTGATGGGGACGCTCGAGCAGTACGCGTACCTCGCCAAGAAAGTCGGCGACGCGGTGGAGGCGCAGATCGCGACCGTCACCGACCCCGAGCGCGTGAAGATCCTCAAGGAAGACGTGCTGTTCTACGCGCGCCAGAAGCAGCTCGACATCGCGACGCAGCAGGCGGTCAACGTGCAAGGATATCTCGCGCTCGACCTGATCCGGCGCAACAACGAGGAGCTGATCAAAGGCGTCGACCGCGCCACCACGACCACCGTCGCCGCGCTCCGCACCGCCGTCATCGTCGCGCAGGCGCTCGCGAACCAGAAGCTCGTGCTCGACCAGATCCAAGCGCTCAACACCACCACGAACAAGGTCATCGCGGACACCGCGACGATGCTCAAGGAAAACACCGAGCGCGTGTTCGAGCAGGCGTCGAGCTCGACGGTGAGCATCGACACGCTCAAGCAGGCATTCGCGGACACGGAATCCGCGATCGACAGCGTGAGCGCGTACAAGGAGAAGGCGCTGGTGTCGTTCCAGGCGTCGGTCGCCGCGCTCGAGCCGATGATCGAGCAGTCCAAGAAGTACATCGCGCAGCAGCGTGACGGCGCCGCGGGCGAGGTGGCGCAGCTCGACGCGGGAACCGACAGCGGCGGCGGCAGCGGCCCGGCGCCGGCGCGGATCCTCTAGCGTGCGCGCCCGCGCCGCCGCGGCGCTCGTCCTGGCCGGCCTGCTGCCGTCGCTGGCGGGTTGCGGCTCCGGCGGCGGCACGACGTCATCGAAGCCCGCGGCCACGCTCGACGTGATCGCGGGCTCCGAGCTCAAGGACGTCGAGCCGATCCTCGCCGACGCGGAGCGCGCCACCGGCGTGCACGTCGCGATGACGTACGCCGGCACGATCGCCGGCATCGACCGCCTCTCGGGCGGCGAGCACCGCGACGCGGCGTGGTTCGCGCAGGACAAATACCTGGCGCTGAGCAGCGCCGGCAAGAACGTCAAGTCGCGCACGCGGATCATGCTCTCGCCGGTCATCGTCGGCGTGAAGCATTCGGTCGCGCAGCGGCTCGGCTGGAGCGGCGACAAGCGCGTGCGCTGGCGCGACGTCCAAACGGCGGTCGCCAACGGGCAGTTCCGCTACGCGATGACGAACCCGTCCACGTCGAACTCGGGCTTCAGCGCGGTGCTCAGCATCTCGACGGCGCTCGCGGGCACGGGCGACGCGCTGCGCCCGTCCGAGGTGAACAAAGCGGCGATCACGGCGTTCTACAAGGGCCAGAAGATCGTGTCGGGCAGCAGCGGCTGGCTCAGCGACGCGTACCTCGCCGCGCAGGACCGGGCCGACGGCATCATCACCTACGAGGCGAGCATCGAAGACCTCAACCAGAACAGCGCGCTGAAGGAAAAGCTCGACCGCGTGTACCCCGCCGACGGCGTGGTGACCGCCGACTATCCGCTCGACCTCTTGAACCAGAGCAAACAGGACGCGTACGACAAGCTCGTCGCGTACCTCAAGACGCCCGACGTGCAGAAGCGCATCGTGGACACGACGCACCGCCGCCCGACCGACTCGTCGGTCGCGTCGGCCTATCCCGCGATCGTCGCGGAGACGGCGTTCCCCGCCTCCGCGAGCGCGGTGCAGCAGCTGCTGCTGCGGTTCCTCAACCAAGACCGCGTCCCGGCGCACTCGTTCTACGTGCTCGACAAGACGGGCTCGATGGAAAGCAAGGACGGCACCAGCAAGACGCGCATCGAGCGCGTGCAGGACGCGCTGGGCGTGCTCACCGGCAGCGACGACTCGCTCACCGGCCAGTTCGCGCGCTTCAACAACCGCGAGCGCATCACGATCCTGACGTTCAGCGAGCAGGTCGAGGTCGACAAGACGTTCCAGATGACGCGGCCGAACGACCCCGCCGTGTTCGCGGCGGTGAAGTCGCTGTCCGACTCGCTCGACGCCGGCGGCAGCACCGCGATCTACGACGCGCTCGAACACGCGCTCGACGAAGCGTTGCGCGACCGCGCGACGGATGCCGGCCGCTACGCGACGATCGTGCTGATGACCGACGGCGAGAACAACCGCGGCGACGACTACGCGCACTTCGAGACGAAGTGGAACGCGCTGCCCGAGTACGCGCGCCACATCCACATCTTCCCGATCTTCATCGGCGAGGCGAGCCCCGCCGAGCTCAACCGCATCGCGACGCTGACCGGCGGCCGCGCGTTCGACGCGCGCAACGAGACGCTCTCCGGGATCTTCAAGGAGATCCGAGGCTACCAGTGAGGCTGCCGATCTACGTCTACAGCAACCGCAACATCGCGGGGAGCCTGCTCGCGCTGGGCGCGGTCGGTGCGTTCTTCGCGGGCTTCATCCACGAGTTCTGGTACCTGATCGTAGGCGGCAGCTACGCGATCGGCGCGCTCGGCGCGCGCGACGGCGGCGTGCTCGAAACGCAGCTCAACGAGCAGATGAACGTGAACGACGCCGTCGCCGGCGTGGCGAAGCTCGCGGCGGAGGCGCAGAAGCGGCTGCCGCCCGACATCGCGACGCAGGTCGCCGATATCGCCACGGCCGTCGAAGAGATCCTGCCGCGCCTCGCCGCGCGCAACGTCGCGGACGCGACGTTCGTGGACGTGCGCGCGACGGCAACGACGTATCTCCCCGACACGCTCAACGCGTACCTCGCGGTGCCGGCGGCGTATCGCAACAACGCGGCGATCCGCGACGGCAAGACCGCGCGCCAGATCGTGGTGGAGCAGCTGACGGTCCTTGCGGCCAAGATGAAAGAGATCGCGCAGGACGCCGTGGTGAACGACGCGCAGTCGTTGCTCGCCAACGGCCGTTTCCTCAAGGAGCGCTTCGCAACGGCACCAATGTTCAAACCGAGCTGAGCTTCCAGCCAAGACTAGTCATGCGCGGCGGGCGCGTGATAGAATGGCGTGAGATATTATGATCGTTCCCGCCCGACCGCTCGACGACGACGAGCTCCTTCGGTTCAGCGCCAAGAACCCCGGCTGGCACATCGAGCGCGAGCCCGACGGATCGCTCAGCGTGAGCCCCACCTCGTACCGTAACGGGATCCGCGCGTTCGAAGCCGCACGGCAACTGTTTGCATGGGGCGGCGACCGCGGGTACGCCGCAGCGAGCGACGGCGGTATAACGTTACCGGACAAAGCCGTACGCGCGCCGGACGCGTCGTGGATCTCGTTCGAACGCTGGCATGCGCTCAGCGAGAAGCAGCGCAAGAAATTTCCCAAGGTCATCCCCGACGTCGTCATCGAGATCGTGTCCCAGTACGACTCTTATGCCGCGCAGCGGCGCAAGACCGAGCGCTACGTTCAGCAAGGCGCGGTCTACGGTGTCGTGATCGACCCGGAGCGCCGCAAAGTCGAAGAGTTCGGCACGCGGCCCGAGGGCCTCGCGCTCGACTTCGACCGCATCATCGGGGCCGGCTGAACCTATGCGCCCGCGGCGACGACTAACGCAACGATGAGCCGCGCAACGCAGGTCGCCGTCGTCGCCGCGCTCGCCGGGACGTTGCTCCTGGCCACGAGTAGCGCCGCTCCGCAGCCGTCGCCTTCTCGAGTTGCCGCGAGCGCCGCCGCGCCCGGTGCGTGTTTCGCAAACCACCCCTGCCCGGGGCCACACGCCACGATCTGTTTCGCGAGCGCCGTCGTGCGCGAGCCGGCGTGTCCCGCCCCGAAGATGACGTACAGCTTCGCGCAAGCGCCGCACGGCGAACCCCGCTAGCGCTCGCTGAAAAGCGTAGCGGGGCGGCGCCGTAGCGCCGCCCCGCGTTTGTCTTCGGAGACGATCGGAGCCTAGAGGGCGTTGGCCAGAGCCCAGCCCTTCGGCGCGCCGATGCCGGCAGCTTGATTGTACTGCGTCGCGCTGCACGAGTACGCGCCGTTGGACCCGGACGTGCAGGGCGTGTAGTAGCTGCTGTAGCCGGTGGATTTGAACAGGCTATAGATCGTCGGGTTGAGCCAGCCGAGCTTCGTACCGTGCAACTGGTTCGTTTCGACGAACAGCGCCACGGCTTGCGGCGAAGACCACGACGTACCGAGGTACGAGCCGAAGGCTCCGCCCGTGAAGACCGCGACCGGGTCGAACGGCAGCGAGATGTCGGGCTGGTTGCGGCCGCTGGTGATCATGCCGGTGACGCCGCTCTGGAAGCTCGGGAGCGGAACCACGGTCGAGACGCCGCCGCCGCCGGAGTCGCCGCTGGCGGCGCCCATGGTGACGGACGTCAGCACGCCGGATGCGTTGTAGGTGAAGTTCACGCCGCCGACCGACGTGAAGTACGGATCGCCGGCTGGAGCGCTGACGCCCTTGGCGCCGCTGCACTCGTTGCTGCCGGTATCGCCGGACGATGCTGCAAACGTGACGCCCACGGCCGCGCCTTGCTGCGCGATCGAGTTCGTCGAGCTTTCGAACGACACGTCGCTCGATTCACAGCCGCCGAACGATGAGTTCACCACGCTGGCCTTGCCGTCGCTGATCGCCTTGTTGTAGGCGTCCTCGATGGCTTGGTCCGTCAGCGAACCGATGTGGTAGACGATGATGTTCGCACCCGGCGCGAGCCCGGAGATCGTCTGCACGTCGAGATCGGTCTCGGGATCATCGCCGCTGCCGCCGCCGTCGACGGCGGTGTTGGTGATCGTGCCGGTTTGCGTGACGCCGGCGGCCGTCAGATAGCTCTGAACGTAGCTCGTGCTCACCGGGTCGTCGATGACGACGGCCGCGGTGTAGCCGGCGCCGTTACAGCCGTGCTGCACGGGGAAGTCGAACGGTTTCGCGATGCCCGTCGCAAGCGTTCCGCTCGAGTTCGAGAGCGGTCCGTTGTCGGCCGCCGCGCCGTTGCAGCCGCCGCTCGGCGTTGCTGTCGGAACCGGGGTCGGCGTGGGCACCGGCGTCGGCGTGGGCGCGCCGGTCGGGGTCGGCGTCGGCCTGGGCGTTGCCGTCGGAACCGGCGTCGGCGTCGGCGTGGGCGTCGCGCTGCCGCTCGTCAGCGAGACGTCGTCGACGTATTGCAGGTCGTGGAATCCGGCCGAGCCGTCGCCGTGCACGCCGAAGTACAGGTACACCGACCGGCCCGCGTACGCTGTGAGGTTGTAGCTCTTCTGGACCCACGCCTGAGCGTTGCTGACGGTGGTGTAGAGGTTGTCGATCACGGCACCAGTCGAGTCGAGCAGATCCGCTTCCTGATACGAGAAGGCCGTGCTGGTCTCGTTGGTGCTCTGCCACACCCAGAACGTCAGCTGACCGCTGGCCGGGATGGTGACCGCCTGGCATACGCCGGCGTCGCCGTTCGGCTCGGTCGTCGTGGTTCCGGAGCGCTCGGAGTACGAGCCGGTGTGCGGCTTCGCGGTCGTAATCGCCGCGCTCGCGTTACCGCACTGCGGCCAGTACGCGAAGCCGCCCGATTCGAAGCCCGGATCGGAGAGAATGTTCGTCGCATCCGTGCGCACCGCTTGTTTGATTCCGGGGCGAACGCTGTGCTGCGCGGGCGTGACCACGCGGCCGTTGTCGGCCGACGATCTCGCCGCTTGATCGACTTTCGTGCGAACCACGACGACGTTGCTGAGCGATGCCGTGCGGACGTACGACGCGATGGCGGCCGGCACGGTCGCCGGCGTGAGGTTCGCGAACCGGTCGCCGTACTTCCCTTGATGCACGGTGTGCATCTCCGTGGAGAAGAAGCGCTCGACCGCCGAGGCCGGCGCCGTCGCGTCGACGATCGTGCGGTTGGGAAAGCGCTGCGTGACCGTGAAGCCTGCACGCTGCAGCGCGTCCATGACGCTCTGCTCTTGCTGCGCCGTCGGCGCATAGAGGCTGTTGAACTGCGCCGGCGTGATGAAATGCCGGTACGAAGGTGAGTGCGGATCGCTGACGTCCGCCACGAACTGGTCGAGCTGCGCTTGGTTGTTGTAGCGCAGCGTGATCGAGATGTTGACCGGCGCGCTCGCCGGGCGCCGTCCCGCATCGGTATAGGCCAGCGGCCCGGACGGCTTGGGAACCGCGAGCAGCGGAGAGATCGACTCCGGCGCGCGAGCGGCCGATTCAGCCGAGCTTCCGGTGCCGGAAACGGCCGGGACGGAAGCGGTGTGCCCGCCGCCACACGCAGCAAGCGATACCGCCAGCCCTAAGGCTGACGCCAAAAAACGTAATGAACTTCGCATGTAACCCCTGACGCGTCCTCATGAACGAGTGCATCCGGGGCCATGTACAACAGCCAAAACCGCACCCGCTGAAATTGGCGCTCGCAGGACGCTTGGCGAGCGCAGACCCGCCGTTCGCGGCACCGGCGGCTTCACCTTGTGTGCATAGCTGCCCGACCCGCGGTGCGCAAAACTGTGATCGCAGCACGCTGTTGCGGGGCGCTGCAAAGGGACGCGCGCGCTAGCGCTTCATCCCCCAGCGCAGCACCGTCCGCGATTCGACGAACGCGAACAGCGCCTCGACGGCGATGCCGAGGATCGAGATCACCACGAGCCCCGCGAAGATCTGCGACGTGAGCAGATAGTAGCGCGCGTTGTTGATGTAATAGCCGAGCCCGCCCTGGGAACCCGCGACGCCGAACACGAGCTCTGCGGCGACGACGGTGCGCCAGCCGAACGCCCACGCCGTCTTCAGGCCGGTCAGGATGTAGGGCATCGCCGCCGGCAGCAGCACGTCGATGACGAGCCGCGGTCCGCGCAGGCCGAGGTTCTTCGCGACCATCTGCGTCGTCGCGCTCACCGTGCGAAAGCCGGTGTCCGTGTTGATCGCCACCGGCCAGATCGTCGCGAGCGTGACGATGAAGATGATGGAACGGTCGCTCAAGCCGAACCAGATCAGCGCGAGCGGCAGGATCGCGATCGCGGGGAGCGGGTTGAGCACGGCCGTCAGCACCGCGAGCAGGTCGCGCCCGACCTGCGAGAACACCGCGAACGACGCGAACGCGAAGCCGATCAGCGCGCCGATGGCGAGGCCGATCAAGAGCGTGCGCACGGTGTGGTACGTCGCCGTCGGGAGCTTGCCGTTGACGACGTCGTCCGCGAGCGCCTTCGCGACGTCGAGCGGCGAACCCACCAGCAGCGGCGAGACGTGCGACAGCGTGACGTACGCCTGCCACAGCGCGAGCAGCACGACGATGACGATCGTGTAGCGCAGCGCCGTCGGCAGGCGTCCCCAGCTCATTCGGCCGCCCCGCGCAGCGCGCGCGCTTCGGACTCCGGCGTGATCAGCAGCGATCGCAGATGGTGCGACAGCCGCATGAACTCGGCGCCTTCGACGTCGTCGACGGCCGACGTGTCGACCGTCTCGACGATGCGCGCCGGCGAGTTCGACATCACCGCGACGTGGTGGCCCAGAAAAACCGCTTCCTGGATCGAGTGCGTCACCAGCACGATGGTCACGCCGGTCTTGCGCCAGATCGCGTTGAGGTCGAGCTGCAGCTGCGAGCGCGTGATCGCGTCGAGCGCGCCGAACGGCTCGTCCATCAGCAGGATGCGCGGTTCGAGCGACAGCGCGCGCGCGATCGCGCCGCGCTGCTTCATGCCGCCCGAGAGCTGGTGCGGGTAGTTGTCCGCGGCGCGCTCGATGCCGACCAGGCGCAGCATCTCGAGCGCGCGCTCGCGCGCCGGGGCGCCGCGCACGCCTTTGGCGACGTTGAGCGCGTAGACGACGTTGTCGAGCACCGTGCGCCACGGGAACAGCTGGTCGAAGTCCTGGAACACGACGGTGCGATCGGGGCCGGGCTCGCCGATCGGCTTGCCGTCGAGCGTGATGGTGCCGCGTGACGGCGCGAGAAAGCCGGCGATCGCCTTGAGCAGCGTCGTCTTGCCGCAGCCGGACGGCCCGATCAGCACGAACTTCTCGCCGCGCCGCACCACGAAGTCGGCCGCAGCGACCGCGGTCACGCCACCGTATGCGATCGCAACGCCGCTACCGACGACCAGCGGTTCCCCCAGCAGCGCGCTAGTCTCCGACGCCGCCGAGCGTGCCGGCGTAGTCGATGTCGCGCATCGACGACGGCACCTTGGTCAGCGAGCCGATGGACTGCATGAACTTCGCCATCGCGAGAAATCCGTGCGGCGTGGTGCTGAAGATGACGTCGGGCCGGCGCAGCCAGCCCTCGAAGTCGCGCGCGGACACCTTGCCGCCGGCGTCCTTCGACAGAACCTCCGACGCCTCGCGCGGGTGCGCCTTGAGGAACTGCGTCGCGTCGAGCAGATCGCGGTAGAACGTCTTGACGAACTGCGGGTGCTCGTCGGCGAACTTGGGGCTGACGTAGACGCTGTTGAACGTGTGGTGGCCGAACACGTCGAAGCTGCGCACCACCACGTGGCCGCCGGCCTGCACTTCCTGGTACTGGAACGGTGGTGCGCTCAAGTGCGCGGTGAGCTGGCCCACCTGCAGCGCTTGCAGGCCGGACGGGTGATCGATCGCGACGATGGAGGTGTCGAGCGCGTGCGCGTTGCCGAGCTGCTCGCCCGCGGCCTTGCGCAGCGTGAGCGATTGCAGCGAGTCGATCGACGGCATGCCGATCTTCATGTCGGGCTTGAGATCTTTGACCGTGCGGATGCTCTTGTCGCGCGTCACGAGCCACACCGACATCTGGTTGAGCGACGCGAGGATCTTCCAGCCGACGCCGCGGTCCCAGCCCGTCAGAAACGGCGGGATGCTGCCCGCGCCGATCTGGATCTGGCCGGCGATGAACCCGTCGCGCACCGCGGCGGTGCTGCTCAGCACGGTCCAGTTGACCTTCGTCTGCGGAAACTGCTTCTCGAGCGCGCGCTGCTCGCGCATCACGATCAGGTTGCTGTAGCTCAGCCCCGGCTGGTACGCGATCGTGATCTCGGCGGGCGCGTCCGACGGCGGCGCCGCGGTGCGCGCGGTCAGCGGCACGGCGACGAGCGCGGCGGCGAGCGATGCGACGATCAGCGAGCGGCGTGAAAGCACTGCGATCTCCTCGATGCGTTAGGCGGGGACGGCGGCGGCGAGCGCGTCGCACACCGCGGCGGTGACGTCGGACGTGCGCGCGGTGCCGCCCAGGTCGGGAGTCCGCACGCCGGACGCCGTCACCTGCTCGATCGCCGCCATCAGCCGCGCGGCGTTGCGCGCCTCACCCAGATGTTCGAGCATCATGACGGCGCTCCAGAAGGCGCCGATCGGGTTTGCGACGCCCTTGCCGGTGATGTCGAACGCCGAGCCGTGGATCGGCTCGAACATCGACGGGAAGCGGCGCGACGGATCGAGGTTGGCGGTCGGCGCGATGCCGATGCTGCCGGCGAGCGCGGCGGCGAGGTCGCTGAGGATGTCCGCGTGCAGGTTCGTCGCGACGACGACGTCGAGGCTGCGCGGATCCATGACCATGCGCACCGTCATCGCGTCGACGAGCATCTTGTCGACCTGCACGTCCGGGTATTCGCGCGCGATCTCGGCGGCGATCTCGTCCCACAGCACCATGCCGTGGCGCTGCGCGTTGGACTTCGTCACGACGGTGAGCATGCGGCGCGGCCGGCTGCGCGCGAGCTCGAACGCGAACCGCATGATGCGCTCGACGCCGGCGCGCGTGAACACGGCGACCTCGGTGCCCACCTCGATCGGGTGGCCGCGGTGCGCGCGCCCGCCCTGACCGGCGTACTCGCCCTCGCTGTTCTCGCGCACGATCACCCAGTCGAGCGCCCCGTCGGCAAGATCGCGCAGCGGGCTGCGCAGCCCGCGCAGCACGCGCGTCGGCCGCACGTTCGCGTACTGGTCGAAGCCCTGGCAGATCGCCAACCGCAACCCCCACAGCGTGACGTGATCCGGCACGCGCGGGTCGCCGACCGCGCCGAAGTAGATCGCGTCGAACGGCTTCAGCTGCGCGAGGCCGTCGCCGGGCATCATCACGCCGTGCGCGCGGTAGTAGTCCGAGCCCCAGTCGAACGTCGCGAACTCGAGGTGCAGGTCACGGTCCAGCCGCTGGAGCGCTTCGAGGACCTCGACCCCGGCGGCGATCACCTCCGCGCCGATCCCGTCGCCGGGGACGGCCGCGATCCGATACGAGCCCATGCGGCCGAATACGCCCGCCTGTTGCCCTGTGCCTTGAAGCAGCACGGAATCGCGCGCCCGGCCGAGAACGAGCCCGCGTGCCTCTGGAATTTCGATGCAGCAAGTGCGGTGAGGTCAAGGACGTGCGGACGCTGCGTGCGTCGGTGTGTCCGGAGTGCACCGCGGGCGCCCAGCGCGACGCGGAGATCGCGGCCGACGCGGGCTTGACCGCGCGCAAGCAGTACGACGACGCGTTGGCGCGCGGCCCGCACTACACGGGCCCGCTCGAAGACTGGACGCCGAAGAACCCCGTGCTGCTGCCGGACGGCGAGCACTTCGTCTGCCCCACCTGCAAGCGTGAGAAACATCTCGTCCACGATCTGGCGTACCGCTGGCAGAAAAAGCCGTTCCCGATCCCGACCAAGTACACGCCGTGCGACGAATGCCATCGCAAGGAAACGGACGACACGGCGTTCGTGCGCCCGCGCAGCCGCTTCAGCCGCGAGCGCTAAGCGGCGTCATTTCACGCCGCGCTCTTTTTCCGCTTGGGCTTCGCGGCGCTCGCGGTCTTCTTCGCTTTCGCGCCGCCGCGCTTGGCGGTCTTTTCGTCCGCCTCGTCCTCGTCGGCTGCGGCGCCGCTGCGCGAGCGGCGCGTCTTCGACGCTTCGAGCGAGCGCTGCAGCACGTCCATGAGGTTGACGACGTTGGTCGCAACCGGCTTGAGCACCGTGGGTGCCTCGATGTCCTCGCCGTTCGCGCGCGCCTCGATCATCGCGAGCACGTCTTCCTTGTACTTGTCGTGGAAGTTCTCGGGGTCGAACTTCTCCGCGCTCATCGTGTCGATGAGCATCTTCGCGATCTTCTTCTCGTTGTCGGCGACCTTCTCGTTGAGTGCCGGGAAGTCGAAGCTCCCCTGCTCGACGAGCTCGTCGGCGAAGTGCATCAGCTCTAGCACCAGCGCTTCGCCGTTGGGCTTCACGGCGGCGATGTGCTCGCGCGAGCGGATCACGACGCTTGCGATGGCGACCTTGCCGGAGTCGATCAGCGCGTCGCGGAGCAGCGCGTAGGCGTGGCGGCCCTTCTTCTCGGGCTCGAGGTAGTACGGCGTGTCGAAGTACATCGGGTTGATCTGGTCGAGCTCGACGAACTCCACGATCTGCACCGACTGCGTGGCCTCGGGGCGCACCGCTTTGAGATCGTCGTCGGTGACCGTGACGTAGTGGCCCTTCTCGTACTCGTAACCGCGCACGAGGTCACCGTACTCCACCTTCTCGTCGCACACGCTGCAGTGCCGCTCGTTGAAGATGCGGCCTTTGTCTTTTTTGTGCAGGAAGTTGAAGCGCAGGTCGTTGCTGCGAACGGCCGTGTACAGCTTGACCGGGATCGTGACGAGTCCGAAGTTGATTGCGCCGGACCAAATCGCGTGTGCTGCCATGTTCTCCGTTATTCCCAGAGCGAGCGAGCCTTTGACAAGGCGCTTTCGAGCGATTGGGGCTTCCAACCCTCGCGCCGCCACGGATCGCCGTGCTTCGCGACGAGCCCCGGCACGTTCGCGATCGTCCACCGCCGCATCTCGGCGGTCGTCTCGGGGGCGCGCTTGCGGCGCATCGCCTCGACGTCCCGCCAAGCCAGCGGCATCGACACCGGCGCCCCGTCCCGAGCCCGCACGGTGAACGGCGCGACGTAGGTTTTCCCCTTGCCCACCTGCACCCAATCCAGATACACCACGTCGTCGGGCCGCTTCGCGATCGACCGCTCCAGCGTAGAGTCCTTCGGCAGCACGCTGTAGATGCGCCGGGCCACCAGCTCCGAGACGCCCTTGGCCACGTCGTAGTCGTAGTGCGGCTCCAGCGGCACGATGACGTGCAGGCCCATCCCGCCGGTGGTCTTCACCAGCGGCGTGATCCCGATGTTGCCGAGCTCCTCGCGAAACGCCAGCGCGACCTTCGCGAGCCGCGCCAGCGGGCACCGCTCGCCGGGATCGAGGTCGAACAGGATCACGTCGGGGACGTCGATCGTCGGCGAGTGCGAGTACCAGATGTGCAGGGTGATCGCCGCGAGGTTCGCGACCCACACCAGCGCCGCTTCGTCGTCGACGACGACGTAGGTGACGTCGCGCGGAATGCCGGTCGACGGGGGGATCGTTACGCGCCCTACCCACTCGGGCGTGTAGCGCGGCATCTGCTTCTCCCAGATCCCGCGCGCGACGGCGATGCCGTCGGGGAAGCGTTCCATGGTGACCGGGTTGGCGCGCAAGTACGGCAAGATCACCGGCGCGACGGCGCGGTAGTACGCGACGAGATCGCCCTTGGTGTAACCGTCGTTCGGAAAGAGCACCTTGTCCTGATTGGTGAGCTTCACCACGCGCCCGCCGACGTCGACCGTCGTCTCCGTTTTTTTCGCGGCCATCAGGATCGTGCGTTCACGCGTTCGGGTCCGCGTGCACTTCGCGCTCGCGGACGACGGTTTTTGCGTCCTTGTCGATGCGCAGTCCGAGGAACACCGGTTGGCGCAGGATGCCTTCGCGCGTCCACTCCGCGAACGTCACCTCCGCGACGAGCTGCGGCTTCACCCAGTGCGCGGGCGTGTTCGTTTTCGGCGTGTCGGCGAAGGGCGAGGTCTTGCGCTCCAGCGGCGCGAGCTTCGCCATCACGCTCTTGAGCAGCTTCTCGTCGTAGCCGGTGCCGACGTGGCCGGCGTATACCAAGCTGTCGGCGTCGTAGTAGCCGACGAGCAGCGAGCCGAAACCCTTGCGGCTGCCGCGCGGCTCGGTCCAGCCGCCGACGACGAACTCCTGGCGCTTCTTCGCCTTGATCTTCACCCACTCGCGCGAGCGGATCGAGCGGTACGGCGACGTGCGCACCTTGCCGACGATCCCTTCGAGACCGCGCTTCTCGGCGAGCGCGAACAGCTCTTCGCCCTTCGTGAGCACATGCGACGAGTACAGCACGCCGCGCTCCGGGACGATGACCGCTTCCAGCAAACGCTTGCGCTCTTCGAGCGGGCGCTCGCGCAAGTCGCGGCCGTCGGCGTACAGCAAGTCGAACACGACGAACGTGACCGCCGACGGCTTGCGGCGCTTGACGCCGCGCGCTTCGGGCTTGTCGCGCGACTGCAGGGCTTGGAAATCGGGCCGGCCGTCGTCGTCGAGCACGCACAGCTCGCCGTCGACGACGACGGGGATCGAGCGGAACGCCGTGTGCAGTGACGCCATCTCGCGGAACTGGTGCAGCAAGTCGTTGCCTTTGCGCGACGTCAGCGTCACCGCATCTTTTTCGATCACCGCGATCGCGCGGTAGCCGTCCCATTTCAACTCGAACAGCCAGCGCGGATCGTCGAACGGGCCGTCGACGAGCGTGGTCAGCATCGGCTTCACGTCGCGCGGCAGCGGGTCGGCCTTGGCCGATTTCGCGCGCGCGGCGCGCTTCACCGCGGTGCCGTCGGGCGACGCGGCGCGGTTGCTCTTCCAAATCGGCGCGTCCTTGCGCGACGCTTGCAACTGCGCGAGGGTCTTGCCGGTCTTCACGCTCTGCGCGTGGTCTTCCATCTTCCAGTTCGGGTCTTCGTACTCGTCGTGGTCCTTGAACATCAGCCACGGCTCGCCGTGCTCGCCTTCGCGTGGCTTCATCTTCACCAGCGTGAACAAGCCTTTGAGCTTGTGTCCCGCGAGCACGATCTTGAGCTTGCCCTTCGCGATCTGCGCGACCGGATCGTCGCCTTCGTACAGGTCGTAGAAGCCCTCGTCCCAGACGATCACCTCGCCCGCGCCGTAGTTGCCCTCGGGGATGACGCCTTCGAACGTGCGGTAGTCGAGCGGGTGATCTTCGGTCTTCATCGCGAGCCGCTTCTCGCCCGCGATGAGCGTCGGGCCCTTGGTGACCGCCCACGACGGCATCACCCCCGCTGCTTCGAGCCGGAAATCCCAGTGCAGACGCGTCGCGCGGTGCTGCTGCACGACGAAGCGGAGCTTCTTGGTAGAAACCCGCTTGGGCTTGGCGCCCGATGGTTCCGGCGTCGCCGAGAAGTCGCGCTTGCGCGCGTACTCGGCGAGCCGGTCGGCACTCGTCGTTTTCAGATGCGGCCTCCGCCGGCTACGTCAGATCGCGTCGTCGCGCACGTCGCGCTTGGTCTTGTCGTAGTCGGCCGCGAGATCGTGGCCGGCTTCTTTGACGTGCGACACGACGCGGTCGCCCAGCGGCATGTCGTCGCCTTCGACGGCGCGCTTCACCTTTTCGGCGCCGGCTTGCACGCGGTGCTTGGCCTCGTCGAGCGCGTCGTGCGTGTCGCCCTTGATCGTGTCGACCGTGCGCTTCGCATCGGTTTCGTCGCGGCGGTCCATCAGTGCGTCCCTCCGTTGGTCGTGGTGGTGGTCGTCGACGAACCGGACGTCGTGCCGGTGTTCGTACCGCTCGAGCTGGTGGTCGTGTTCGTGCCGCTGGTGCCCGACGTGTTCGTCGCGTTCCACGGCTGCCACACGAACAGGGCGATCAGCGCGACGACGACGATGACGGCGACCAAGCTGAAGGTCGCGAGCGAGCCCCCGTTTTCGCGGTCGACCGAGATGTTGCGTTCTTCCATTCGTGACGTTCCTCCAAAGGTTCGTCTACCCAGGAAGCCGCCGCGCCCTAACCGCCGCGCGTACGCTGGACCCGCATCACACTCAGCCGTGTCATGCGCCGGGCCGCACGTACGTGTTCCAGTACCAGCATCCCCACGCGCCGGCGGCGACGCTCCACACGATGAGCGCTTGCGCGGCGCGCCACGCCGGCACCCAGCCCTGGCGGGCCGCAAGACCCATCAGCACGAGGACGAACGGCTCAAAATCGAGCGCATGCCGCATGCCGAACTGCGAGCCGCCGTTCGCATAGTAGAGAAGCGACGGCCCGGCTACCAGCAGCGTCGCGACCCACAGCGACACGACGAGCCGGCGCGGCTCGCGCGCGAGCAGCGCGAAGATCAGCGCGGGGCTCGTGAACCAGAGCGCGGTGCCGAACGCGAGCGGCTCGAGGTGCGGAAACTCCGCGTGCCACCGCGGCGCCACGACGAAGAACGAATACAGCTCGATGGGCACGTTGGCAAGCGCGAACGGTGAACCCGTCGGCGCGCCCATGTACGGATCTTGGTGGAAAAAGATCGTGTGCCCGGCGTCCCACGGCACATGCCAGCGCGCCTCGTTGTACGCCACCCACGTGACGAAGAACGGCAGCAGCGCCAGCACGAACGCGAGCGCGCTGCGCGGCCGCCGCATAGCCTGTCCTGACCCTTCGACAGGCTCAGGGGTCGAAGGGCGAATCAGAAAGCCGTCCCACACCCACCACAGCATCACCGGCAGCGCCATGACCAGCGTGAAGCGCGAGCCCAGCGCGAGCGCGAACCACACCGCGACGAGCCAACCGCGCCGCTTCCCCGCGAGCTCGCACAGCGCGAGCAGCACGAACGCGACGCACGACGTCTGCGCGATGAACCACACGTCGCCGAGCATCGAGCACCACAGCAGATCGGTACCGGCGAGAAGGAACACCACGAGCCAGATCGTCGTGCGGTTCGTGACGCCGATGCGTTCGAGCAGCGCCCACGCCGCACCGACCGCGAGCCCGCACAGCAAGCACGCGAGGAGCGTCTGATTCGCGCCGGTGCCGGCGAACATCACGAGCGGCAGCATCAGCACCGCCGGCACGGGATCGTTGACGACGTAGCGGTGGCCTTCGAAGAGCACGGCGTCGATGATCGGTCCGGGCCACAGCGCGTCGATGTAGATGTGGCCGTGCAGCAGCGAGCTCGCGAGCAGCACGTAGTTGTCGTACGGCGAATGCCGCCCATGCGCAACGGCTAGCGCAACGATCGCGCCGAGCAAACCCGCGAGAATCGCGTTCACGGCGGCAGAATCTCGTAAACTTGCGGCGTGCCTTTTGCCAGCAAGCGCGTGCGAAAACCCGGCAGCGCCGGCGGACCGTCGGCGACGATGGTAAGCTGACGATCGCGCATCCAGGTCGCGTACTCGGCGAGATGATCGCGCGGCAGCGCGGTGACGACGATGCGGCTGCCGAGTCCGCGGTCGACGTACGCTTTGTAGGCGAGCGGCGTCGCCCAGTCCCAGACCGCGACGACGACGGCGCCGTCGCGCGTGCTCGCCGCCACGCGGTCGCCCAGCTCGCGCGCCTCCGCGTCGCCGCGCGCGGCGACGATGTCCGCGCCGGCCGCGACGTCGCGCACCACGGCGAACGCGAGCAATCCGCCGACGATGCCGAGCGCGAGCGCGGGCCGGTCGCGCCCGAACGCGCGCACGGTGCGGTCGGCGGCGACCGCGATCCCGACCCCGATGACGGCGTACAGCGCGAACACGTAGCGGCTCGGATCGGCCTCGGCGGGATACGACGCGCCGAACAGCGCGGGCACGACGCCCGCGAGCAGCAGCCCCAGCGCAATCGTCGGCGACTGGACCGCGATGAACGCCAGCCCGGCGAGCGCCGCGATCAGCAGCCCTTGCGGTTCGTCTTCGTACAAGAAAAAACCGAACCGGTCGACGGCTTGGTGAAACGTCTGCGGCGCGAACAGCGTCGCGACGGTCTCGTGCGGTCCCCACTCGTCGCCGAAGACGAGCGAGTGGAACCCCTCGCCCGACGCGGGATGGTGATCGTCCCAGAACGGCCGGCCCGGCGCGATGCCGAGCGCGAGCGTGGGATCGAGCCGGTGCGCGCTGACGTACGCGCTGCGCAGCGGCAGGTACGCATACGCGGCGACGACGATGACCACCGCGGCCGCGAGGCCGCCCGCGACGACGCGCGCCGGCCAGCGCCGCGCGAGCGTGACGACGACGCCGCCGAACAGGATGAGCACGGTCGTGTTGTCGATCGCGACCGCGGTGCCGGCCAGCACGATGCCGGCGCCGAGCGCGCGCTGCTCACCGCGCAGCGCCCAGCGCACCGCGAGCGCGACGGCGACGAACGCCACCGCGAAGCCGACGGGGTGCACGTCGGCGTACGACGCGCGAAACCACACCGTGTGCGCGAACGCGAACGTCCAGCCGCCCAGGATCGCGACGAGCGGCAGCGCCTCGAACAGCAGCGCCACCGCGGTGATCGTCGCGGCGCCGCCGGCGACGGCGACCGCGGACAGCGCGTTGACCCGCGCCGCGACCGAGCCGAACGGCAGCGCGTGCGTCCAGAGCCAGCCGATCACCACGTAACCGGGGAAGCCCGTCGGATACGGGATTCCGGCGATCCAGACCACGGTCTGAAGGTCACCGGCGTCCCAGAAGCCGACCGAAGTCCGCACCGAGGCGAGCAGCACGACGAGCGGGACGGCGAAGGCGATCGCGACGGTGCGCGTCCCGTGGAGGCGGAGGGGCAAGCGCGTGCAACTACGCCCGATGCTTCGAACCGGCCTGTCGCGCAAGCGGGTGGTGATCGCCGAGCCGTTCGCCGAACCGGGTTTGGCGGTGCTGCGCGACGCGGGCATCGACGTCGATTCGCAGGTCGGGCGCTCGCGCGCCGAGCTCGTCATTGCGCTCGCGGGCGCCGACGGCTTGATCGTTCGCTCGGAGACGCGCGTCGACGGCGAGCTGCTCGCCGCCGGGCCGCACCTCGCGGTCGTCGCGCGCGCCGGGGTCGGCGTCGACGCGATCGACGTCGACGCGGCGACGGACGCCGGGATCATCGTCCTCAACACGCCGGGTGCGAACACGCTCGCCGCGACGGAGCAGACGTTCGCGCTGCTGCTGTCGCTGGCGCGGCGCACGCCGCAAGCGGTGCAGCAACTGCGCGACGGCGTGTGGGACCGCAAGCGGCTCATCGGCACGGAGCTGTACGGCAAGACGCTGGGCATCGTGGGGCTCGGGCGCATCGGCGGCAACGTCGCGACGCGCGCGAAGGCGTTCGGGATGACGATCCTCGTACACGATCCGTTCGTGACGAGCGCGCGCGCCGACGCGTTCGACGCGCGGCTCGTCGACCTCCCGACGCTGCTGCGCGAGAGCGACGTCGTCACGCTGCACGTTCCGCTGACGCCGCAGACGCTCGGCATGATCGACGCCGCGGCGCTGCGCCTATTGCAGCCGCACGCGTACGTGATCAACTGCGCGCGCGGCGGCGTGATCGTCGAGCGCGATCTGCTCGAGGCGCTCGACGCCGGGGTGCTCGCGGGCGCGGGCATCGACGTCGTGTCCGAAGAACCGCCGCCGCCCGGCGGAACGGGCGCCGCGCTGCACCGCCATCCCAAGGTCATCGCGACGCCGCACCTCGGCGGCTCGACGCACGAAGCGCTCGCGCGCATCGCGACCGAGCTCGCACAGGACGTCGCGCGCGTGCTGCTCGGCGCGCCCGCAAACGCGGCCGTGAACGCGCCCGTGCCCGACGGGCCGGACGCCGAGCGCGTCGTGCCCTTCCTCGACGTCGCGTACCGGCTGGGCCGCTTCTACCCGCAGTTCGCGCGCACGCCGCGCATGCCGGCGTTCGCGCTCGTGCTGGGCGGCGCGCTCGCCGGCGCGGCGCCGCAGCCGCTGACGCGCGCATTTCTGAGCGGCCTGCTGCAAGCGACGACCGACCGCCGCGTGTCGGTGGTGAACGCCGAGTCCATCGCGCGCGAGCGCGGCGTCGTCGTCACCGCCCGCGACGACGCGAGCGCGTCGTCGTACGCGTCGTCGTTGCGGCTCGTCGCCGGCGACACGACGATCACCGGCACGTCGATCGCCGGCTCGCCGCGCATCGTCGAGCTGGACGGCTACGAGATCGACGCGACGCCGTCCGGCGCGATGCTGATCACGTAGCACGCCGACGTGCCCGGGATGATCGGCCGCGTCGGCACGATCCTGGGCAACGCGGACGTGAACATCTCGACGATGCAAGTCTCGCGCAACACCGTCGGCGGCGACGCGATCATGGTGCTTTCCATCGATCGTCCCGCCGGCGAAGCGACGCTCGCGGCGCTGCGCGCGATCCCCGGCGTCGGCTCGGTGCGCTCGCTGGCCGTCTGACCGAGGGAATCGCGGTAACCGGCGGGCAAGGAGACGGTCACCGCCGCCGTCATCACGACGGGCGCCGTCGTCATGGGAGATCCGACTTGGGTGTACGTACGCAGATCTCGTTTTTCGTTGCGCTGGCCGTCGTCGCCGCGACGACCCCCGTCTCCGCCGTTCCCGTCGTCGCGCAAAGCACCGCGCAGCCCGCCGCGACGCCGGCAGCCACCACAGCGTCGACCGCACCTGCAGCGCCATGCGGCCCGAACCTCGCAGTAGGCGGATCGCTGCCGGCGCCGCCCGCCATCGACACCGCGTACCGGCCGTCGTTCGAGCTCGACGTCGTCGGCGCTCCCGGCGGCAAGCTGTTCTGCTATCTCGACCCGCTCGACCACAAAGCGTACGTCGACGCGCCCACCATCATCGTGCGCGCCGGCCACAGCTTCACGATGAAGCTAGTCGACAAGATCGCGCCGCCGATCGGTCCGAACCCGTCGCCGACGCCGCAGGCGTACGCGCCCGACAAGTGCGCGCTGCTCGACTACGAGCACGCGGCGCTGCCGCCGCCGTCGGCGCCGGGCTACGCCGGCCGGCAGCGCGTCGTCGCGACGATGTCGCCGGACGACATGATCGCGAACAACACCAACTTCCACACGCACGGCTGGCACGTCGAGCCCGACGTCGACAACGTGTTCAAGTCGGTCGCGCAAACGGCGAACGGCGTGTGCACGTACCTTTTCAAGGTGCGCGCGAACCAGCCGCCGGGAAGCTATTGGTACCACTCGCACCTGCACGGCCTGGCCGAGCAGCAGGTGGGCGGCGGGCTCGCCGGGACGCTCATCGTGCTGCCCGTCGGAGCGGGGCCGCAGCTGCCCGACACCGTGCTGCTCGTGAAGAACTACAACGGCCCGGCGGCCGGGCTCGAACAGCAGCTCGATCTGCAGCGCCGCAACGCGCCCGCGAAACGGCTGGTGCGCGCCATGGCGAACGGTGCGCAGCCGCCGTTCGATCCGTTCAACCCGCCGGCCGAGCCGTCGGGCCCGAAGTTCCCGGTCCCGACGCCGCCCGATCTCACGCCGTGCAAGACGGCGCCGGTCAAAGACAGCCTCGCCGTGAACGGCGTGCGCATCCCCGTCGGACCGTCGGACGCCTCGCTCGCGCGCAACGGCGCGGTACCGACGCTCTATCAAGATCCGCGCGGACCCGGGATGGTGTACCGCGTCGTCAACGCGGCGTCGGATGCGTATCTCAACCTGCGCGTGATCGATGCGAACGGCGCGTACCAGCCCATGACCGTCCTGGGGCGTGACGGCGTGCCCGTCGACTGGGACCTCGACCACGGCCGCGTCGACACGAGCAAAGCCGACGGCGTGACGCGCCAAAACGTGTTCCTGGGGCCGTCGAACCGCGCGGACATTTTCATCAAGCCCGGCTTCCGCGGCACGATCATCGGCGCGCGGGCCGTCGCGCCGTTCTGCCTGGGTTATCTGTCGTTCACCGGCCTGCCGTCGCGCGGCATCGTGACGATCCAGACCGCGAAGAAACCGGCCGGCATGCTTGCCGCCGCGCCGGCCGCCGCTACGAACGCGGTCCGCCCGCGCGTGTCGCCGAACACGCCGACGTTCGCCGACGTGTTCGCGCAGAGCGCGCCGGTGACGGGACAGCACCGCGCGATCACGTTCACGAACTACGACGACGGCCAGTTCTACGTCACCGAAACCGGCAGCATGCCGCAGCCGCTGCCCACGCGCTGGCAGGAGCATCCGTTCTGGTTGCGGCCCGCCGCCGCGCCGCCCGGCCCGTCACCGCTGCCCGCCGAGTCGCGGTATCAGGCCGACATCTGGGTGAAGAAGCTGCCGCCGCCGCAGAAGACCGTCGAGGTGTGGAACATCTACAACGCGGTCGCCGAAGCGCACGAGTTCCACATCCACCAGCTCACGTTCGTCGCGCTGGTGAGCGCGTACGAGCCCGCGCAGTCGCAGCGCGTGTTCCTCGACAGCATCGCGCTGCCCGGCGCCGCGCTCGCGCCGACGCCGCCCGGCGCGCCGCCGCCGCAGCCCGGCTATCCGTATCTCCAGCCGAGCCTGACGCAGATCAAGATCGACTTCACCAACGTCGACAAGGGCACGTTCGTGTTCCACTGCCACATGCTGTTTCACGAAGACCACGGCATGATGGGCATCGTCCACCTGTACTGAGGGGAGAGTATCTCGATGGCATTGCAACGCAGCGCGCTCATGGTTTCGATCGCGATCTCTGCAGCGCTCACGATCGCGTTTGCGCTACCGACCGCGGTGAGATCGCAGACGCCGGCCGAACACCTGCCGGCGCACCCGTGCGCGGTCGCGCCGAACCCCTCGAGCATCGTCGAGGACCCGCCCGTCGCGCCGGATCCGCACAACATCACGCTGTACGCGTTCCAAGACGGAACGCGTTTCTGCTACAAGCAGAGCCCGACGGATCCGTATCGCGAAGCGCCGACGATCGTCGCGCGCAATTTCCCCGACTATTTCGACATCACTCTGATCAACCGGCTCCAGCCGCCGCCCGGGGCATCGGCGGCGATGGCACACGGCATGCACATGGCGGCGAACACACCGCCGCCGCAAGGTAATCCCCCGTGCCCCGTGCTCGACACGGGCGCGACGCCGCCACCGATGTCGCCGACGGCCCAGACCTGGCCGACGCCGAATCCCGCGAAAACGTTTCCGTCGAGCCCGTTCCTGACGTACCTCGACCATAAGCGCTCGGTCGATCCGTATTTTCCGCACCCGGACGTGACGCCGCCCCATCAGGGCGACACCAACCTGCATTTCCACGGCTTGGACACGGACCCGCTGGAAGACAACGTGTTCCGCTCCACGATCGTGGCACCGAACCGCACGTGCAAGTTCCACATCCCGCTGTACGTCAATCAAGCGGAGGGAACGTACTGGTACCACACGCACATGCACCACGTCGCCGAGGTGCAGGTCAGCGGCGGCCTCGCGGGCGCGCTCGTCATCGTGCGTCCGTCGTCGTCGTCGCCGCACGACGCGTCGCAGCCGCGCTACGAAGGGCGCGTTCTGATCGTGAAAGATCTCGTGCCCGCCGGCCAAACGAGCGAAGCCGTGCAAAAAGCACACCGCGCGCAACAGCTCGCAGCGTCGCACCCCGTCGTGACGGCGCCCCCCGCGACGGCGGCTCCCGGGCCGACCGCCACGCCGGCGCCCGCCGGAGCACCGACGCCGGTTCCCAACGTCGACCCGCGCAATCCGCCGGCATGGTATACGCCGACCGGCAACGGCGACCAGAGCGCGGATTGCCACGGCAGCACGCCCTCACCGGGCTCGACGTATCAGCCGATGACGGTCGACGGCGTGCGCATCCCCGTCACCGGCGACAAGCAGATTCGCATACCGCAGACGTGGCATTCGGCGGGTGCGCACGAGCGCTACCGCATCATCGACGCGAGCGCGAACGGCTATCTCCACGTGAAGCAGTTCGAGGTCGTCAACGGTGCCCGGCAGGAAAAAAACCTGGTGGTCGTCGCGCGTGACGGCGTCGACGTCGGCAAGAGCCACCTGGCCGTGAACCGGCGCAGCGTGCTCGTCCCCCCCGGCGGCCGGCTCGACATCGACGTCGCGCGCTCGTCGAACGACCAGATCATCGTCGCCGACGGCGACTTCTGCGCCGGCAACAACGGCGACGCGACGCCGTCGCGCGACGTCCTGGTGATCCATCCGACGAAGTCCGGCGCGCGGCTCAGTGCCGTCGCGGCGCCCGCACCGCGCCTTGCGGATGCGGCTCATCTGACGGCCGCGGACGCGTTCGTGAAGGCGCTGGCGCCGGAGGCGCAGCGGCCGCATCGCGTGCTCACGTTCCAGCAGTACTGGGACGGGTTCTACGTCACCGAGACGTCCGGCGACGATCCGTTCCACCTGACGGCCAACGCGTTCGTCGAAGAACCGTTCACGCTCGCGCCGCCGGCGGCGGGGTCGCACGACACGTACGTCATGCCCACGATCCACGTGCATCGGCCGAAGCGGACGCCCTCGTCGCCGCCGTACGTCGAGCACTGGACGCTGGTGAACGCGGCGACGCAGATCCACGCGTTCCACATCCACCAGCTCACGTTCGTGACGCTCAACAACCCGTTCGAACCGCTCCAGACCAAAGTCTTCGAGGATACGACGCCGCTGCTGCCGGGGACGCCGTGCATCATGCAATCCGACGGCAAGACGTGCGTGAAGCGGACCGACAACACGTACACGCCGTGGGTGCTGCCGACGAAGACCGAGATCGAGATCGACTTCACCAAAGTGCCGCTGGGGCGGTGGGTGTTCCACTGCCACATGCTCGATCACGAAGACAAGGGCATGATGGGGATCATCCAGGTCGACGGCGGTGAACCGGTCTGAGCCGGCGTACGCCGATCACTGCGACGTGAAGTCCACGCTGAAGATGTAGTCGGCGGCGATCGGTTCGCAGTTCCGGATCTCGGTCCGGAACTGCGAGTCGCGCGCCGCGCTCAGCGCGGCTTGGTTCAGCAGCGCGCTGGGCGAGCTCTGCACGCGCGTGCCGACGATGCGGTTCTGCGTGTCGAGCGACACGACGACGTGCACGACCCCGGTGACGCCCTGCTGCTGCGCCATCGACGGCGTGTCGGGCGCGGCCGCGCGCAGCGTCGCCGGCGCGACGTTCGGCCGCGCGCACGACAGCGGCGTCGGCGTCGGATGCGGGGTCGGCGACGGCGCCGCAAGCGGGGCCGCGGGCGCGTCGGTCGCCGCGGGCCCGGGAGTTCCGGGCGGGGCCGGCGCGGCGTTCGGATCGCCGTGCGTGTGCGTGTTCGGCGGCTCGCCGGCGCCGGTGTGCGGGTGCGTGTCTTGGTGCTGCGTGCGGATGAGCACCGGAGGGTGCTGTTCGGCGTGCGGCGGCGGCGTCGCGTGCGGCGGCTGTGTCGGCGGTTGCGTCGGGCGCGGCGTCGGTGTCGGGGGAGGCGTGGGCGGCGGCGTCGGGATGTGGTCGACGTGGAACGTCGGCACGGGTTCCGGCTCCGCGACCGAGGCCTGCGGGCGCACGAACGGCAGCACGATGAGGTGCACCGCGATCGAGATTGCGAACCCGTACGCGAGGTAGTTGCGCTTCACGACGTCACGAAGCCGACGTCTTCGAGACCGGCGACCTTCGCCGCGTCGAGGATGCGGATGATGGTGCCGTACGGCGCTTTCACGTCGGCGGCGAGCGCGACGTGCAGCCGGCCGCGGCGATGAACCGTATCGAGCAGATCGGCGTAGAGCGCGCGCTCGCCGGTGGGCTTGCCGTCGACGAAAACCGCGCCGCGCTCGTTCACCACGACCTCGATCGTGCGCGCGGCGACGGTGGGCACGGGCGGTGCGCTGCCCGGATCGGGCAGCTGCTTCTCGAAGCCCGGCGGCGCGACGAGCGCCGCGAGGATCATGAAGATGATCAGCAGCACCAGCAGCACGTCCGTGAACGGCGTGATGTTGATCTCGGCCATGACCGCGTCGTCGCGCACCGCTTCCATGCAGCTCCGTCGGCCGCGCGGCCGGGAAGGTTCACGGCGGCGCCCGAACGGCACGGCGGTGCGCGTGTACGTCGCGCGGCACGGCGAAACCACTTGGAACGTCGCCGGCCGCTACCAAGGCCGGCTCGAGTCGGAGCTGAGCCCGCTGGGCATGCGGCAGGCGCGCGCGCTCGCGGACGCGATACAGACCGCGGGCGTGCGCCGCGTCGTGAGCTCGCCGCTGCGACGGTGCGTCGCGACCGCGCAGCCGGCGGCGGAACGCGCCGGCGTGCCGGTCGAAACCGACGACCGGATCATCGAGATCGCGCACGGCACGTGGGAGGGGCGCTTGCGCGACGAGCTCGCAGCGAACGACCCCGCGCGTTACCGCGCGTGGCGCCACGATCCCGCGCACGTGCAGTTCGAGAACGGCGAGAGCATCGCGCAGGTGCTCGCGCGCTGGCGCGACTTCGCCGCATCGTTCCAACCCGCCGCGCCGGCGCTCGTCGTCACGCACGACGCGGTCGTGCGCGTCGCGCTCGTCGATGCGACCTCGCGCGGGCTCGAAGACTTCTGGACGACGCGGGTGGAGAACGGCGCGTACGCCGTGTTCGACGTGCACGCCGGCCGGTGGGCGCTCGTCGACGAGTGCGTCAGCGATCACCTCGGAGCGCTGCGCGCGCCCACCGAAGGACAAGCGCTCTAAACGACTCCGTGCGCTCGCCTGAACGGCAGCGCAAAGGGGCGCCCTCCGGCGCGCAGAAAGCGTGCCGCCATAACGTGTACGCTCGACGGGAAGGCGCTCTATGCTGCAACGTCTGCTTTTCACCGGGGCCCGCCGCGGCCGCATCGCGTTCGCCGGAGTTGCGATCGCAGTCGCCGGCACCGCTGCCGCCTTCGCGGCGCACCAGCCCGCCGCAACGCTGACCACCGCTTCGCCGAAGTACATCGCGGGCACGTGCAATACGTGGAACACGCCGTTCTGCGACGCGGCGATGACGCCGCCCGTCACCACGCCGCCGTACGCCGGGCACGTATTTCGCCTCGCGCAAAACTATCCGCGCTCGGCGCGGCCCGACCGCGACGCGCCGTGGCTGCGCATCCAACCGAAAACCGACCCGGGCGCGTACACGCGCGCGGTGCTGGCGTATTTCTACGAAGGCAACATCCACCGCGGCTCGATCGAGAACGACTTCGAGCCCAAGCTCAACCACGTGCGCGCGTGGTACAACGCGCCGTTCCAAGATCTCGGGCCGTACGGCCGCGAGTTCGTGCACGGTCTCACCGTCGAGCGGCTGTCACCGCCCGGCGAGCTCGCGCCCGAGCAAACATCGTACTGGATGAACTACGCCGTCGGCTTCTACAACGCGCCCGGCGCAACGGTGCTCCGCCGCGTGTGGGATCCGTGGCGCGCCAAGGCCGGCGCGCAGCCGAGCACCACCGCCGCGGTACCCGTCCCCGAAGGCACCGTCGCCGCGAAGCTCTTGTTCACGACGGGCTCGACCGACGAGGTCCCGTTCCTCAAAGACGCGCCCGCGTGGGACGCCTACGTGTACGCCGACCTGCACTCGCTGCCGAAAAAGCCGCAACCGGGCCAGTCGCCGCCGCCGCGGGTCATCGGCAAGGTACACTTGCTGCAAATCGACATCGCGGTGAAAGATCACCGCGCCGGTCCGACCGGCTGGTTCTTCGGCACGTTCGTCGCGGGCGGCGGCCCCGGCTACCACGGTCCGGCGCTCGGCAAGGTCTGGCGCAACGTCGCACCGGTGGGCCTGATGTGGGGCAACGATCCCGGCTACACGCCGCCGCCGTCGCCGACGCCGTACACGACCGGCCTCAAAGAGACGTGGCTGAACCCCGACGTGCACATGCTGCACTACGGCTATCAGAACCGGCTCAACGGCCCCGTCGACAACCCGAAATCCGCGTGCATGTCGTGCCACGCGACGGCCGAGATCAACCTGAAAACGCCGATGACCGCGGGCAGCGGGATGTTCGCTCCGATCCCGATGCCGACCGCGCCGGCGACGCCGCCGCCGCACGACATCGCCTACTGGTTCCGCAACGTCGGTCCGCAGGAGCCGTTCGACGGGCCCGACTTCGGCTCGACGGGCTACTCGCTGCAAGTCATGGACGGCTTGCGCAACTACTACACGTACAACGGCGCGTCGCCGCCGCCCACCGCTGCGCTACGTGCCGCGCGCGTGAAGCGCGCCGTGCAGATGGAGCCCGCCCGGCCGCCGCGCGACGGCGGCGTGCCGCACTGACGCCGTTCTAGTAGACGGGCGCGCCGTGCGCGACGACGTGCCCGTCTGCGACCACGTCGATCCCGTCCGCACGGCCGAGGCCGCGGGTGAACAGCGTCGCGGGTGTGCCCGCGTCGAGCGCGCCGAGGTCGCGCGCCTCCGCGCCGCGGTGCACGACGACGTGCGCGCCGGGCGCCGCGTTCGTCACGACGACGTAGCACCACGCGCCGTCGCGCGCGTAGATCGCTTTCGCGACCACGCCGGACTCCGACGTCAGCGTCGTGTGCTCGAAGTGCGACGACGCGATCGCGCCGAGCGCGGTGTCGGTGCGCGCGAGCTGCGCGGACGCGGTGTGCGCGTAGACGCCCTCGAACGCGGTCGACGAGGCGAACACGACCGCGGCGGCGGTGGCCGCCGTCGCCCACCACGAGCGCCGCGGTGCGGCGGCGGGCATCGGCGGCAGCGCCGCCGCGAGCGATGCGGCGGCGGACTCGGCGGCGACCACGCGCATGCGGCAGACATCGCAGGCGGCGAGGTGCGCTTCGATCTCCGCGTCGCGTTCGCGATCGGTCAGGCCGAGAGCGTACAGCTCTGCGTCGTCGTCGAGGTGGTTCACGGTGTGGGTTCTCCGGAAAGCGTGGAATGCAGCCGTCGCAGCGCGCCGGCGAGGCGGCTTTTGACGGTGCCCAGGGGGGTGTTCGTGTCCTGCGCGACTTCCGCGAGCGTGCGGTGTCCGTAGTACGCGCGCAGGATCACGTCGCGCTGCGGTTCGGGGAGTTCGTCGAGCGCGCGCCGCACGCGGCGCGTTTCGACGGGGTCGATCGCGGCTGTCTCGTCGAGCGCGACGGCATCGTCCGCCGCGCGCACCTCGCGCAGGTGGCGGCGCTTGGCGGCCCGCAGCGTGTCGAACGCTTCGCGCCGCACGCACGCGATGAGAAACGGGAGCAGTGCGCCGCGTTCGGACCGGTACGCCCCCGCGCTCCACACCCGCACGAGCGCGCCGTGCACGACGTCCTCGGCCGCATCGCGGTCGCGCACGACGTCGTACGCGACCGCGCGCAGCCGGGGCGCGTACGCGCGGTAGGCGAGGTCGAACGCGGGCTCGTCGAGCGCCATCGGGCGCGCTTCGACGAGCGTCAGCCCTGCGCTAGCGTGCGGTCTTGCCATGCCGCCCGGCCGGCGACCTCGACGGTGCGGTAGCCCAGGACGCCCAGCAGCGAGTCCGGCGCGACCTTGAGCGGGCCCGGTTTCGCGCCGGGCGTGCCGGGCGCGGCTTGCGGGAACGCCGTCGCGCGCGCGGTTGCGAAGCGGATCGCGCCGTCTTGATGCTCGAGCACCTGATGGATGTGGCCGTTGAGCACGGTGACCGCGTTGAAGCGGCGCAGCAGCGCGATCGCCTTCGTGCCGTCGGTGGTCGTCCAGCCCCACTCGGGCGCCGCGGCGAACAACGGCACGTGCCCGAACACCACGACGGGCGTATCGGGCTTGCGCGCGTTGAGATCGTTCGCGAGCCACGACAGTTGTTCGTCGCCGAGCATGCCCATCGTCTCGCCCTCGCCGACGTTGATCAGCGCGACGAAATGGATGCCGCCCTGATCCCACGCCGACCAGCCGCGCCCCGCCGCGTCCTTGCGCGCGAACGCCGCCGCGTAGCGCTTGGGGCCTTCCGCGCCGATCACGTCGTGCTCGCCGGGGATGGTGATGAGCGGCGCGCGCAGCGTGCTCAGGATCGCGCGCGCGTCGTCGAACTCCGCCGCTTTGCTCAAGTGCGTGACGTCGCCGGTGTGGATGACGAACGCCGGCTGCACCGGCAGCGCGTTGACGTCCGCGACGGTTTTGGCGAGCGTGCCGTGCACGTCGTCGTTGGCCGGCCCGGTGTAGCCGATGTGGCTGTCGCTGATCTGCACGAAGCCGAACGACTTCGGCGACGCGTCCGCCGTGGCGCGCACGATGCCGTCGGCGCCCAGCACGTAGAGGATGCCCGCGCCGGTCCACGCGACGTGGCCGACGAAATCGCGCCGCTTCACGGTGCGCTGCTTGGGCGGCTTGCCGCCGCCACGATGATCGTGCCGTGCATCATCGGGTGAACGGTGCAATGGTATGCGATCTTGCCTGGTTTCATGAATGCGTGCGTCCATTTCTGGCCTTGGTTGAGGCCTTCGGAGTCCCACGACGCGTCGTCGGCGGTCGCAGTGTGCGCGTCGTCGTCGTCGTTGACGAACGTGACCTTGTCGCCGGCCTTGACGGTGAGCGACGCGGGGACGAACGCGTCGTCGCGGATGTGCACGACGAGCGCCGCGGGCGCAGGGGGCGCGGAAGCCGCGGGCGCGGGGACGATCGCCGCGACCAGCGCGGCGACGAGCAGCGTTCTCATGACACCGGTACGCCGCCACCCGGTCGTGCGGTTCGCCGGGACGGGAGGGCGCCCGTTCGGGCAGAACGAGCCGCCGGCGGAGGGGCCCTTATGGCGGACTTGCAGTTTGACATCGTAATCGCCGGCGGGAGCCTCGGCGGCGTCGCCGGCGCGCTCAGCGCCGCCGCGACAGGCGCCTCGGTGTGCCTGATCGAGGCCTCGAAATGGGTCGGCGGCCAGTCGACCTCGCAAGGCTGCACCCGCGCGGACGAGACGACCTATACGGCGGGCGCCGGCAGCACCGCCTCGTACCGAAGGTTTCGCGACGCCGTGCGCCACGTCTACACCACGACGTACACGCTCGCGCACCCGCCGGCGCCGAACGACTTCAACCCCGGCGGCCACTTCGCCACCTTCCGCTTTGCGCCGCAGGTCGGCCACGACGTCCTGATGGCGCAGCTGCGCGCGCCCAAGCCCCCCGTCGACGTCCGCTTGGAAACGACCGTGATCTCGGCGGAGTCCGACGGCGACGTCGTCCATGCAATCGTCGCGCGCGGCAAAGACGGCACGACGAACCGGTTCGTCGCAAAGATCTTCCTGGACGCGACCGACCTCGGCGACCTGCTGCCGCTCTGCAAGGTACCGTTTCGCATCGGAGCCGAGAGCCGCAACGAGTTCGGCGAGCCGGCGGCGCCCACCGTCGCGCACCCCGAGTGGATTCAGCCGATCACCATGCCGATCGCGCTCGAACTCGGCGACCCGGCCGATCCGCCTGTGCTCGTCCCGAAGCCGGCCAACTACGACGCCATCGCGAAGGAGCAGCGCTTCCGCCTGATCGACGGCGACATCACAACCGTGTTCGCGGAACCGTTACCCGGCGCCGACACGCTGTGGAACTACCGGCAGTTCGTCGATGCTGCGCAATTCAACGACAAGCGGCTTGCGCACAGCCTGACCACGATCAACGTCGGCAGCAACGACTACAAGACGGCCTCGCTGCCGACCGGAACCGCGGCCGGTGACGCGGACGTCATCGCGCGCGCCCGCGAGGTGTCCGTCGCGTACGTCTACTGGCTGCAGAACGTGTGCGAGCGCGACGGCGCGAAACCCGGCGACAAGCCGGGCTACCCGAACGTGCGCGTGCGCGCGGACGTGTTCGGCACGCCCGACGGCACGTCGCCGATGCCGTACATCCGCGAGTCGCGGCGCATCGAAGCGATGACGACCGTGCGCCAGCAGGACATCGACGCCGACATCAACGCCGCGACGGTGCGCGCCAAACCGTTTGCGGACTCGTGCGGCATCGGCTGGTACGCGATGGACATCCACGCGGCGAACAACGGCTTGCCCTGGAGCCAGCACGGCACCAAACCGTTTCAGATCCCGCTGGGCGCGCTCGTGCCGCAGCGCATGACGAACCTGCTCGCGGCCTGCAAGAACATCGGCGTTACGCACATCACCAACGGCGCCTACCGCGTGCACCCGGTCGAGTGGAACATCGGCGAGTCGGCGGGAGCGCTCGCGGCGTTCTGCATCGCGCGCGGCGTCGCCGCGCGGTCGGTCGTGCAGAGCCGTACGCTCTTGCGCGCATTTCAGCGCGTCCTGCTCGGCATCGGCGTTCCGCTGTATTGGTGGACCGACGTCATGCCGTCCGACAAGGACGTGTTCGTCGCGGCGCACCTGCTCGGCGTCGACCAGGTCGACGACGGCGGCAACCGGCCGGACATGAAGTTCCGGCCGGCGGACGACCTTACGAAAAAGGAGAAAGACCGGTTCGACCGCATCGACGCCGGCTCGTACACGTGGCCGGCGGGAACGCTGAAGCGCGGGCAAGCGGCGGTGTTCCTCGCGAGCAAGTTGAGCTAGAAGCGGCGCGCGAGCGCGACTGCTTCACGGTAGCGCGGGCGGGACCGCGGACGGCGGCGTGGGCAGCGGGCGCGGGGCGGCGAACGTCGAGCGCGGCAGCGTCGCGGGGAAGCGCCAGCGCGAGAACATCAGGCGTTCGTGCGCGATGCCGCCCGGGACGTTCGCCTGCGCGGCGGCGCTGCGCGCCACCCACCAGCGATCCGATTTCGCGAACGTCACCTGACCGTGCCCGGCGTGCTGATCCGTCGCGAACGACACGGCCGCCGGCAAGAACGTCACGCCGTCGACGATCACTTCGGTGAAACCAAAGCCGCGCACCGGCTTCTTCGGCGTGAGGGTGAAGACGTAATCGACGTGCTTGCCGTCCTTGTGCGGGCCCGCATAGGTGAAATCGTACGCGGACGGCTTCGGCGCGAGCGCGGCGATCGTGTAGCGGTACGGGCGGCGGCGGAAGATGCGCACGAGCGGCGACGTCGGGCGCGTGCCGTTGACCGCGATCGTCTCGTCGCGCTCGTCCGTGCCGCTGCGATAAATCCGGTGCGTTTGTTCGAGCGCACGCGTCCCGGTCTGCTCGATCGTGTAGTCGACGCTGAACACGCGCGGCTCTTTGAGCGCCGCGAGCGCGGCGGCGTACTTCGCGACGACGGCGTCCGGCGCCGGCGTCGGCGTCGGCGCGGGCGCGGCGGTCGCCGCAGCGACGGCCGCAGCCGCCAGCACTGCGATCACGACACTTGGGCGGCGAGCAGCTCGCGCATCGCGGCGAGCGCGCCCTCCGCGCCCGACGGA
Organism: Candidatus Elarobacter sp.; assembly: GCA_035943995.1. Taxonomy (GTDB): domain Bacteria; phylum Vulcanimicrobiota; class Vulcanimicrobiia; order Vulcanimicrobiales; family Vulcanimicrobiaceae; genus Vulcanimicrobium. The sequence goes on along the minus strand of DASZBS010000114.1, from coordinate 42,708 downwards.
TCCTTGCCGCCGCCCTGCGCTTGCGCGGGCGCGCCGCCGCCCTTGCCCCCGATGAGCGCCGCCGCGGCTTTGACGAGGTTGCCGGCGTGCGCGCCGGCTTTCACGGCGTCGTCGCTTGCGCTGACGAACAGCGACGCGCTGTCGCCGTCGGTCCCGACCAATCCCACCACGCCCGAGCGCAGCCGCGAGCGGATCGCGTTGCCGAGCGTGCGCAGCGCCTCGGCGTTGGCTTCGCGCACGATCGCGAGCACCGCGCGCGTCGCGCCGACCGCTTCCGCGGCGTCGGCGTACGTCGCCGCGTCGGCGGACGCGAGCCGCGCCTTGATCTCCGCCATCGCTTTTTGCAGATCGCGCACGTCGGTTTGCAAGCGCTCGACGCGTTCCACGAGCTCGTCCGGTTTTGCCGAGAGCGCCTCGCTCAGCGTCGCGAGCGTGTCCTGCTGCTGCTCGACGTACCGCTCCGCGGCCTTGGACACGATGCCCTCGATGCGGCGCACGCCGCTCCCGATCGAGCCTTCGCTCAGCAGCACGAACAGCCCGAGCTCGCCGGTGGTGTGCGCGTGCGTTCCACCGCAGAACTCGACCGCCGGCCCGAACGCGACGACGCGCACGCGGTCGCCGTACTTCTCGCCCGCCATCGTGATCGCGCCGGTCGCTTTCGCCTCTTCGATCGGCAGCTCGGTCATGTCCTGATGGTGGTCGGCGCGGATCAGCTCGTTGACGCGCTGCGTCACCGCGCGCTTCTGCTGCGGGGTCAGCGCGCCGGACGGGCTGCGGAAGTCGAACCGCATGCGGTCGACGCCCACCCACGAACCGGCCTGGACGATGTCGTCGCCGAGCACGTCCTTGAGCGCGCGCTGCAGCAAGTGCGCCGACGTGTGGTGGCGGCGGATCTCCTCGCGCCACTCGGGATACACGCTCGTGCGCACGGCGTCGCCGGCGGCAAGCGCGCCGCGCGTCAGCCGGCCGTGGTGCGCGATCGCTTCGCCGATGTACTGCGTGTCGGTCACCTCGAACACCGCGTCGGCGTGCGTGATGCGGCCGTGGTCGCCGACCTGGCCGCCCTTCTCCGCGTAGAACGACGTGCGGTCGAGCAGGATCTGCGCCTCGGCGCCGCCGTCGATCGACTCGACGGGCTTGCCGCCGACGAGAATCGCCTGCACCGTGCCGGCGGCTTCGAGCCCGCCGTAGCCTTCGAACGCGGACGACAGCGTCGGCACGTCGGTGACGGTGACGACGCCGCGTTTGCTCGCCGCGTCGGCGCGCGCGCGCTGCCGCTGCTCGCCCATCTTCTGCTCGAACGCGATGCTGTCGACCGCGACGCCGCGCTCGGCCGCGATCTCGCGCGTGAGCTCGTACGGAAAGCCGTACGTATCGTGCAGCACGAACGCGTCGTCACCCGAGATCAGCATCGTGCAGTCCTCGAGCGCGTCGCCGATGAGCGCTTCGAGCAGCTCGCTGCCGCGGTCGAGCGTGCGCATGAAACCCGCTTCTTCCGTGCGCAGCGCGTTCTGCACGTCGCTCAGCCGCGCGCGCAACTCCGGATAACCGCTCTCCAGCGACGCGACCACCGCGTTCGCGAGGTCGGCCATGAACGCACGCGGATACCCGAGCAAACGCCCGTTGCGAATCGCGCGCCGGATCAAGAACCGCAGCACGAACCCGCGCTCGGTGTTCGACGGGTACACGCCGTCGGCGATCAAGAACGTCGCCGCGCGCGCGTGGTCCGCGATGATGCGCCGCCGCACGAGCTGCTCGGGCGCAGGCAGCGACGTCTGCCCGACCGGCGGCTGCGCCGCGATCAGGTCGGTGAACAAGTCGGTCTCGTACATCGAGACCATGCCGTTGGCGACCGCGAGCATGCGCTCGAAGCCGGCACCCGTGTCGATCGCCTTGCGCGGCAAATCGTTGAGCTTGCCGTCGGCGCCGCGGTTGTACTGCTGGAACACGACGTTCCAGATCTCGACGTAGCGGTCGCCTTTGTTCGGTCCGTCGTCATCGGGGCCGGACGCGTGCTCCGGCCCGGTGTCGAAGAAGATCTCGCTGCACGGACCGCACGGGCCCGTCGGCCCCATCGTCCAGAAGTTGTCCTCGTCCCAGCGCGTGATGCGTGACGGGTTGAGTCCGATCTCGTTTTCCCAGAGCCGCTGCGCCTCGTCGTCCGACGTGTGCACGGTGACGTACAGCTTGGCGGGATCGACCTTCATGACGGTCGTGAGAAACTCCCAAGCGAAGCGGATCGCCTCGGACTTGTAGTAGTCGCCGAACGAGAAGTTCCCGAGCATCTCCAGGAACGTGCCGTGCCGCCCGGTGCGCCCGACGTTCTCGATGTCCGACTTCGCCCCGGCGACGCGCAGGCAGCGCTGCACCGTGACGGCACGCGGCGCGGGCGCCGGCATCTCGCCCAGAAACACCGGCACGAACTGCTCCATCCCCGCGATGGTGAACAGCGTGGTACTCATCTCATCGGGGATGAGGGAGGCGGACGGCAGATGCGCGTGCCCGTTCCGCTTGAAATAGTCGACGAATGCTTGACGCAGCTCTTGGGAAGTCATGGCCGACCCGTCAGGTTCGCCGCCTCCCCCGGGTTCGTCCCGCCCGGGCGGGCCGTTCGCATCGCTCATAACCGGCACAAGGCAAGGCACCATCACCGCAACAAGCGAAAGAGAAAGGGTTACAACGGTCCAACGGCGGGGTGCGACGTGGACGAGAACGACCGGTGCGGCTTGGCCGCGCACCCGGTGCGGTGAGGCGCCGGCGCCATACGCAATCGACGATTCTGCGCGCCGTGCGCGAAGTCGCAGCGGGATCGGTTGCGGAGACGTGCGGCCGTTACGGAATCAGCCGGGCGACGCTGTTCCGCTGGAAGCGGCAGTTCGGTGCTCACGCTGACACATTGCAGCAGCGGATCGACGAGCTCGAAGCCGCGCTCGCGCGCTGCCGCCGGCAAACCGCGCGCCAAGCCGACGAGCTCGAGGCGCTGCGCGCTGTCCTCCGGGACGGATGATACCCGCGCGCGCGCGCCGCCGCGTCGTAGCGCGGCTCATCGAAGAATTCGGTTTGAGCGAACGCCGCGCGTGCGCGTTGGCCGGCGCGAACCGCTCGATGGTTCGATACCGGCCTATCGTGTCGCGAACGTGCTGATGAGTCTCATCGCCGGTGGACTGAATCGCAAAGATCGTCGACCGCGTCCCGTCCAGCGCTTTACACGGCAGCGGCGAGCGCCGTACGATCGAGGCAGCCGGCTCCGAGACACGACAGAAGCTCTCGTCAACGCCGGCACCTCGACGCCGAACGTCATACGGGTGAAATCGTTCGCAGAATCCGCGCAGCGACGCCGCGCGGGCTTGGCGGTTTGCTTGTTGATGGCTCGGTGCGCCTTTCCGAAGGAGCACTTCATGCCCGCGGTTACCTACAACCTCACGTTCGTCAACAACTCGTCGCTCGCCGGCAGCGCGTGCGTCTACCAAACCGCGCCGGACATCGGCGTGCAGGACGTCATGTCGCTCGCATGGTTCGCGAAGTTCACGAATCCGGGGACGCAAGCAACGTTCAGCTGGCAAATCAACTACAGCTTCGTGTGGGGCCAGACCGGGACGCTCGTGCCCGGCGTGCTGTTCAACGCCTCGCAAGTGCTGCCGGCCGACCTCTCGCTCAACAACAAGACGACGTTGGTGTACAACGGAGGGTTCGACTTCAGCCCGACGACGAGCGGCCCCAATCCGGGTAGCCTGTACATCGCGGAGAACAACACCATCCCGCCCAACCAGGCCTCCGTCGGCGTCGGGATGTCCGGCGCGGGCACGTACGTGGTGCAGGCCGATCCGAACCTGCAACTGATGTTCACGCCGACGCCGCAGTACTGGATCACGTTCGGCGACTACACGCAAGGCGTGGTGATGAGCATCGAAGAGATCACGTCTACCGCAAACATCAACTTCCCGCCGAACACGTACGAGATGGTGGCGACGCTCAACGCGGACGACACCTGGACGGTGGGAACGACCGCTTCCGCCAACGCCGAGTATCTCGCCGCACGCCGCAAAGACCGTTCGGCGAAGTGGGGTCGGGCGGCAAAGGTCGGCTGACGTGCCGACCAAAGTCGTTCTCGACGTGTTCTCCGGCCGGCCGAATCCCACGTGGGTTCTACCGGCTGCGGAGAGCGAGGCGCTCGAGCGGCGCATCGCCGCGCTCGGCGAGAAGACGCGGCTCAAGCCGCCCGGCATCGACGGGCGGCTCGGGTACCGCGGGATCTCGCTGCACCGCCCGGCCGGCGATCCGGCCGGGCCGCTGGACCTTCGCATCCACGGCGGCGTGATCGGCACGAGCCGCCTCGCGCCGAATCTCGTCGACCCGGGCCGCGCGATCGAGCACGCCATCATCGAGCGCGCAGGCGCGCACCTCGGCGCGCGCTTGAAAGCATACTTGCAGCGGGAGCTCGCAAAGCCCGTCGAGGCCGGCTCGAGCAACTCGGCGGGCACCGCCCAGTGTCCGGCGTGCGTTGCGCCGGACACGCCTCCGTACCAGCCGAACCTCTGGAACGTGCCCAACGTGCAGCCGTACAACAACTGCTACAATTACGCGAACAACCAGATCACGAATACATTCGCCCAGCCCGGGCGCGCTCACGGCAAGATCATCACGAGCATGGACTGCAATACCGTCATGCTGTGCGCGATCGCGGACGGGCTGACCCAGACGCAGGGGTTCAACGCGCCGCTAGGCTCGGGCGCGGGCTGGTACGTCGCGCTCGTCATCTGGCCGCTGGAGGATTACCACTGGTACCGCCAGGACGCCGACGGCTGCTGGTCCCACAAGACCGGCGGAGCGGCGGCGACCAACCTCGACAACTCCGGCAACCAGATTTCCGACCCGCAGACGTGCGACCGCGGCGAGTACACGACGTTCTGCACCTACATGATCACTTCGTCGCATGTGGTGATCAACTGACCATGACGCGCACCGCAACCGTGCTGCTCGACGTCTTCTCAGGGCGCGAGAACACCCGCTGGGTGCTCGACGCGCAGCAGACGCGTGAGTTGGAGCGGCGCCTCGCGCACCTCCAGCGCGCGACGAGCGCGGATGTCGCCGATACGGGCCGGCTCGGCTATCGAGGCTTGCGTGTCACGATTCACGACGATGCCGGCGACGCATCGTTCGTCGTCGCGGACGGAATCGTGCGGCTCGCGTCCGAGCGGCGGTTCGATCCCGGAAGCCAGTTCGAGCTGTGGCTGCTCGGGACGGGCGCGAAGCACGTCGAGCCCGCGTTGCTGCAGCGCATCGCCGCGAGCGTCCGCGAGCGGCGGTGAGCGTGCAGCTGGCCGGGGTTCCGACCCCTGCGGAACCCCGGCTCACCCTCACGTTCGTCAACGATTCCACCAACGCCGGGACGGCGTGCATCTACCAGGCCGTCGAAGGGATGTCGTCGCTGGCATGGCTCACGGCAAGCACGCATCCGGCGACGACCGCAGCGTTCACGTGGAACCAGACGTACAGCTTCGTGTGGATTGCGAGTGACGCGCTCGGCGGGGCGCTCGTCCGCAGCTCACAGGTCGTCGCCGCCGATCCCGTCGGCGCCAACTCGGTGACCCTGTACTACGATGCCGGATTCACGTTCACGGCGCTCGGCGCGAGCGCACCGTCCGGGATGTTGCGCATCGTTCAGGATGCGACCGTTCCGGCGAACGCAGGCGCGCTCGTCGGGGTCGGGATGGACGGCGTCGCGACCGTCGTCGTCGCCACGAAACCGAATTGGACCGTCGACGTCCCGCTTGCAGCGCCAGTGTATTGCGTCGCGTTCGGCTCGTTCGCCGAAGGCGACGTCATCGAGACCCCACCCAGCATCGCACCGCTTCACGTGACGTTTCCCGAAGGCGTCACCGCCGCCACCGTGGTGCTCGGCGGCGACAACGTCTTGCGCGTCGTCGCTCCGCCGCAAACCGGATGAGCATCTCGATAGCGCGGAGGCGGCGCTACTTCTCTTGCAGGAAGTTCTTGAGCTTTTCGAGCGCCTTTTGCTGCAGGCGCGAGACGTGCATCTGCGAGACGTTGAGGCGCTTTGCGATCTCTGTCTGCGACACGCTCTCGTAGAACCGCAGGTACAGGATCACGCGCTCGCGGCCGGTCAGCACTTGGAACGCGCGCTCCAAGTTCGCGCGGTCTTCGAGCAACTCCAGGCCGGCGTCGTTCTGGCCGACGTAGTCCGCCAGCGTCTGCGACTTCTTGTCGCCGTCGCCGTTGAGCTCCGTGTCGAGCGAGAGCAGGTTGTACGCCTGGCCGAGCTCTTGCGCTTCAAGGATGTCTTCTTCCGATGCGCCGAGGTGCTGTGCGAGCTCGCCGACGGTCGGCGAGTGGCCGAGCTTGACCGTCAGCTTCTCGATCGCGCGGTTGACGGACAGGTTGAGCTCTTGCAGGCGGCGGGGGACCTTGACGGCCCAGCCCTTGTCGCGGAAGTAGCGCTTGATCTCGCCGACGATCGTCGGCGTGGCATACGTGGTGAACTCGACGCCACGCTCGAGGTCGAAGCGGTCGATCGCCTTGAGCAAGCCGACGGTGCCGACTTGGATCAGATCGTCGAGCGCTTCGCCGCGGTTGGCGAACTTGACGGCGAGGTAGCGGACGAGGTTGAGGTGCGCGACCACGAGCTCGTTGCGCAAGCGGTCGAACTCGCTGATGCCGGAATGGTCGGGGCCGCTATCGAGCGCCCGATTGCTTCGCAGCTCGGCAAAGCGCGCGAACGCCTGCCGCGCGCGATTCCGGTCCCAGCGTTCCTCGTCCACGTGAGGAACCGACGACGACACGGCTAGCTGGTAACGCGCTTCGCCATGACGAGCTCCGTGCCGCGGCGCGGATCGCTCGTGTAGTCGACGCTGTCCATCAGAGCTCGGATCAAGAACACGCCTAGCTCTTCGGTGCGCCCCTCGTCGATGCCGCCTGGTTTCGCGGTCTCGAGATGCAAGCCGGGTGAATGGTCGCGAACGGTCACGCGCAGCTCGTTCTCCAGCGCATCGCAAACGATCTCGATGACGCCCGCGTCGACGCCGCCGGAGCTCTGGATGGAGTTGGTGCACGCTTCCGCGATGGCGAGCTTGATGTCTTCGATCTCGTCGACCGAAAACCGCAGCCGGCTCGCGACGGCAGCGACCGCGAGGCGCGCGACCGCGACCCACTCGGCACGCCCGGGGATCTTCAGCTCGACGGTGCCGTGCGAAGAAATTTCGAGGGCGTGGGTGGACGCGTTCACACCAGCGCCTTCATGGCGCTCTGTTCGTCGTCGAAGATACCGAAGATCTTCACCAGGCCGGTGATGTCGAAGATCTTCTTGATCTGCGGGTTGGTGCAGACGAGGTTGACCGAGCCGCCGTGCTCGCGCACGCGCTTGAGGCCGCCGATGAGCACGCCGAGCCCGGTGGAGTCGATGTAGCGCACCTTCTCGAGGTTGATCACGAGGTTGTAGTGCTCTTGATCGATCAGCTCCGTGATCGCGTCCTTGACCTTGGGTGAGGTGTACACGTCGATCTCGCCGGTGAGGTCGACCACGTAGGCGTCGCCCTCGGACTCGCGGACGTTGACTTTGATATCCACACTAACTCCTAGCTATGGTTGCTTTCGTCTTCGAGGGTGCTGCGCTGGCGCGAAGCTGCGTCCTTGCCTTCCGCGATCGCTCCGTCGATCCGGGCTTTTGCATCCGCGACGATTTGACGCCCGCGGGCAAGAAGATCGTTGGCGTCACCGGCGGTGTCGCGCGCGCGTTCGCCGGCTTCGCGCGCTTTGGCAACGAGCAGGTCGCGCGTATCCTCACCGGACTGCGGCGCGAGGATCATCGCAAGAGTCGCGCCGGCGAGAGCGCCGAGCGCGAGACCGGTGATGAACCCGGGGACGCTGCCGCCCCCGCCGCGATCAGCCTCCACCGGAGGCCGTTCCGGAATCGGGTGCGCCGCCGCGGCGGCCGGTGACGAGCTTTCGCAGGCCGGCGGTGACGCCGCTGAGCGTCGCGCCGAGGTTGACGAGCGCCGGGGTCACGGACTCCGTCGCGAGCTTCGCGGTGTTGCCGACGCCGCCGGCGACGCTTTCCAGCGTCCCGACGACGGCACCGAGCCGCGCGACGGTCTCGTCGGCCGTGTCGGCGATGCCGTTCACGTGCCCGAGCGTCGCGACGACCGGTACGGAGAGCGCACCGATCTGGCGGTCGACCTCATCGAGCGTGCCGTTGAGCCGCGTGAACACTTTGGCCAGCGCCGAGCACACCATGAAGATGCCGACGCCCATCAGGAACACGCCGACGCCGACACCGACATCGATAATGATCGCCCAGTCGAAACCCGTGCTCAAAAAATCCTCCGCGTGCTAGCGAGAGCCACGCTCGGTCACATTCCCAAATTTGCGAGGGCTTACACGACGAGCGGCGTGCCTATGCTTGCCATGACGGCGGTCAAGCGCCGCAGGACTTCGTCGACTTCGGCCGCCGTCGTGTCGCGCCCGAGCGAAAACCGGATGACGCCACACCGATGGCGCTCGTCGAGTCCGATCGCCGTCGCGACGTGGCTCGGTTCGAGCGAGCCGGCTGCGCAAGCGCTGCCCGCCGACGCGGCGATGCCTTCCAGATCGAGCCGGATGAGGAGCGCGTCCGACGGAACGCCGGCGAACGCAACGGACAGAACGCCGGGCAGCCGCGGCGCACCGGCGCCGTTGACGACGACGTCGGGGACGGCGGCCACGATGCCGGCTTCGAGCCGGTCGCGCAGCGCGGCGACGCGCGGCGCGGTGACGGGGCGTTCGGCATCCGCCAGGGAGAGCGCGACGGCGAAGCCGGCGATCCCGGCTACGTTCTCGGTGCCCGCGCGCAGGCCGTGCTCCTGGCCGCCGCCGACGATCAGCGGCTCCAGCGCCGTCCCGCGCCGCACGTAGAGCGCGCCGACGCCCTTGGGCCCGGAGAACTTGTGCGCCGACAGCGAGAGCAGGTCGACGCCGAGCGCATCGACTTCGAGTGGGAGCCAGCCCGGTGCCTGGATCGCGTCCGTGTGGAGCAGCACACCACGCTCGCGGGCCACGCGAGCCAGCTCCGCGACCGGTTGGACGACGCCGATCTCGTTGTTGGCAAGCATCACGCTGGCGAGGGTCGTCTCAGGCGTGAGCGCGGTCGCGAACGCGGCGAGATCGACGAGCCCGCGAGCATCGACCGACAGCCGCGTCACCCGCCAGCCGTCACGCTCGAGGACGTCGACCGCGTGCAACACCGCATGGTGCTCGGTTGCGACGGTGACGACATGCCGCCCGCGCACCGCCGCAGCACGCGCCGCCCCGACGATCGCGAGCACCACCGACTCCGAGCCGCCCCCGGTGAAGACGATCTCGCGCGGCGTCGTACCGAGCACGCGCGCAACGGCCTCGCGCGCTTCGTCGACGGCGGCACGCGCAGCGCGCCCTTCGGCATGCAGCGAGTTCGGGTTGTAGCTCCCGAGCAACGGCACCATCGCCGCAACGACCTCCGGTCTCGCGGGAGTCGTAGCTGCGTGGTCGAGGTAGATGCGCGTCATTCGAGCCGCAAGCATAGCATGTGGTCAGACCTCGATGAGCACTTCGGCGATCAACGCACTAAAATCGGGTCCGTCGAGCGCATTGAGAAAGGCGGTTACGCCCACGACCCGGATCGGCCGGCTTCGAATTCCTATTCCGACTTTCTCGATCGAATATCGCGCGCGCGCATCATGTAGATCGCGATCACGTGCGACGACAAAGTCAGAGTTCGCGTTCAGAGCCGTTTCGAGCACCTTGTCGTCTCGAGGATCGCGACATCCCATTGCGAGGCCACGGATCTCGACGAACGTTGCGGCGGCGGTGACGCGCTCGACGAACGCGATCGCCTGCTCCGCGGAAAGGCCGAGACGCGGCCGGGACAACACGTCTGAGAGCTCGCGCAACATCGGTTCTGACGTCACGAGCTCGAACGAGTCTCCACTGAGCCCGCGCTCCGTTAGCGATCGGGAATGCGCTGCGTTATTCGCCGCGATCGCGAGAGCGGCGGAGACGAGAACGGCGGTATCGACCACGGCCTTCATCGGCAATCTCCGAGGTCGACGCGGTGCCGCGATGCTCTAGCGTTCGTCCATGGCGGCCGAGACGAGGTCCTCGAGCTCTTCCTGTGCCCGATGAGGACCTTTGCCAGTGTAGCGGCGCAGATACTCGTGCAGATCGGCACGGAGGGCCGCCCGGTCGGGCTTGCCGTGCATTCGCTCCCGAATGACGCGATCGATACCCTCGCGGACGAGATCAGAGACTGAGACACGTTCTGTCGTCGCGACGTGCTTGAGCGCTTCGAGGCGCTCGTCATCGACGTAGAAGTTAGTGCGTTTCATGCCGGTCTCCGCAGGGAGAACCGCGATCTCGCTCGGAGGGCGCGGCTAGGAGGCCTGTGTTCACAATGTACATCACAATGATGTATATTGTCAACCGTCACCGAATAGCTCGCTCTCCGCGGCGCCGGTGGTGCGGCGGCGGGCGTCGATCCAGGCTCGTAGGCGCGCTTCGTCGCCTTGTTTGGTGGGATCGAAGTAGGTGCGGTCGCTCAGTGCTTCGGGGAGGTTCGATTGCAGCGCGACGGCCGGCGGGAGGTCGCCTTCCGCGTCCATGTCTGCGTAATCCGAGTGCGCGTAGCGGTAGCCCTCGCCGTAGCCGAGATTCTTCATCAGCTTCGTCGGCGCGTTGCGCAGGTGTAGCGGTATCGGGTCATTGCGCGTGGCTTCCACGTCGTGCAGCGCTGCGCCGTAGGCGCGGCCCACGGTGTTCGATTTCGGGGCCGTTGCGAGGTACAGAACTGCATGCGCGAGCGGGAAGAAGCCTTCCGGCATGCCCACGAAGTGCACCGCTTGCTGCGCCGCCATCGCCAGCGGCAGCGCGTGCGGGTCGGCGAGGCCGACGTCTTCGCTTGCGAGGATCACGAGGCGTCGTGCGATGAACAGCGGGTCCTCGCCGGCGTCGATCATGCGCGCGAGCCAGTACACCGCTGCGTCGGGATCGCTGCCGCGGATCGTCTTGATGAACGCGCTGATCGTGTCGTAGTGCGCGTCGCCGCCTTTGTCGTAGCCCGTCGCGCGGCGCTGCAGCGCGTCGGCGATCGTCTGCACGTCGACAACGCGCGCGCCGTCGTCCCGCTTCGGCGCCGACGATGAGGCGAACTCGAGCGTCGACAGCGCGGAGCGCGCGTCGCCGTTCGCGAGGTTCACCAGCGCGTCGAGCGCGTCCGGCGTGAGCTCGATCTGCTGTTTGCCCAGGCCGCGTTCCTCATCGTGCAGCGCACGCTCGATCAGCGTGCGCACGTCGTCGTCCGCGAGTGATTTGAGGACGAACACGCGCGAGCGCGAGAGCAGCGCGGAGTTGACCTCGAACGACGGGTTCTCGGTCGTCGCGCCGATCAGCGTGACGGTACCGTCCTCGACGTACGGCAGCACCGCGTCCTGCTGCGCTTTGTTGAAGCGGTGGATCTCGTCGATGAACAGCACGGTGCGCCGTCCCGCGGCGCGCAGCTTCTGCGCGTCGGCGACGACGCGGCGCAAGTCCGCAACGCCGGCGCTCACCGCGGAGAGTCCCGCGAAGTGCGCGCCGGTTTGCTGCGCGATGATGCGCGCGAGCGTCGTCTTGCCGGTACCGGGCGGGCCCCACAGGATCATCGACGGCGCTTGATCCGACTCGATCGCTCGGCGCAATGCGCGGCCCGGCCCGACGATCTGCTCCTGCCCGACGAACTCGTCGAGCGTTTGCGGGCGCATCCGCGCGGCGAGCGGCTCGCGCATTCGTTTGCCGCCACCCTCACCCGCGTCGAACAGCCCCATCATTTCAGAACGGGATCCGGCGTTTTTTCGGCTTCGGTGACGGGGTTGCGGAGCCGGGCTCGGGCGTCGGGACCGGCTGTTTGATCACGATCGGCTTGCCGTTCGCTTCGACGCGCTTGGTGTTGAGGTTGTAGTCCATGTTGTTGGCGGTCATCGACGACTCGCCGTCTTTCGTCTTCACGTGGCCGTCGAGGTGAAGCATGCCGGTCTTGCGGTTGAGCACGCCGCGCTCGGCGACCATGTCGCGCGCGCCTTGCGCGAAGTGCACGTGCCCGATCGCCGTGTAGATCTTCGATTTCGAGTCGACGTCGAGCTGGTCGCACGTGAGCGTCGACGGGCCGCCTTTGGCGTACTCGTCGTCCGAACCGGCTTCGGGCGCCTTGCCGTTGTCGTGGATGACGACGTTGCCGAACAGCGACACGGTCCCGCGCTTCGTGTTGCCTTCGGCACGGTCGGCCGTGCCGTCGCTTCCCGGGCGCGAGAACGCGACCTTGTGCGGCATCGTGAAGTCGCCGTTGTCCTTGCGCACGAACTCGTCGGTCTCCAGGCGGTACTCCGCCGTTTCGATCGCCGGCTTCGACACCGGCGACGGCGACGATGATGCCGCAGCCGGCGGTGACGACGACGCAGCCGCCGGCGACGACGATGCCACCGCCGACGGTGACGGCATCGCCGTCGGCACGGGCGACGGCGCGACGCCCGCGCACAGCGCGACGAGCGCGATCCCGGCGAGCGACGTGCGTGCCAGCGACCGCATCCGTGTTACGGCGTCCGGCTCGGTGCCGGTGACGGCGCTGCGCTCGGCTTCGGCGACGGCGCCTGGGACGGCTTCGCCGAGGGCGCACGCGACGGCGTGCGCCGTGGGGGCGGCGTGCGGCGCGACGGCGGCGTCTGGCGCGGCGCGGGAGCGTTCTGCTGCACGGGCTGCGTCATCTCGATCGGCTTGCCGTACGCGTGGACTTCCTTGGTGTTGAGGTTGTAGTCGACGATGTTCCCCGACATGTTCTCGCCGTTGTCGGCCACGTGCACGTTGCCTTCGAGGTGCAGCATCCCCGCCGTGCGGTCGAGCGCCGCTTTGTCGGCGCTGCCGTTGCGCGTGCCTTGCGTGAAATGGAAGTGACCGGTCGCCGTATACACGCGCGCCTTCGAATCCACGTCGAGCTGATCGCACGTCAATGTCGCCGGGCCGCTGCCTTTGTAGGCGGCGTCGCCCGCTTCGCTCGCATTCCCGCTGTCGTGCACGACGACGTTCCCGAACAGCGACACGGTGCCGCGCTTGGAGTTCCCCTGCGCGCGGTCACCGATCGCGTCGGTCCCCGGGCGGTAGAAACGCACTTTGTGCGGCATCGTGAAGTCGCCGGTGTTGAAATTCGCCTGCGTCTCGTCGGTTTCGATGCGGTACGCCGGAGTCTGAAACGAGCCCGCTGCGGAGCTCGCCGGCGGGGCGGCGGCGAACGCGCTCGCACCGCAGGCCAGCGCGAGGCCGGCGGGGAGCACGAGACGCAGAAGTCGGTTGGTGGTCACGTCGAACAAACGAACTCGCAGTACGGGAGCGTCGCGCCTTCAGAAATTCATCGAGCCGGTATAACCGACGCGCTGGCCCGTGCCGATCGCGACGCACGACATCGGGTCATCGGCTACGATAACGGGGATCCCTGTGACCTCGCCCAGCAGCGTGTCGAGCCCGCGCAACAGCGCACCGCCGCCGGTCAGGATGACGCCGCGGTCGATGATGTCGGCCGCCAGCTCGGGGGGCGTCTTCTCCAGGACGGACTTGACCGCTTCGACGATCGCCTGCACCGGCTCGGAGAGCGCCTCGCGAACTTCTTCGGAGGTGATCTTCACCGTCTTGGGCAGCCCGTTGATCAGGTCGCGGCCCCGGATCTCCATCGCGAGCTCTTGCTCGAGCCGGTACGCCGAGCCGATCTTGATCTTGATCTCTTCGGAGGTGCGCTCGCCGATCATCAGGTTGTAGACGCGGCGGATGTGGCGGATGATCGCCTCGTCGAGCTTGTTGCCCGCGACCCGGATGGATTGCGACACGACGATGCCGCCCAGCGAGATCACGGCGACGTCCGTGGTGCCGCCGCCGATGTCGACGACCATGTTGCCCGACGGGCCGTCGATCGGCAGCCCGGCGCCGATCGCGGCGGCCATCGGCTCCTCGATGATGTCGACCGACTTCGCGCCGGCCAGTTTGGCGGCGTCGCGAACGGCGCGCTCCTCGACCGAGGTGATCTCGGCGGGGACGCAGATCACGACCGACGGTTTGGGCCGGAAGAGCATCGCGAGAAAGGATCGCTGGCGGGTGACCTTCTTGATGAAATACCCGAGCATCGCTTCGGTCACTTCGAAGTCGGCGATCACGCCGTCGCGCAGGGGCCGGATCGCCTGGATGTTGCTCGGCGTCTTGCCGAGCATCAGCCGCGCCTCTTCCCCTACGGCAATCGTCTTGTTGGTACGAACGTCCTTCGCGACGACGGACGGCTCGCGCAACACGATGCCTTTGCCCTTGACGTAGACGAGGACGTTGGCGGTACCAAGATCGATCCCGATGTCGATGACAGTGACTCCCGGACTGGCTCCGCTCGCAGGACACGCGACGGAGCCGTAGTTGAAAACGGCTCCTGTGGGTTCGGCCCCCGCCCCGGGATTCCTCAGTCGGCGCTAAATGTAGTCTCGCAACGTAAGCGTCACCGTGCGTGCCGTGCCGTCCTTGGCGGTCACGCCCAGTGGGACCGCAGTCCCCGGCGCGGCGCGGAATGCGTCGCGGATCTGCCCGAGACCGAGCGACTTCGCGTCTGTGCCGCCGACCGTGGCGAGCACGTCGCCGCGCGCGAGGCCCGCGTCGGCGGCCGGTGTGCCGGGGCGGACGTCGGCGACGATGATCTTGCCGCCCTGCGTGATCAAGAAAGTGCCGGACCGGTCGTATGTCTCGCGCGCCGCAAAGCTCGCGTTCGGCGCGAACGTCACCGTGCGATGCGCGTAGTCGAACGTCACCGCGAAGCGCTTCAACGCGCCCGCACCGATGTTGCCGGCGATGAACGGGTCGGCGAACGCGCCCTTCGTGCTCGTGCTGAGATCGGTGATGAGGTCGGGCAGCGTGAAGCCGGCGATCTGCAACGTGGTGCGGCCCAGGCGCCCGAGCGCCGCGCCGCCGATGCCGAACCCGTTCGCGCCGACGGCCGTCGCGTTCGCGGGCACGACCGACGGATGCGCCGCGATGAACGGTGAGAGCGCGGTCAGCGCGACGCGGCTGCCGGTGTCGAGCACGCACGATCCTGCAAATCCGCCGATGGTGCAGTCGATCATCGGGTGCTGTCCGTCGAAAGCGAACGGCACGGTCGTCCCCGTCGCCGGCGCGGCGCCCTGCGCGCGCAACACGACGTTGTTGCTGCCGTAGTCGAACGTCGTGACGAACCGTGCGAGCACTTCGAAGCCGATGAGCCCGTCGACCGGCTTGCCGCTCGACATGCCGAAGCCCGCGTGCACGGGCGCGACCGCGAAGACTTGCTTGCGCAGGGTGGCGTCGCCGACACCGAGCGCGTCGACGGTCGCGAACTGGATCGCTTCGGTCGTCGCGCCGACCCCGCCGCCCGCGGCGTTACCTGCCGCACCGAGACCGAGCTGCTTTGCGACGTCGGCGTCGATGATGTTCGAACCGCCGGTGTCGAACAGAAAGCGGAACGGGCCTTTGCCGTTGATCGTGACCGGCAGATCGACGTGGTTGTCGACCAGCTCGAACGGGATCGTCGTCGTGCCGGACGGCAGCGCGAAATCGGTGACGTGCGCGGCCGGCCGCCGCAGCGCCGCCGCGGCGCCGGGATCGTCGACGTCCGCGCGCGTCGTGACGAACGTCGATGCGTTTCCGTCGTTGTCGGTGCTCTGGCGAAACGGGACGCGCAAGCCGCGCACGCTGCGGTAGTCGGCAAAGGTGTTGATCGTCGTCGACGTGCCGATCGTCGTCACCGTGCGGACCGGCAGATGCGACGTTGCGTCGAACCACACGTCGAACGGCAGGCTGCCCTTGGGCGTCACCCGCACGACGTCGTAGCGCTTCCCCTTCTCGGCTTTCGCGCCGCCCGGCGCGACCGTCGCGCCGCCGTGGTTCGGCATCCACAGCAGATAGCGATTCAAATACGCTTGGTCGAGCGCACCGTAGCGCGCGCCGGTGCTGCCGTCGTCCCACACGTAGCCGCTCGGGTCCATGTTCCAGACACGCGTGCCGTCGTAGCCCTGCGCGCCGCCGACCGGGCCGGCGTCGGCGAACTGCGCGTAGGTCCCGTCGCGCAGGTCTTGCCACGCGTCACCCGTGCCTTTCACGCCGACGAGGTCCACCGTGCCGTGCAGCCGCAGCGTATGCATCTTCGGCAGCGCGCCGATCCCGAGCGCTGCACCGGACGCGCGCAGAACTGCGTCGACCCCGTCGGCGGCGCGCACGGCCGATCCGGGTGCCACGATCCACGCGGCGAGGACAGCCGAAACGGCAAAAAGGCGTATCGCGAGCGATCCGTTCATGGGCTCACGTACGGGCGGGAGCGGCGGCGTGTTTCAGCGGAAAGGGTCCCATGAGCATCGAGCGCATCGAGCCCGGACCGCGGATGAGCCGCGCGGTGGTCTTCAACGGTATGGTCTACACCGCGGGGCACGTGCCCGACGACGCGTCGGCCGACGTGGCCGGACAAACGCGTCAGGTCCTTGCGCGCTTGGAAGCGACCCTCGCGCTCGCCGGCAGCGACAAGGCGCACATGCTGTCGGCGACGATCTACCTCGCCGACATCGCGACCTTCGAGGAGATGAACGCCGTCTGGGACGCGTGGGTGGACCGCGCGAACCCGCCGGCGCGCGCGACCGTCGAAGCGCGCCTGGCGCGACCGGAATTCAAAGTCGAGATCGCGGCCGTCGCCGCGCGAACGTCCTCGTAGGCGCTACCTATCGACGAGCTGCTGAAAACCCGAAACTGAAGGACTTCCCGGTGAACCAAGCGCGATTGAGATACATGGAGAAGCTTTGGGATGTGTGGCCGAGGTCGGGCAAGAAGTGACCCGACAGGCGAACCAGCGCTATCCATTCATCAATCAAGTACTTGCGCATTGGGACGCGCATGAAGTGTCCTACCTTCCGGCCGTGTCGGAAACTGAGCTGAGATCATTCGAAAAGTCGAACAATTTGCAGCTTCCGGACGACGTACGTGCCTTCTATCTGACGACGAACGGTGTTCGGGTGCCGGGGACGAGTGGGGTCGACCACAAGCAATACGACTTCTGGCCCCTCCGCGAGTTCAAGCGGGTCGAGGACAACCCGTCGAAGCTGTACTTTGCGGATTTTATGCAGTCGCTTTGGCCGTTCGCTATCGAGCTCGAGGGTCCAGAGCGCGGCGCGGTCTACGTTGTACCGGGCAAGTTTATCAAGATCGCACCGTCGTTCGGCGAGTTCATGAAGCTCTACGTCGCGGACGACGAGTCGATCTACCATAGTAAGTGGGGGAAAGAAGAGTCGTAGACCGCGGACGGCTGATCAGCGGGAGCGCATCGGTGTGCCGTTCGTCGTTACCGTGCGCACCGGCAGATGCGGCGTTGCGTCGAACCAGCTGTCGAATGGCGCGACCGGAATTCAAAGTCGAGATCGTGGCCGTCGCCGCGCGAACGTCCTCGTAGGGCGCTACTGCGTGAGCACCGGCACCGGCGGTTGCAGTGCGAGCGCGCGTCCGGTCCACGCCAAGACGATCCCCGTTACGATCAGCACGGCCCAGACGAGCGCGACGACGCGATACGCCGCGGCGGGGGGAACGCTCTCGCCGAACGGATCCAGGAGGCTCAGCGCGATCAGCGCGAGTCCGCCAAGCACCAGGAGGACGATCTCGAACCAGTGCAGCCGCGCCCATGTTCGAGCGGGGTCGTCACGCCGCTCCGCCAGCGCGACGGGCACGTGAATTGCACCAAGGGCGACACTCGAGGTCAGCGAGATGAACCACCACGGATCGGGCAGACGATAGAGCGCCGACACGACGACCATCACGAACGCGAGCAGCCCCAGCAGAACCGGCGTGCGCACGCCGGACGCGTGCACTCGCCGGCCGATGGTGTTGAACATCCCGATGTACAACACGATGTTGACCAGCGGCAGCAACAACCACATCGCCGACGTGTACGGCGTGATCTGATACGTGTCCAGGCGGCGTGCGGCGAGCCGCCGGCCGCGAATCGCGTAGTAGATGCCGTAAAATCCGAACGTCGCCACGTCGAGCGCGAACACGACCAACGGCGAGCGCTCGAACATTTGGAGCGTCGCAGGTGCGGGAGGCTCGCTCAGCACGTTACGAGGCAGCTCGGCATCGCTGCGTCACACGCTCGGGTACACGGCTGTCTCGAACGTGCCCGTGGGTTCGTGGAACGGGACGATGCCGCTGGAACGCTGCACCTGCGCGCCCAGCGACGACAGCGTTTCTTCCAACCGCTCGTAGCCGCGGTCGATGTATTCTAGGCCGATGATCTCCGTCTCGCCGACCGCTGCGAGGCCCGCGAGAACCAGGCCCGCGCCGGCGCGGATGTCGGGGGCTTCGACCGGCGCGCCGGAGAGCTGTGCGACGCCTTTGACGAGCGCGGTGTTGTTGTCCATCGCCACGCGCACGTCGGCGCCCATGCGCACCAGCTCGTTGACGTACGAGAAGCGCGCGTTGAAGATGGACTCCTCGACGACGCTCACGCCCGGCGCCGTGCACAGGAACGACAGCATCTGCGGCTGCAGGTCGGTGGGGAAGCCGGGGTGCGGCGCGGTGACGACGTCGGTGCCGCCCTTGACCGTGTCGGCTTGCACGCGAATCCAGTCCTCGCCGTTGGTCAGCTTCACGCCGCACTCACCCAGCGCAAGTTGTAGCGCGAGCACGTCGTCGGGGCGCGTCTTCTTCACCGTCACGTCGCCGCGCGTGATCGCGCCGGCGATGAGCAGCGTGCCGGTCGCGATGCGGTCGGGGATGATCTCGTACTCGACGCCGTGCAGTTCCGCGACGCCGGTGATGCGTAGCGTGTCGCCGCCTTGGCCCTTGATCTTCGCGCCCATCGCGATCAGGAAGTTCGCGAGGTCGACGACCTCCGGTTCCATCGCGGCGTTGTGGATGATCGTGTCGCCGTCGGCGGCGACGGCCGCGAGCATCGCGTTCTTCGTCGCGCCGACCGACGGCATGCGGAACTCGATCTCGCCGCCGCTCAGCCGGCCGCCGCGCGAGCTTGCGATGAGATAGCCGTGGGCGACCGAAACGTCGGCGCTCAGCGAGCGGAATGCCGCCTCGTGCATGTCGGTCGCGCGCGTGCCGAGCACGCAGCCGCCGGGCAGCGGCACCTCGGCGCGGCCGAATCGCCCCAGCAGCGGGCCGCACAGGTCGAACGAAGCCGCGAGCTTGCGCACCAGCGCATACGGCGCGCGGTACTTGTTCACGTTCGCGGCGTCGATGGTGATCGTGTTGCGGTCCTGCAGCGACAGCCGCGCGCCGAGCGCTTCGAGCAGCGACCACATCACCGAGACGTCGGTGATGCGTGGGACGCGGTGCAGCGTCACCTTGCCGCGCGCCAGCAGCGCCGCGGCCATGATGGGCAGCGCGGCGTTCTTGGCGCCTTGGACTTCGACGCTGCCTTCGAGGCGAGCGCCGCCCACGACGCGCAACGTGGTATCGAGACGATCGAGGACGTTCATGCGACGCTCCATCCGACGAGCGGTTCCAAGGCGATGGTTTCGGTATCGTGGGCTCCGCCGGTGAACGTTGCCTGCAACCGCTGGTCCGCGCCGACCCCGATCTGCACCGTGAAGGCGCGCGTGCCGTCGACCTCGCGCAGCCGAGCGCGGGCGCTCTCGACCTTGCCGGCGTACCGTCCGCCGTCGACGTCCACGAAGCGCATGTTCCCGTCGGCATAGAAGCCAAAGGCGAGCCGCCCCTCACCCGCTCTCCCGCCGACGATCTGGCTGCTTGCGTCGGCCGGCTCGACGACGAACGCCGGGACGGCGGCGACGTCCGCCGACTCCGGCGGCCGCTCCGGCGGCGGGCCGAACACCGGCCCGGGCGGCAGCGGCGCGACGGCCTGCACGATCCGCGGCTCGTCGAGCGCGGCCACCGGCTCGGGCTCGGGCTCGGGCTCCGGCGGCGGCAGCGGCCGGGCGGGCGCCTCCGCGGCGACGTGCCGGCTCTGCTCCATCCCCCAGACGCACAGCAGCAGCACCGCGAGCTCGATCCCGGCTGCGGCCACGAACACCCAGGGCGGCGTGCGTCTCATCGGCGACGGGCTTTCGGCGCGGCGCGTGAAGTTTCTTAGCGCGCTTGTTTGGAAGAAGAGACTAGTACTCCGGCGACCGAGGAGAACCACTCGTGCAACGCAGCATCATCGCGCCCGCGGAACGCGTCACCAACCTGCGCTGGGGGATCGCGCTGATCCTCGGCTTCGGCGTCTTGATCAACTACATCGACCGCGGGGCGCTCTCGGTCGCGGCCAAGCCGCTGCATGACGAGCTGGGGATGGGACCCGAGAAGTTCGGCTTCCTCAGCAGCGCGTTCTTCGCCGTCTACGCGTTCTCGCAGATCCCGGTCGGCTACATCATCGACCGCTACGGCGTCACGGTGATCTCGCGCGTCGCCGCGTTTCTGTGGAGCGTCGCCGCGGCGTGCACCGCGCTCGCGCCGAATTTCGGCTTGATCTACACCGCACGGCTTTTCCTCGGGCTCGCGGAAGCGCCCACGTTCCCGGCCAACGCGAAGGCCGTCGGGTATTGGTTCCCGCGCAGCGAGCGCGGGCTCGCGACGTCGCTGTTCGACGCCGCCGCAAAGCTTTCGAACGCGGTCGGCGTCGCGTTCACCGCGTATCTGCTCGTCATGTTCGGCTGGCGCGGGATGTTCTGGTCGACGGCCGCGCTGAGCTTCGTCTTCTTCATCTTGTTCTACATCTACTATCGCAATCCGAGTGAGGACAAGCGGCTCACGCACGCGGAGGCGCAGTACATTCGCGAAGGCGGCGGCGAGCCCGAGACGCCCGAGGGCGAGCGCCCGCGCGGCGCGAGCTTGGCGTACCTGCTCTCGCAGCGCAAGATCTGGGGCCTCACGATCGGCTTCGCCGCGTACGGTTATCTGTTCGCGTTCTTGCTGACGTGGCTGCCGACGTATCTGCAAAGCACGTTCGGCGTGAACATCCTCAAGGCAGGCGGCTACGTGTTCCTGATCTGGGGCGTCGGCACGCTGACCGATCTGATCGTCGGCGGGTGGCTCGTCGACTACTTGATCAAACGCGGCGCCGACCCGAACCGCGTGCGCAAAACGGTGCTGATCGTCGGGCTCGTGCTGGGCTTCGCCGTGATCGGCGCGGCCTACACCAAGGACATCAACGTCGCCGTCGCGTGGATCACGATCGCGGTCGCGGGGATCTCGTTCCACGCGCCGGTCGGCTGGTCGATACCGGCCCTGATCGCGCCGAACAACAGCACGGGGCAGGTCGGCGGCATCATGAACTTCCTCAACAACGTCGCCGGGTTCTTCGCGCCGACGATCACGGGCATCATCGTCGCGCGCACAGGCTCGTTCCACATCGCGCTGGTGACGGCCGCCGTCGTCCTGATCGTCGGCATCTTCTCGTACGTCGTCATCCTCGGGCGCATCGACAAGATCCCGGAGCCGCGCTACGCCTAGCACCGCGGAGCAAAGCGCGCCCACCGTCGTCGTGGGAATCGATCTCGGCACCTCGGCAGTGAAGGTGCTGGCGATCACGACTGGTGGGCGCGAGATCGCGAGCGGGTCGCAGTTCTACGGGCTCGAGACGCCGCAGGCGGATTTCGTCGAGCAGGATGCGGACGTGGTGTACCGCGCGACGATGCAAGTGCTCGCGCGCGTGCTCGCCGAGGTGCGCATGCGCGGCAGCGAGGTCGCCGCGATCGGGTTCTCGAGCGCGATGCACGGCGTGCTGTGCGTCGACGACGCGGGGGAGCCGCTGTCGCATGTCATCACGTGGATGGACCGGCGCGCGCACGCGATCGCCGACGGCTGGCGCGCCGACGGCACGGCGCTGGAGCTCTACGCGAAGACGGGCGCGCCGATGCACCCGATGCTGCCGATTGCGAAGCTGCGCTGGCTCGCGGAGAACGATCCCGAATTGTTCGCGAAGACGCACCGCTTCGTCGGGCTCAAAGAGCTCGTCGTGTTTCGCTGGACCGGCGAGTGGCTCGTCGATCACGGCATCGCGTCGGCGACCGGGATGCTCGACCTGCACGCGCGCGACTGGGACGCGCGCGCGCTGGAGCTCGCCGGCGTGACCGCGGATCGGTTGTCGAAGCCCGCGTTGCCGTCGACCGCGTTGCGGCGGTTCCGGCCGGCGATCGCGCGCGAGCTCGGGCTCACCGGGCTGACCGCGGTGGTGCTCGCGTCGGCGGACGGGCCCCTCGCGAACGTCGGCGTCGGCGGGGTGCACGGCGACGTTGCGCTGACGCTCGGCACGTCGGGTGCCGTGCGCGTGCTCGCCGACGCGCCGATCCTCGACAAACAGGCGCGCACGTTCTGCTACTGCGCGGACGATACGCATTACGTCGTCGGCGGTCCGACGAGCGCCGCCGGCGCGTCGCTCGACTGGATCTTCGGCCTGTTGCTGTACGAGTTTCCGAAGGCCGAGCGCTTCGCGCAGGCCGCGGCGCTCGCGGCGGAGATCGAACCCGGCGCGCAAGGTCTCGTCGTCTTGCCGTTCTTTGCCGGCGAACGCGCGCCGTACTGGAACAGCGCGCTGCGCGGCGCATTCGACGCGCTCGACCTCGCGCACGACCGGCGCACGATCCTGCGCGCCGCGTTCGAGAGCGTCGTGTTCGGCGTGTACGCCGTCTACGACGTGATGCGCGAGCTCGTGGGCCCCGCGGAACGCTTGCTGCTCAGCGGCGGGCTCACCAAGGCGCCGCTCGTGCGGCAGTTGCTCGCCGACGTGTTCTGCGTGCCCGCCGTGCAGCCGCACGAGCAGGAGGCGTCGGCGTTCGGCGCCGCGCTGCTCGCCGCGCAGGCCGTGGGCCTCGTCGACGACGCGCGCGCGGCGGCGCGAGCCGCGGGCTACGACGAGCCGACGCAACCGAACGTCGCGCACGCGCCGGCGTACGGCGCCGCGTTCGCAAAGTACCGGCGCTACGTCGACGCGCACCTCGAACAGCTCTAGCCGAGGCGATCCACGCGTGCGGGCGGCGTGAGAAACGCGGCCAGCGCGTACCAGAAGCGTTCGCGGTTGTAGCCGAGCACGAGCGAATGCGCGGCGCCCGGCACGACGACGAACTGCTTGTCGCTGTTCGCCAGGCGCGTGAAGAAGCCGATCAAATCGTCCTGCGTGGAGATGCCGTCGTACTCGCCGCGCGCCATCAGCACCGGCACGTGCAGCTGCGCTGGATCGACCAACGGAAGCTTCGTCACCATGTCGAGGTAGGTGCCGGTCGGGACGGAGTCGCCGTACTTCGCCTCTGCGTCGGCGAGCGCGTCGCCGACCGCCGGATCGGCGGTGCCCGCCTTGTCGCGCGTGAAGATGCTGCGGTACAGCTCGCGCGTCGCCGGGCGCACGTTGTGCGTGCGATAGAACTCGACGTCCTTCGCGCGGTTCGCGAGCGTCGGCGAACCCGCGCCGGTCCAGGTGAACGCGGAGAGCCCGAGTCGTTCGACGGCGGCGGGCTCCGCGACCGCGAACGCGGCCGCGCGAATGCCGCCCGACGACTCGCCGAAGAAATGCGCGCTCGCGCGCCCGGTCTCGCGCCGCACGACGTCCATCGCCGCGCGCAAGTCGGCGACGCCGCTCGCGATGTCGGAGTTGCCGCTGGTGCGGTCCGACCGCCCGTACCCTTCGTGATCCATCGTCCAGACGTCGAACCCGCGCCGAGCGAACGCGTCCATCATCGAGTAGTTCGACTCGCCGGGGACAGTAAGGTCGAACGTGGAGCGCCCCGCCATCGAGGAACCGTGCACGAGAAAGAGCACCGGCAACGCCGCACCGGCCGCAGGCGCACCGACCCGCTTGCGATACATGGCGAGCTTCACGGTGCCTTTGCGCGCCCAGTACTCGCCGCTCCAGATCGTCGCGTCCGCAACCGCCGCCGCAGCGGCCGGCGTCGCTACGGGAAGAAATGCCGCGGCACCGAGCGCCGCGAAGTGACCGCGTTTCATGGCGTCAGGTTCGCGCCGCGCGCTCGGAAGACCTGACGGCCCTGCGCAGCAGCGCTGATGCGTTCTCGCCGCGCATCGCGTCGCGCGCGGCGTCGTCGAATGCCTCGCACGCGAGCACCGTTGCGCCCGGTGGTTCTTCTTGCATCAAGAACGGGTAGTCGCTGCCGACCACGAGCCGGTCGGTTCCGGCGCGCTCCGCGAGCACGCGCAGGTTTTCCGC
The DNA here is from genome assembly GCA_035943995.1 of Candidatus Elarobacter sp. Taxonomy (GTDB): domain Bacteria; phylum Vulcanimicrobiota; class Vulcanimicrobiia; order Vulcanimicrobiales; family Vulcanimicrobiaceae; genus Vulcanimicrobium. The sequence continues at coordinate 18,509 of DASZBS010000114.1, read as the reverse complement.
GTCGAACGTCAGCGTGTCGTACCACAACGTGCGCGCCGCATCCGACGGCCGCCGTGCGCCCGATTCACGCACGTCGGGATAGGCCGACCACACGGCGTCGAGGCGCGGCAGCAGCCACGGCAGCGTGCCGCCGCCGTGCGCGAACACGAAGCGCACGCGCGGAAAGCGCGCGACCAGGCCGGTCATGATGAGCGATGCCGCACACAGCCCGCTCTCCGACGGATAGCCCGCCGCGAACGCGAGCCGTGCGGCGCGCAGGCGCTCGAAGCCCGGCGCGTTTTCGGGATGCACGAACACGAGCGCGCGCAGCGCATCGCAGCGCTGCCAGAACGCATCGAACGCCGGGTCGGTGAGGTCGCGTCCGCCCGCGTGCGTGCCGATCTCGATGCCCGCGAGGCCGAGCGCGCCCGTCGCGCGCTCCAGCTCCGCACACGCGGCGTCCGGATCTTGCAGCGCCACCGCTCCGAGCCCCGCGAACCGGTCGGGGCGCGCGCGCACCACCTCGGCGATCGCGTCGTTCTGCAGCCGCGCGAACCGCGCCGTGACCGCCGCGTCGAACTCGTACGCAAACGTCGCCGGCAGCGGGCTGAGGACTTGCAGATCGATTCCGGCGGCGTCCATGTCGGTGATGCGCCGGTTCGCGTCCCAGCTGCGCGCGTCGACGTCGCGGAACGCCACCCCGTCGCGGGTGAGCTGACCACAGCCGGCGTCGTCGACGGTCAGACGGGGCCACGACGGCGACGGCGCATCGAAGCCTTCGGCCGCGCGGGAGAGATAGTGCGTGTGAAAGTCGATCCGCGTGGCCACTGGCGCGCTGTTGGCGGCGGCGTGCGGGCAACCCCGCCGTCCTCGCGGCGGTCGTCGCACGAGTATGCAGAACGTGAGCGCGGCACGCCCCGGCGCGCGGGTCTACGTCGCGCTCGTCGTGCTCGCGCTGGTGTGGGGCTACACCTGGGTCACGATCAAGATCGCGACCGAGGACGCGTCGCCGTACGTGGTGGCGGGCTCGCGGCTCGTCATCGCGACGGCGATCCTGTTCGCGATCCTCGCGCTGACGCGGCGCTCGCTCGCGCCGCCGCCGTTTGTCCCGACGCTGATCCTCGGACTGTTGCAAACAACGGGCTGGACGCTTTTGCAGACGCTCGCCGTCGCGCAGGCGGGCGCGGGCAAGTCCGCGGTGCTCGGCTACACCATGCCGTTCTGGGCCGCGCTGCTCGCGTGGCCGTTCCTCGGCGAGCGCATCGCCGGGCTGCGCTGGATTGCGCTCGCGCTCGCCGCCCTCGGCCTTGCGTTCGTGGTTGCGCCGCTGGATGCGCGGTCGTTCGTCGCCGACGGGCTCGCGGTGGTCGCGGGGCTCTCGTGGGGCGCGAGCGCGGTCTACGCCAAGCGCCTGCGCAAGCGCTACGACGTCGACCTGCTCTCGCTCACGACGTGGCAGCTGCTGTGGGGCACGATCCCGCTCGTCGTGCTGATGCTCGCGATCGGCGGGCCCGTTCGATGGACGTCGTCGTTCGTCGCGGCGATGGCGTTCATGTCGATCGGCGGCGCGGCGCTCGGCTGGTTCTTGTGGATGTTCATCCTCTCGCGTTTGCCGGCAGGCGTGGCCGGGATCGCCTCGCTCGCGACGCCGGTCGTCGGCGTCGTCGCGGCGGCAATCCAGCTGCACGAGATCCCCTCGCATACCGAGTTGGCCGGCATGGCGCTGATCCTCGCGGCGCTGGTCGTCAACGCCATCCCCGCCCGGAGCGAACCGGCGCTCGCCGGCGCCGTCCCGATCGAAGGCCCGTAGTCCCGGCAAGACTCCGTATCGCCGCGGACAATACCCCAAGGCTTACGTAATCGAGGAGGCGGCGTGTCCGAATTTCGCAGCGGCCATCATTTCTTGCAGATTCCCGGGCCCACCAACGTCCCCGAGCGGGTGTTGCGGGCCATCGACCGCGCGACGATCGATCACCGCGGGCCCGACTTCGCCGAGCTGGCGCTGGAGTGCATCAAGCTGGCCAAGCCGGTGTTCCAGACGAGCGGACCGGTCATCATCTGGCCCGCGTCGGGCAGCGGCGGTTGGGAAGCCGCGCTGGTCAATACGCTGTCGCCCGGCGACAAGGTGCTGATGGCCGAGACCGGCCAGTTCGCGGCGCTGTGGATGAAGCTCGCCACGCGCATGGGCCTCGACGTCGAGGTGATTCCGGGCGACTGGCGCCACGGCGTCGATCCCGACGCGATCGGCGCACGGCTCGCGGACGACCGCGCGCATGCGATCAAAGCCGTCGCCGTCGTACACAACGAGACGTCGACGGGCGTGACCAGCCGCGTCGCCGACGTGCGCGCCGCGATCGACGCCGCGAAGCATCCGGCGCTGTTCTTCGTCGACACCGTGTCGTCGCTGGGCTCGCTCGACTACCGCCACGACGAGTGGCGCGTCGACGTCACGGTCGGCGGTTCGCAGAAGGGGTTGATGCTGCCGCCCGGTCTCGCGTTCAACGCGATCTCCGACAAAGCGATCGCCGCGTCGAAGACGTCGCGCCTGCCGCGTTCGTACTGGTCGTGGGACGACATGCTCGAGAGCAACGTCACGGGCTGGTTCCCCTACACGCCCGCGACGAACTTGCTGTACGGTCTGCGCGAAGCGCTCACGATGCTGCAAGAAGAAGGCCTCAAGAACGTGTTCGGACGGCACGCGAAGCTCGGTGAAGCGACGCGGCGCGCCGTGCGCGGCTGGGGCTTGGAGCTCGTGTCGGTGGATCCGCGCGAATACTCCGATACGGTGACGGCCGTGTACGTACCCGACGGGTTCGACGCCGACGCGTTGCGCGCGACGATTCTCGAGCGCTTCGACATGTCGCTGGGCACCGGGCTCGCGCGGTTGAAGGGGAAGGTGTTCCGCATCGGCCACCTCGGCTCGATCAACGATCTCATGCTCGCCGGGACGCTGTGCGGCGTGCAGATGGGCCTCGATCTCGCGGGGATCCCGCACGGCGACGGCGTGTCGCCGGCGCTCGCGTATCTCGCGAACCCGGCGGCTGCGCGTTCGCTCGCCGCTGTCTGAGTGAGCGCCACCGCGCCCACGCCGGCCACCACGACCACGGTACCGGTGCGCGAGCCCGTGCTCGCGCGCCGGATCGAGGCGCGGCTGCGCGCGGAGATCGCCGGTGACGTGTGGTTCGACCGCGCGTCGCGCGGCATGTACGCGACCGACGCGTCGATCTACCAGATCGTGCCGCTCGGCGTGGTCGTGCCGCGCACGGCGACCGACGTCGAAGCCGTGATCGCGATCGCGCGCGAGCACGGCGTGCCCGTCACGGCGCGCGGCGGCGGCACGTCGCAGTGCGGCCAAACCGTGAATCACGGATTGATCGTCGACGTGAGCCGGTACATGCGCGACGTCGTCGCGCTCGACACGGCCGCGCGCACGGTGCGCGTGCAGCCGGGGATCGTGCTCGACGAGCTCAACCGCGGTTTGAAACAACACGGGCTGTTCTTCCCGGTCGACCCGTCGACGGCGAGCCGCGCGACGATCGGCGGCATGACCGCCAACAACAGTTCCGGCGCGCGCTCGATCCGCTACGGGATCATGGCCGACAACGTCGTGGGCATCGACGCGGTGCTGGCCGACGGGGCGCGCGCCTATTTCGGTGAGGTCGGCGCCGCCGACGGGGCGGCGAACGGTGCGCTCGCGCCGCCGCGGTATCGCGAGCTGGTCGAACGCGTGCGCGCGATCGCGGCGCGCGAGGCGAGCGAGATCGACGCGCGCATCCCCAAGGTGCAGCGCAACGTCGGCGGCTACGCGATCCAGACGGTGCGCCCGCAGGGCGATTTCAACATGGCGAAGCTGCTGGTGGGCTCCGAGGGGACGCTCGCGTTCTTCACCGAGATCGATCTCGCGCTGCAGCCGCTGCCGCGCGCGAAGGCGCTCGGCGTGTGCCACTTTCCGACGTTCGCGGATGCGATGCGCTCCACCGAAACGCTCGTCGCGCTCGACCCGGTGGCCGTGGAGCTGGTCGACCGTACGATGATCGAGCTGTCGCGCAAGATCGCGGCCTTCGCACCCATCCTGGAGAAGTACGTGCGCGGCGAGCCCGGCTCGCTGCTGCTGGTGGAGTTCGCGGGCGACGATCCGGCGCCGCTGCGCGAGCGGCTCGACGCGCTCGACGACGCGATGGCGTCGCTCGGTTTTCCGAACGCCGTCGTGAAGCTGACCGACGCCGCGCAGCAGAGCGAGATGTGGGAGGTCCGCGCGGCGGGGCTCAATATCATGACGTCGATGCGCGGCGACGCGAAGCCGATCTCGATCATCGAGGACTGCGCGGTGCCGCTGCGGCACCTCGCCGATTACACCGAACGGCTGAACCGCATCTTCGCGAAGTACGGCACGACCGGCACGTTCTACGCGCACGCGTCGGTCGGATGCCTGCACGTGCGACCGGTGCTCAACGTGAAGCACGACGAGGACGTCGGCAAGCTGCGCGCGATCGCCGAGGAGGCTTTCGCGATCGTGCGCGAGTACGGCGGCGCTCACTCCGGCGAGCACGGCGACGGCATCGTGCGCTCGGAGTTCCACGAGGAGATGTTCGGGCGCCGGATCGTCGAGGCGTTTCGCGAGGTGAAGACGGCGTTCGATCCCGGCAACCTGCTCAACCCCGGCAAGATCGTCGACGCGCCGCGCATGGACGACCGCACGCTGTTCCGCTACGGGCCGAAGTACGCGCCGATCCCGCTGAAGACGGAGCTGGACTGGTCGGAGTTCGGCTCGTTCACCGGCGCGGTGGAGATGTGCAACAACAACGGCGCGTGCCGCAAGAGCGCGCCGGGCGCGATGTGCCCGTCGTACCGCGTGACCGACGACGAGCACCACTCCACGCGCGGCCGCGCAAACGGCTTGCGGCTCGCGCTCACCGGACAGCTCGGGGCCGACGGCCTCACCTCGCAAGAATTGTACGACGCGCTCGATTTGTGCGTGTCGTGCAAGGCGTGTCGCCGCGAGTGTCCGACCGGCGTCGACATGGCGCGCATGAAGATCGAGTTCCTCGCGCACTACCGCAAGCAGCACGGCACGCCGCTCGGCGACCGCGTCGTCGCCGCGCTGCCGCGCGCGGCGCACCGCGCCGGCTCGCTGCGGCGGCTCGCGAACCTGCGCGACCGCATCCCCGGCGTCGCGCGCATCCTCGAGCGGGCGACCGGCTTCACCGCGAAGCGCCCGCTGCCGCGCTGGCACGAGCGCCCGTTCCGCGACCGCTCTGCCACGGCGGCAAGCGGCGCTCCGTCGTCCACGCGCGCAACGCCCGCGCGCAACGGCGAGGTGGTGCTACTCGTCGACACGTTCAACCGCTATTTCGAAGCGGACGTCGCGCGCGCCGCGCAGCGCGTGCTCGTCGCGGCAGGCTACGAGGTCAGTTTTCCCAGCGCGACTGATGCTTCGACGCGCTCGGCACGGGCCGATTCGCGGCCGTTGTGCTGCGGGCGCACGTATCTGGGCGCGGGGTTGCTCGATGAGGCGCGCGCCGAGGCCGAGCGCACGATTGCGGCGCTCGCGCCGTACGCCGAGCGCGGCGTGCCCATCGTCGGCTTGGAGCCGTCGTGCTTGCTGACGCTGCGCGACGAGTTCCTCGCGCTCGTGCCGACCGACGCGGCGCGCGCGGTCGCGGCGCAGGCGCTGCTGTTCGAAGAGTTCATCGCGCGCGAGCTCGACGCCGGGCGGTGGTCGCCGCCGCTGCGCGCGCTGGACAAGCGTGCGGTCGTGCACGGGCACTGTCACCAGAAAGCGTTCGGCGCGATGCCCGCGGTGCTGCGCGCGCTGCGCGCGATCCCGGGACTCGACGCGTCGGTGATCGAATCGTCGTGCTGCGGCATGGCCGGGATGTTCGGGTACGAAGCCGAGCACTACGACATCTCGATGCGGATGGCCGAGCGAGATTTATTGCCCGCCGTGCGTGCCGCTGATGCGGACGCGCTCGTCGTTGCCGATGGTATGAGCTGTAAACACCAGATTGCGCACGGTGCACAACGCCGTTCGCTGCACGTCGCCGAGGTCTACGCGTCGGCGCTCGAGTCCCCCACATGACCACCAGCCCAATTGTCATGCTGAGCCTGTCGAAGCATGCGCCACGATCGTGGCCCACCCTTCGACGAGCTCAGGGTGACATGGACCAAGGAGATCCCCGATGACCACCAGAGGGACGTTCGTCCGCACTGCCGCCGCCGTGGGTGCCGCGGGCCTCGCCGGCGGCGCACCGCTCGGCGCGCTCGCGCGGCGAAAGAACCAACTGAGCGACGCCGATGTCTCGAAGCTGTACGACGCCGCGAAAAAAGAAGGCAAGGTCACGTGGTGGACGGGCCACTACACGCAGCAGGCCGCGGAGCGCGTCGTCGCCTCGTTCAAGACGAAATATCCTGGTATCGAGGTGGAGCTGCTGCGCCAAACGGGCCAGGTACTGTTTCAGCGCCTCACGCAGGATTTGAAATCGAACGTGCACCAGCTCGACGTGTTCGCCTCGACCGACGAAGCGCACATGACCATCCTCAAGAAGCAGAACGCGCTGGCGCAGTTCGTGCCTGCCGACATCGACAAGATCCCGTCGCAGTACCAGCACCTCGACGCCGAGGACACCTACCAGCTCGGCGACATCGCGCTGATGCTGATCAACTACAACCCGAAGAAGACACCGGCACCCAAGAAATGGGGCGACCTGCTCGATCCGAAATACAAGGACCAGCTCACGGTCGGCCATCCGGGCTTCTCCGGCTACGTCGGCAACTGGGTCGTCGCGATGAACGACAAGTACGGCTGGGACAACTTCTTCAAGAAGTTCGCCGCCAACAACCCGAAGATCGGCCGCTCGGTGTTCGACGCGACGACCGACATCGTGTCGGGCGAGCGCAGCCTGGGGCCGGGCGCGGACAGCCTGGCGCTGGACCGCAAAGCCGGCGGCAACAGCATCAACATCGCGTTCCCGGAAGACGACACGATCCTCGTGACGGCGCCGGTGACCGTGATGAAGGAAGCGCCGCACCCCAACGCCGCAAGGCTGCTGATGAACTTCTACTACTCGCGCGAATACTCGCAGACGATGGAGAAGACGTTCAACCTCCCGCTGCGACTGGACGTGCCCGCCGCCGACAACATCCACTACGACAAGATCAAGACGTACCACGTCAAGATCGACCGGCTGCTGACCGGCATCCCGGAAGTCACCGCGAAGTGGCGCGAAACGTTCAACGTCTGAGATGAGCCTCGCAGCGGCACCGCGCCGGGTCGAACGCACGGGGTCGTCGTTCGACGTCGGCCCCGTCTTCTTCATCGGCGCGGTGATCGTGCTCGCGATCCTCGTCATCGTCCCGCTGGCGTGGCTGTTCGTGATCAGCTTGCAGCACGCCGAGGTCGGCGGCTTCACGTTCGGCAACTACGTCGAAGCGTTCAGCAAGTCGATCTATCTGCGGCCCATCATCAACTCGTTCGTGCTCGCGACATCGGTCGCGACGATCGCGGCGCTGCTGGGCACGCCGCTGGCGTGGCTGATCGCGCGCACGAATCTGCCGGGCCGCAAAGGCCTGCGCGCGCTGATCACGGCGGCGTTCGTGACGCCGTCGTTCATCGGCGCGGAAGCGTGGATTCTGCTCGCCGCGCCCAACAGCGGCTGGATCAACCGCGCGATCACGTCGTTCACCCATGCAGATCACGGCCCGCTCAACATCTTCTCGCTGGGCGGCGCGATCTTCGTGATGGCGCTCTACAACGTGCCGTACACGTTCACGTTCGTCGCGGGCGGGCTCGAGCTGCTGCCCACCGACCTCGAAGACGCGTCGTCGACGCTGGGCGCGTCGGCATGGCGCACGATGCGTTCGGTCACGCTGCCGCTGGTGATGCCCGCGATCGTCGCCGGCTTCATCATGTCGTTCCTCGAAGCGCTCGCCGAGTTCGGCACGCCGGCGTTCTTGCTGATCCCGGCGCGCACGCAGGTCGTCACGACGCAGCTCTATCTGTTCTTCCAGTTCCCGGTGCGCACCGAGCTCGCGGCCGCGTACGCGATGCCGCTCATCGGCGTGACGCTCGGATTGTTGCTGCTGCAGCGCCGCATCCTGGGCCGCCGCAAGTTCACCGTGGTCGGCGGTAAAGGCGGACGGCGCCGGCTGATCGACCTCGGGGTGTGGAAGTGGCCGCTGCTCGGCGCGGCGCTCGTCGTGCCGCTGTGCTCGGTGGTGCTGCCGTATCTCGCGCTGCTCGCGACGTCGCTCTCGCACATCTGGAGCAAGGGGCCCGTGCCCGGGAACCTAACGCTGTACTGGTACCAGTGGGCGATCTTCGACAACGCCGAAACGCGCCGCGCGATCTTTCACAGCCTCACCTACGGCGCGGCGGCGGCGACGATCGCGACGATCGTCGGCTTCCTCATCGCGTACACCGCCAGCCGCAAGCTGTTCCCGGGCGCGGGCATCCTCGGCATCGTGTGCATGGCGCCGTTCGTCGTGCCCGGCATCGTGCTCGCGATCGGGATCTACGCGGCGTACTCGCACCCGCCCCTGGTGCTGTACGGCACCGCGACGATTCTGATCATCGCGTTCACGACGCGCTTCCTGCCGATCGCGTTTTCCAACTTGAGCACGATGGTCTCCGCGGTGAACGCGGACCTGGAGAACGCCGCGCGCACGCTCGGCGCGACGCGGCTGCGCGCGCTGCGCACGATCACGGCGCCGCTGCTGCGCCGCGGTTTGCTCGCGAGCTGGCTGCTGGTGTTCATCCCGTCGATCCGCGAGCTGAGCTCGGCGATCTTTCTGTTCACGCCGCGTACCGCGACAATGACGACGCAGATCTTCGACTTCACCGACGCCGGCAACTACGAGGCCGTCGCGACGCTCGCGATCCTCATCCTCGCGATCACGATCGTCATCGTCTCGGTGGCGTACCGCTTCCTCGGGAAAGACTTCATGGACAAGACGAGCGCCTGATGGCACGCATCGACATCGCCGGCCTGACCAAGGCATACGGCAAGAACGGCGCCCGCGCGGTCGACGCGATCGACCTCGCGATCGCCGACGGCGAGGTGATGGCGCTGGTCGGCCCGTCGGGCTGCGGCAAGACGACGACGCTGCAACTGCTCGCAGGCTTCCTCAAACCGGACGCCGGCACGATCACCGTGGGCGACCGCGTCGTTTCATCGGCGAAGAGCGTCGTGCCGCCGGAGAAGCGGCGCATGTCGCTGATCTTCCAGAGCTACGCGGTGTGGCCGCACAAGACGGTGTTCGAGAACGTCGCGTACGGCTTGCGCGTGATGCGGCTGGAGCGCTCGGAGATCGAGGACCGCACGCGCGAGGTGCTGCGCAGCGTGCGCATGGCAGAGCTCGCCGACCGGTATCCGTCGGAGTTGTCGGGCGGCCAGCAGCAGCGCGTCGCGCTGGCGCGCGCGGTCGTGGTAAAACCGGAGACGCTGCTGCTCGACGAGCCGCTGTCGAACCTGGATGCGAACCTGCGCGAGGAGATGCGCTTCGAGATCCGGCGCATCCACGACGCGACTGGGATCACGATGGTCTACGTAACGCACGACCAAACGGAAGCAATGGTCGCCGCGGATCGCATCGCGCTGATGCGCGCCGGCAAGATCGCACAAGTCGGCACGGCGCATGACATCTACGAGAAGCCGGCAACGGCGTTCGTGGCAACGTTCGTCGGCGGCACAAACACGATCCCGGCGACGTTGATCGAGCCTCATCTCGTGGAGGTGTGCGGTGCGCGCTGGCGCGTGCGGGATGACTTCGATCCGGCGCAGCGGGGGCCGGTGACGCTGTGCGTGCGTCCGCACTCGGTGACGTTCGCCGCCATCGGGGACACCGCGGTAGGCTATCAGGAGAACGGGCACAATCGCCTATCCGGCAAGGTTTTGCGGCAAGTGTATCTGGGCGACTCGCGGGATTATCTCATCGACCTCGGCCAAACGCAGATTCGCGTGTCGGCGCCGCCATCCGAAAACCGCAGTGTCGGCAGCACGGTCCACCTCGACGTGGCCGTCGAAGCCTGCAGAATCGTACCCGGAGACTAAACGGTTCGATCCGCGGTTGGCGTAACCCGCGTGCAGCAATCGCGATCGTAGCCTGGAATCGACATTGCCGTCCGCCGGTATCCTGTTCACGCCGGAAAACGTATGGCTTCGGCGTTGAGCCGCCGCACCGGCGAATGTTCGCGATCCATCCGACGGCATGCCGCCCCCGGCCCGTGCCGACCAGCGCAACGCTTTATATGGGTCCTTCCCACAAGTCGCGATGCGGAGGCCGCGCCTCTTCGTGCAGGGCATACCGCCTGTCTTCGAAATTTGAGGCCGTGGGGAATAAGAGGTCGGAAGGAGCGCTGAAGTGGGTGGCGGACTATCCGTAACTCGACGCCGTTGCGAAAGAGTGTGGGCGCGTGTTTCATTCAACCAGATCTCTTGAGACGTTCTCCTAATGTGGGTCGATCACGAAACAGCTGATGATCTCGTAAACTTCGCGGGGATTGCTCGCACAATCACCGAGCTCATCGTGGCCCCGCACCTCACACCGCTAACCATTGGCGTCCACGGCGACTGGGGGTACGGGAAGTCGAGCGTTCTGCGCATGGTCGAGGCGGAACTGAGCACGCGGGAACGTGTCCTCACCCTCTACTTTAACGGATGGGCATTCGAGGGTTTCGAGGACGCCAAGGTTGCATTGATGGATTCCATCATAAGTGAGCTTGCCAAGAAACGCTCTCTTTTCACTAAGGCTCAGCAGGAGCTTGGAAAACTCGCTCGTCGTGTCCGTTGGTTTAAGGTCGCACGGAAGTTAGCGGGACTAGCGATGACTGTAACGACGGGCGTCCCTGATCCGTCCGCTCTGATTGAACCTATTGTCGCACCCGGCGACAGCAAGTCCACGGAAGACTGGTTAAAAGAAGCCGAGGACGACGCGCCGTATCGCCACATTCATGAATTTCGGGAAGATTTTGCTCGCTTCCTCGAATTGGCCGAGATAGACCGCCTGGTAATCTTCGTTGACGACCTTGATCGGTGTCTACCTGAACACGCGATCGCGACGCTTGAGGCGATTCGGCTGTTCCTTTCGGTCAAAGGCTCGACTTTTGTGATTGGCGCTGATGAGGCCATGATCGAATATGCCGCGCGACAACATTTTCCGGATATCACGCGGTCAGCTGGCGCGACCGTTTCGACGCGGGCGATTACATTCTCTAAGAACTATCTCGAAAAGCTAATCCAACTCCCTTTTCGACTTCCTCAGCTCACAACTGCCGAAACTCGCCGCTATATCACACTACTTCTTGTCGAAGATGCGTTGCGCGAGACCGAAGGCGCATTTTCCGCCGTGCTCGAGTCAGTCCGCGCGGCCGATACCGAACCATGGAAGGAGCCTGACCTTGAAAAGCTCGTGACCGCGGGCATGGCGGATCAAGAAATCTCGCACAGCGTCCGCGAGGCTGTGAAAGAACGGTTGCATCTCGCGGCCCAGATCGCGCGACCGCTCGCGGACCGCTATGTAGGCAATCCGCGCCAAGTAAAACGCTTTCTCAATACGCTTATGCTTCGAATACGCGTCGCAGTCGCATATCGTCTAAAGGATAACGTCTCCCTGGCGGCTCTCGCAAAGCTCATGGTGTTAGAGCGCCGCAATGCGGATGCCTATGGGACTCTTTCAGCCAGTGTTGCGGGATCTCGAAACGGACAAGTGCCGGCGTTAGCGGAGCTTGAGAAGGCTATAGGACGAGCCGATAGCCAGGGCGACCCGATTTCGGATGCTGCGATCGAAACCGTTCTCGGCAAGGGCGACACTGAGCAACTTCGCGACTGGCTGAAGTTGGAACCAACCCTGGGCGATCGCGACTTGCGCGCCTACTTTTTCGTATCGCGCGAGCGCCTCGTTGACTTTGTGGGTGGCGACTCTCTGTCACAAGAGCTGCAGGAGTTGGTCGAGATACTTGGATCCGGAAACAAGCTCAATGCTTCGGCCGTCACAGCCCGATTCGGATCATTGAGCCGAGATCACGCAAACGTCATCGCGGAAGTCATCTTTGAGCGCGTCCGCGAGAACGGCGACCTAACCCGCGAGCCAAACGAACTTAAGGCGATCGAATACCTTGTGAAATCGCGCCCAGAACTCCAAATGAGGTTCATTCGGTTTCTTGAAGGACTACCGATGTCCCAGCTTGGCACATGGCCTCCGGCACGACTCGTTGCAGTTGCGCGTGATGCTTCCGTTGGGGGCGCGGTTAATTCTCTGCTGGGAGCTTGGCAGTCACAGTCCGATAATGTTAAGTTAGCCCGCGCGGCCAAGGCCGCCGCGACATTGAATTCTTAATGGGGACCTCAAATGCGTTCGGCGGACCACAGCCGTCGTCGCAGCTGATCCCTGATTTCCTCAAGGACGACGAGGACGATCGCAAAGCTGTTCTATCTGGGTTTCCTGTAATAGGTGGAGCGCCGGAAGACGAGTACGACGGCGATCCTGTAGAGCGCGAGAGCCCTGAGAACCCAGTGGATCTCGCGTATTCTCGCCGCGCGTTTACAGAATATGCCCGCTTTAAAGAGAGTCCCTCGCTCGAACGGTCATTAGGCCGTTATGTTCGTGATGGGCTGCATGGCGGGACTTCCGGTGCGGCGCGAATGGCCCGCGCATCTCGTGCAGCGGCTGACGTTGCTGGCGTCTTGCGGACGATTCAGGCCGCGGGTGTTGATGCCGCTCTACTCGCGCTAAATCTCGGCACGCTGGTTGGACAGTCAGCTCGCGAAGTATTCGCGGCGATCATTGACGCGATTTGTCCATCAGTGGAATCAATCGACGATGATCTTGCGCGCGAGGCATTATTTGATTGCGTTCTCGAGCTTAACGATCTCGGCATTGCCGACATCGCGGAGCTGGACGAGGGGCAGATGACCGCCTTCTTCACGAGGTTCGTATGCAACGCGATATATCGCCGATTTATGATAGACGTTAGCGCCAAAGGTCAGGGGCGCGCGCCCACCGACTTCGCGTATGAATCACTGGAGCGAGATGTACGCGATTTCATCGCGGCAGCTGTTGAAGGACGTGTATCCCGTGAGATCGATGCCGGAAGGCCACTTAGCGCCGCATTCACCGAGTCAACCATGAAGCACGTATTCGCAGCGGCGTGGGACATTGTGGGAGCGCTCGACGAGCCGAACCGCGATGCATAGAACCGTGGTGGTCGGCTTTGGCCCGTCGAATTTACGTGTGAGCAATGATCCGTTGGCTCCGCTTCCGCTCCGGCTAAGTCTGCGTGACTGGGTAGGTGACGTACGTTTCGGTCCCATTCGGGCCACTTTGCGACGGTTGGGCTTACGGCCGTCGGAGCTTGGCCTTGATCTACTTTCCGTGGCACTCGGCGTCTACACTGCTGACCTCTGCTCGAGCCGCGAAGAATACGGTGACGATAGTTGGACTCGGCATTTGGACGTAGAGGTCGAAGTTTCGGACCCGCAGCTCTGGGCTCACGCGGCCGAGGTGCTCGTGCCAGGGCTGCGATTCTTATCGAATGACATGTGGAGATTCTCATTCCGACAGCGCACCGTTTCGATTTCGGAGCTCGGATTCGCGGCGCCGCATGTGCCGCGATTTCGGACGAATCGTGTTAGCTTGCTTTCAGGCGGTCTGGACAGCGCGATTGGCGCGGTCGATATGCTGAACGACGCCGAGCCGTTGCTCCTCGCGAGTACCGCTGGCGAGCGACAGACTGCCGGTCCACAGAACGACGTGCTCCGCGAGCTCCGTCGAAACTATCCCGACACGCCGCTTGCTCATATACGGCAACATGTACAACTTCCGTCGACTTTACGCTTCTCGAGCGAAAGCTCACAGCGCGCCCGTTCGATTCTTTTCCTTTCTTTCGGAACCTTCATCGCAACCAGCTATCTACCTGATCAGGTCACTCTGGTTATACCGGAGAACGGCCTGATCGCATTAAATGTTCCGACCGATGTTACGCGCATGGCATCAAATAGCACCAAGACAACTCACCCGTTCTTTCTGGCTCGCTATCGAGAGACTTTAAGCGCCCTAGGTCTCAAGATCGACCTGCGTGACCCATATCGCTTCAAGACCAAAGGGGAGATGCTTGCTGGCGCGAATGCGACGGCGCTCCGCGACGTTATACCCGTCACAGTGTCCTGCGCAAAGGCAGCACAGTTATTTCGACAATCGACAAGCCTCTTACATTGTGGCAGTTGCACGGCGTGCATCATTCGTCGGGCGGCACTCGCGGCCGGATGGCGCAGTGCGGACCCGACACCTGGATACTACTTTACGCCGGATTTATACTCTGCACCGATTTTGTCTGGAGATCCACGTGGAGATGATATTCGTGCATTTAAAGCCGCAGCCGCGCGGGTAGTCGAGGACCCGGCGCGGGCAGCCGTCGATGTCTATAGGTCAGGCCCGATGACAGACTGCTGTGACGAAATCCGCGAGTATGCCGCTGTCTATGTGCGCGGCATGCGTGAAATCGATGGGTTACTGCGGGCAGCGCACACGGTCGGCGCGTAATGCGCTTCGCTCTGAATCGGAGCTCGGGTCACGACTTCCACTGTCATCTCGATTTATACAGAGACATAGACGCTGTTCGCAGGGACATCGACGATCATCAGATCTTGACCCTTGGGATGACCACAACTCCCAGAGCCTACGCTAAGAATATGGATTTGTTTAGTGACTCGCCGTTTATCATGGTTGGGCTCGGATTGCATCCGGAACTGGCTGCTACGCGTGAGGCCGACTTACAGCGTTTTGCTACGTTGCTAACTGGGGCCCGCGTAGTCGGAGAGATCGGACTTGACGGGAGAATCCAGAATAGATCTTCACTACCCTTGCAGGAACTCGTGCTAAGCGAGATTCTCAGCATCGCCCGTAATGATGCACCGAAGTTGATCTCTTTCCATTCTCCGCGAGCCGTCACTAGAGTGCTTGACGCGATAGAAGTGCACATTGCGGACTCTGGGCATACAAAGATCCTGCATTGGTTCACGGGAAGCGCCAAAGAGACGCGCAGGGCCGTCGATCTTGGCTGCTATTTTTCGATTAACAGCGCGATGTTTGCGAACGAGGCCGGGTTGTCACGCATTCGTTCGTTCCCGAGGTCACGGGTCCTAACCGAGACCGATGGGCCATTGATCATGGACGGACCGGCCCCGGTCCTTCCGTCGAGAGTACTAAACCTCCAAACGCAGTTGGCGCGATTGTGGGACGTGAACGTCGGAATTGCACGGTCTCAATTAACAGAGAACGCACGCGGAGCGTTGGAAACAATTCTTCAGTACTAGAAAACGTCGCGCAAGATCTCGCGCTGGCGCGTGCGCGATGATCTGATGCTAAACAGCTCGAGCCGGTGACGCTGTGCGTCCGCCCGCACTCGGTGACGTTCGCCGCGATCGCCGATGACGCGGTAGGCTATCAGGAGAAGGGAAACGACGCCTCTCAGGCACCGTGCTGCGGCAAGTGTACCTTGGCGATTCGCGCGACTACATCATCGACCTGAGGGCAGACGCAGATCCGTGTCTCGGCGCCGCCGTCCGAATATCGCAGCGCGGGCGATCGCGCACATGTCTGATTGTGAATTCACTGTGCAAACGTCGTGCGAGTGCGTTAGGCATGGTCTATGACCCTAAGACGGAAGATCGCCGTACCGAGGAAGGGGCCGTGGGGCTGCGTGCTCGCCGCGAACCACGGCTTGTCCTCGAACCCTCTCGGAGCCACATGTGTTACCGCGGTCACCTGGGGCGCTCGCGCCACCACCAAAGTGCCAACGCGTTGGCACTCGCACTGAAGTCAATCGAGCACATGCCGGGCCGCTTACGGCGGCCGCACCATCGTGGGTCAGAACATGATATTGCAATCGAAAGATTTATATGATTGGTTGGCCGCGCTTCTTCCGCTTGGCGGTATCGCACTAAGTTGGTGGAGCTTCCGCTTCGCCGAGGATGGCGCAACGCCGGATACGTGGACCGATATCGGCTCTTCTATCGACATTGAGCAGGAAAGCCTTCAAAAGGGGATGCGCTACCGCGCGCGTCTTAGCGCTCGTGCTCTGTTCGCCGCCGGAGCACTGCTTGTCGCCGCGGCCGTGCCGATGGGTGCCGCCGCAACACACGTCCAAGAGCGCGTAAATTTCTCCGCAATCGCCGGCTTCTTGATAATCGCGTTTTCCGCGGGATATATCGTGATGCAAGCCATCAAAATATGGCGGGATCGGCGTAGGGACGCTTTCGGGCTCTACTACTCAAAGGACATGTTCTCGTGGTATGATGAAAGCAAAACGGCAGAACTCTACTACGCATTGAATCCGATGCCGTTTTGGTCGCTACTCGACCGCAATTGGTTCGCTTCTCGCAAACGACCAAACATTGACGACGTTTTTGCGAACGCCGCGAAAACAGCATCTCCTCAAGACACGCCGCCCCTTAATCCGACGTAGATCGGTGAGCGCGAGCGGGTCGGCAAGATGTGGATAGTGAGCTCGAAGTTCGGCTTAGTATCTCCTCTATCGGTCAAGGTGTCTATGATCCCGCTCGCCGACGGGAGGGCGTCGTCGTGATTTTTCATGGAACCGACGCGAAGTGTGTCGACGACATCCTTGACCGCGGACTTCTGCCATGGAACGAATTCAAAGAGAGCACGAATTGGGATGCGGCTCCGACCCGACCAGGGATGGTCTATCTGTCGGACGTCTACGGCCTATATTATGGCCAAGGTGCAGGTGATGAGGTTTCAGACATGGCATTGTTCGAGGTCGACGAGATTTCGTTGGACCCGACACTGTTCTATCCCGACGAAGACTTCATCGTTCAAGTATTTTCGGATGCGAGAGCACTTGGTGAGGAGATACCGCGGCGCCTCGCATCCATTGAGCGAATTGAAGACCTCACGAGGGAGATCGATCCCTTGATCTTCCAGTCAATGACTGGAACGTGTCGCGAACACTTCGGCAACATTTGCTACAACGGGTCGATTCCGGCGAGTTCAATACGGCGATACGTGGTTATTCCATATCAGGGCAACTCCGTGCTCTATGCTCTCGGCAGAGATCCTGCTGTATCAATCCTAAATTGCTTTCTTGTCGGCGACCGATATCGGTCTCTGTGCGATTTCGCGATCAATAAAAAGATACACCCGTTAGCCGCGATCTCGCTACGCGAATACTTGGAAATGCCGAGCGTGTTGGTCGAAACCGCGACTCCCGACCTTTATGAGCGTGTGGACGGATTAACTCGTGAAAAGGAGTGTAAGAAACGAGGTATCAAAGAGAACACGGAGATTGCAGCATCCGAAAAAGTCAAGAGGTACCACGCGAACCTGCGAAAGTGGAATCAGCGGGCTAAGGCCATCTACGAAGGCAATGTACGGTGAGATAAGGCGCAGGCGACGTCGCGTGTGAATCTGTAGAATCAAATAGATTCAATAACATCCACTTGCTTCTCAGCCCTTTGAATGCTATAATCTTGCTACGCGCAAACGCGCGCATAATATAGCGACCCGGCCGGTGCTATCAACACCGACCGAGTCTGTCACCCGATGGAAGTTACCCACCGAATGACACACTCACGATTCGACGCGCTCGCGTCGAAAACCCGGCCGCGCCGTGGTGGCGCGAGCCCGCACACCAACCGCGGCGGCGTGGCCTTCCACATCGTCCGCGTCGTCTGGCTCACCGCACTATTCGCCCGTCGCGAGTCGGTGACCATCGCGGACTACCGGCGCCGCTTCGGCGTCTCGGTGCGATCGTTCCGGCGGGACGTCGCGTTGCTGCGGCAGGCCGGCTTCTACCTCGAGACCGTCGCGGCAAACCACTACCGCATGCTCTCCTTCAACCGTGATTCCGATGCGCCGTAGCCCGTACGCCGACGCGCCTCGGTTCCTGCGCGTGATCTGGCTCGCCGTGCGTCTCTTCTGGGACGACTGGGTGGAGGAGGCCGACTACCGCTACCGGTTCGGCCCGTCCATGCACCGGTTTCGTCAGGAGGTGAAGGCCGCGCGCGGAGCCGGCCGGTTCTTCGACTGGTACTTCGCCTTCCTGTGCGGCATGCTGTTCGTCGCGTGGATCACGGGGCAGCGGTAGCATGAAGAACGTCGTACCGTTCGCAGCTCCGGCGAAGTTCGCGGAGTTCGGCATCGACTGGACGCGAGCTGCGCGAACCGAACCAGAACGAACGCTGCGCGAAGCGTTTCTCACCTACGAGGTATCGTGCGGGCCGAACGGGCTGGTGTCGACTCTGCTGCTGGCCATCGTGTCACGGCGCAAAGGTGCGGTCGCGGAGGATCTCCAGGCCGCCGCCGACCACGCCGAAATCCTGTTGGGCATGAAGATACGCAAGCACCAGCACGACGCTCTGGAGGCAGTCCACGACTATCTCGCGCACGGCGGCATGGTGTGGTGACGGCAGCCAAGGACTTGCGGTTGCGGGATCGGAAGGCTCGCCGGGATTTATGCAGCCGAATCTCGCGATTCACCATGTGTGCGGTCTGGACGAGCTTCGGCTTGCCCCGCT
>DASZBS010000113.1:0-58104 GCA_035943995.1 Candidatus Elarobacter sp. | reverse complement strand
AACGAGATCGAGATAGGCATTCCCGGACTCATCGAATAGCCAGCAGCCTTCGCCGCGCACGATGTTGATTGCGAGCCGCCCGTAGTTCGCCATGAGATGCGGGTGCTGCGTCACGAGCCGAGCCCCGCGCGAAACCTGAATCATCAATTACTTTCCAATGATGAAATTGAGTACGACCCAATTAAACACATTTCGCCACTAAGCATCTCGTACTTCCGCTGCCTCAACCCGGGCTATGAGGTCGGCGTTCTCCTCGCGGAACCTCCGTAGCATCTCTTTTGATTCCTCGACGCCCAGAATTTCGGCTAACAACTCCAGGCTTCTTATTACAGAGAGCGCCATGATTCGGACGTCGTCAAGCATAGCCTCGGTAGGTTCATCGGCTGCCCACATGTCACGGTAGAGTATGATCGCGGCTTCAAAGTACATTGACTGCATCAGCGCTTTCGAAAGCTCAGTCGAACCGAGCGCCGAAGCAGTTTGAAGGTCATTGAGACGATCGACAATTCGCTGCAAGAACGGAAGGTGGTTTTCAGCAGACCTTGGCTTTCCTACAGCCATGATGTGTATCGTCGAACCCAAAGCAGTATTCACAAATGATGAAAGCTGCCGACGTATCGTGGCGTTCTTTTCCTCTAGCGCAACCTGGTCGCGTTCTAGCGCGAGTCGACTTTCAATCTCCGTTTTCTTGATACTCGCGTCAGCAGCAGTCGTAGCGCTTGACAATGTCGAGCTCGCTTGTTTGCTAACACCCACATATGCAATGGCTGCCGCGCAAACGGCAAGACCACCTGTGATGACCGTAGCTACAGGTTGTGTAAACCAACCTTCAGTGGTGTTGGCTGTGCAATGAAGGACTGACGGTACTGCCGACGCAACGCACGTTAAGTCCATCGGCTACGTCCGATAGTGGGCGTTGATGCGGACGTAGTCGCCCGTGAGGTCGCAGCCCCAGGCGGTCGCCGTCGCTTCGCCGATTCCGAGATCTAGGAGCACTTCCACATTGTGCTCTTCGAGGACATGGTGCGCTTCTGCTTCGCTCATCGCTTCGATCGCGCCGCGTTCCACCCACGTGTGCCCGCCCAGATACAGCGACCACGTATCGGGATCCATCCCTGCGCCGACGGACCCGGCGGCGGCGACCATGCGCCCCCAATTCGGATCCTCGCCGTACAGCGCCGTTTTCACGAGGCTCGAGTTGATCACCGCGCGCGCGATCGTGCGCGCCTGCTGCGTGTCGCGCGCGCCGCTCACGGTGAATGTCAGCGTCTTGGTCGCGCCTTCGCCGTCCTTCACCATGCCGACCGCGAGATCGCGGCATACCGCGGTCAGTGCCGCGCACAGGCCCGGCGTCGCGTCCGCAGCGCCCGGCTTCGCGCAGCAATAGACCGCGTCGTTGGTCGACATGTCGCCGTCGACGGAGATCATGTTGAACGTACCGTCCGCGGCTTCGCGCAGCGCTTCGGTCAGCGACGCGCGCGACACCGCCGCGTCGGTCACTAGGAACGCGAGCATCGTCGCCATGTTGGGAGCGATCATCCCCGAGCCTTTCGCGATCCCGCCGATCACGCGGCGCTCGCCGTTCTCGTGCCACGCATACGCTGCGAGCTTGGGCACGTGATCGGTCGTCATGATCGCCTCGGCCGCCGCGTACGACGCCTCCGGGCCTTCGGAGAGTTGCTTGTGCGCGCGGTCGAGGCCCTTCGCGAGCCGGTCCATCGGCAGCGTCACGCCGATCACTCCGGTCGACGCGACGACGACCTGCGTCGCTCTCACCCCCAGTAGCGTCGCCGTATGGCGCGCGGTGTTCTCGGCGTCGCGCAGTCCGCGCTCGCCGGTGCAGGCGTTCGCGCAACCCGCGTTACACACGATCGCCGCGATCTGGTCGCCATCGGCGTCCAGATGTGCGCTCGTCGCGAGCAGCGGCGCCGCTTTGATCTCGTTCGTGGTGATCACTTCCGCGCAGACGTGCGGCCCCGGTAGCGAAATCAGCGCAAGGTCGCTTTTGCGCTTCTTGATACCCGCGTGCACGCCCGCCATCAGCACGCCGGGGACGGCGCCGAGGCCGCCGCGAAGTTGGATCAGCCGCACGGGCTCTCCGTTACGGGCACGCTCACCCTTCGACAAGCTCAGGGTGACACTGTCGGCGACGTTGACGTCGCCAGCGACCTTTTCGTTCACGTCAGCCGACCGTTGTGCGGGCATGGAGACCGTATTCCTCCGGGAGTCCGAGTGCGAGGTTCATGTTCTGAATCGCCTGGCCCGCGGCGCCTTTGCCGAGGTTGTCGATCGCGGACAGCACCTGTATGACGCCATCGCGCTCCGCGACCGCGAGATGCGCGTCGTTCGTGCCTTCGAGCGCGGGCAGATGCGGTGCGCGCAGGTCGCGGAACACCGTGACGAACGGGTTCGCCGCATAGAAGCGCGCATACAGCGCGAGCACTTCGTCGCGCGAGATCGGCGTGCGCGGGATCAGGTAGACGTCGGAGAGGATGCCGCGCCGCAGCGGCACGACGTGCGGTGAGAACACGATCGGCGCGGCGATGCCCGCTCCGCGCGCTTCTTGCACGATCTCGGCGCCGTGCCGGTGTCCGGCGAGCCCATATGCGCGCACGTCGCCGTCGACTTCCGCGAACAGCGACGGCACCGAGGGCGTCCGCCCCGCACCGGTGATACCGCTCTTCGCGTCGACCACGACGTGCGTGATGCGGTCGGCGAGCGGTGCGAGGGGGACGAGCGCGAGCAGCGACGCGGTGACGTAGCAGCCGGGGTTCGCGATCAGCCGCGCGTTCGCGATCTGCTCGCGGTACAGCTCCGGGAACCCGTAGACCGCTTCGCCGGCGTTGGCGTGCAGGCGGAACGCGTCGGAGAGGTCGATCACGCGCGCGCCCTTGGCGAGAAACGCGGGGGCCTGCTCGCGTGCGAGGTCGTGGCCGCCCGCGAGGAACACGACATCGTCCTCGCGGACGCGCGCCAGCGCGCTGCCGCTGGGTTCGAGCTCGACGTGCACGTGCGGCAGCCACGGGAACACGTCCGCGACCGGCATGCCCGGCTGCGAGCGGCTCTCCAGAACGCCCAGCGCCACGGAAGGATGCCGGTCGATGAGGCGGATGAGCTCGGCGGCGGCGTACCCGCTCGCGCCGACGACGTGCGCGGTGATCATGATAACGACTCCGACAACGCCGCAACCGCGGCGCGCGTTGCAGCGATCGACGTCGCGACCGCGTCGGGGTGCGTCGAGCCCGCGGTCCGCTTCCCCATCACGGAGCCGAGCGCGTCGACCGGCGCATCGGGGACGCCGAGCGCTTCCGCATCGGCACGATCGAGCGGGCGCCCCCGCTCGTCCGCGAGCAGAACCCGCTCGCCGACGGCGCGGTGCGCCTCGCGCGCCGTCGCGCCCGCGCGGATCACCGCATCGGCGAGATCGGTCGCGACCGTGTACCCGTCCGCCGCGCGCGCGCTGATGGCCTCGTCGTTGAAGTGCACGTGCGCGAACGCGCGGTGAAAAGCGTCGAGCGCGGCCAACGCGGCTTCCGTTCCGGCGATCGACTGTGCCTTGGTTTCCTGCAGATCGCGGTGGTACGACAGCGCGATCCCGTTGGTGGACGCGAGCGCGCCCGCATACACCCCGATCGCGCGCGCACCGGCCGCGCGCACGAGCTCGAACGGGTCGGGGTTGCGCTTCTGCGGCATGAGGCTCGAACCGGTCGAGGCCGCATCGTCGAGCCGCACGTAGCCGAACGCCGGCGTCGCCCAGATTACAAGCTCCTCGCTCGGACGCGACGCCGCAACCGCCGCGCGCACGGCGGCGTGCAGCAGATCGAGCACGATGTCGCGGTCGCCAACGGCGTCGAGCGCGTTGCGCGCCGGCGCGCCGAACCCGAGCTCGCGCGCGGCGGCGTCGCGGTCGAGCGGAAGCGACGAGCCCGCGAGCGCCGCGCTGCCCAGCGGACAGAACCGCGCCGCGTCGCTTGCGACGCGCGCGAACCGTTCCGCCGCGCGCACGAACGCTTGCGCCGCGGCGTCGAGCCAGAACGCGAGCAGCACCGGCTGCGCGGGCTGCCAATGCGTGGTCGAGGCGAGCAGCGTGCGCCGTTCCAGCGCTGCGGCGGCCTGCTGTTCGATCAGCGCCGCGATGTCCAGCGCGAGCTGCGCACCGCGACGTGCGCGGTCGCACGCGTACAGCAGCAGCGTCGTGGCGACTTGGTCGTTGCGCGAGCGCCCGGCGTGCAGCCGTTCACCGGCCGGACCGGCGTGCTCGCGCACGCGCGCGTCGATCGCGCCGTGCACGTCTTCGAACGCCTGCGCGGTCGCCCACGCGGCGAACGAACCGTCGTCGATCTCGTCCGCAACGCGATCGAGCGCGCCGCGCAACGCGGCCGCGTCGGCCGCTGCGAGGATCCCACCCGATTCGAGCGCGGTGACGTGCGCGCGCGAGCAGCGCACGTCGAACGGCGCGAGCACGAGATCGTCGGCGAGCGACGAACCGAACGCGAGCAGTGCGGCGTCGGGCGCGGACGCGAACCGACCGCCCCACTGCAGACCCTTCGCCTCTGCATGATCGCTGTTCGTGTGCGGCATCGTCACGCGCTCAAACTCATCACGCCGGTGGCGTCGTCGACGAAGCCCAGCCGCGTGTACAGCGACCGCGCGCCGGGCGACGGCCGCAGAAACGTCCGCCGAACTCCCGACGTGCGCACCGTCTCGACGACGGCCGCAACGAGCCGCGACGCATGACCCACACCACGGTACGCCGGCTCGACGTAGACGCCGGACAGCTCGGCATGGAGCGTGCCGTCGGGATACGGCAACCGGTCGAAATACACCGCGCACGCCGAGCCGACGACGACATCGCCCGCGCACGCCAGCCATGCGACGAGCCGCTCCTCGCGGAACAACCGCGCGGTATCGGCGGTCGCGCGCTCGACGAACGCCGCGACATCCGCTTCCATGAGATAGCCCTGTTCGGCGAGGCTCGCGGCGCGCAGCCGCGCCAGCGCTGCCGCATCGTTCGCGCCGGCCGGTCGTACAAAGAAAAAGCGCGCCGTGTCCGGCGCGCCCGTCGTTCGTTCCATCGCTTCGCCTACCGCAAGGAGACGAAGCCCGGTACGAATCGTACGGGCGCGTCGGTAGGCGGTCGGCGCAACGAAATGCTCACAGGGGAACAGTCATACATCGTTTGAGTCGGGTTCGTCAAGTCGTTCATGCGATTTGCGGAGTCGCGCGCTCCGCCGCCTCGGCCGCTTTCGCCGCGCCGGCAGCGACGGGCAGCCCGTGGATCTGGATGAACCCGCCGGCCGCATCGTGCCGGAAGGTGTCGCCGGCCCCGTAGGTCGCCAGCGACTCGTCGTACAGCGCGAACGGCGAGCGCGACCCGGTGACGACGGCACGCCCGCGAACGAGCTTCACGCGCACGTCGCCCGTCATGCGCTCCGCGAGCTTCGCGTTGAAGGCATCGAGCGCGAGCCGCAGCGGCGCCGACCACTGCGCGTCGTAGATGAGCTCGGCATACTTCTGATCGAGCGCGGCCTTGAGCCGCAGCTCGTCCCGCGTGAGCACGAGCCGCTCGAGCGCCTTGTGCGCCTCGATCAGCGTGACACTTCCGGGGCACTCGTAGACCTCACGCGACTTCAAGCCAACGACGCGATCCTCGATCATATCGATCCGCCCGACGGCGTTCGCCCCCGCGATCTTGTTCAACTCGAACACCATCTCGGCGCCATCAATGTCACCCTGACGTGGTGTCAGCTGCGGCTGAGCTTGTCGAAGGGTGGGCCACCCAAGCTTGAACGAGATCACCACCTCGGTCCCGCTCGCCGGCGCAAGCTCGGGCGCAACGGACCACGCATAGGCATCATCGGGCGGCGCATTCCAAGGATTCTCCAGCACGCCGGCCTCGATCGACCGCCCCCACAGGTTTGCGTCAACCGAGTACGGCTTCGCCGCGGTATGCGCGATCGGCACGCCGTGCGCTTGCGCGTACGCAATGGCATCGGGCCGCGAGAGCGGCTTGTCGCGCAGCGGCGCAAGCGTCTTGAGATGCGGCGCTTTCGCACGCACCCCGACCTCGATGCGAACCTGATCGTTGCCCTTGCCGGTGCACCCGTGCGCGACCGCATCGGCGCCGTACTCGGCCGCGGTCTCGACGAGCAAATCGGCGATCAACGGCCGCGACAGCGCTGCGCTGAGCGGATACACGCCTTGATACAGCGCGTTCGCCGCGAGCGCCGGATACGCATAGTCGCTGATGAACCGTTCTCGCGCATCGATCAACACCGCATCGACCGCGCCCAACTTGAGCGCCTTCTGCCGAACGGCATCGAGCGCGTCCTGCGAACCGTCACCGGCGACCATGTCGGACTCGCCGAGATTCGCCGTCATCGCGACGACCTGATGCCCGGCATCGACGAACTGTTTGAGCAGCACCGACGTATCCAACCCGCCGGAATAAGCCAGTACGATCTTCACGAGCTCAACCACCGTCCGCCGGGCGCATGTCTTCGAAACGCTGTTTGATCATCGGTGTCTTCTCAGGCGACTCGACGATCACAAGCACGGTGTCGTCGCCCCCGATCGTACCGAGGATCTCCGGCCAGTCGGCGCCGTCGAGCGCCGCGGCGAGCATCATCGCCGTGCCGGGATGCGTACGCAGGACGATCTGGTTCACGCTGGACCGAACCTGGATGACGACCTCGGACACGACGCGGTGCAACCGCGAGGTGAATGCGGGCCCCACGGTCGGCTCGATGTACTTGAACGCGCCGCCGTGCCCGCCTTTGAGCGCGACCTTGAGCAATCCCAGCTCTTTGATATCGCGCGAGACGGTCGCCTGCGTGACCTCGTAGCCCTGCTGCTCCAGCAGCGCGGCGAGCTCGTCCTGCGAATGGATCGGCCGTGCGGCGATGAGCGAGAGGATCGCGCGCTGGCGTTTGGTCTTGGGTTGTTGGTGAATCGTCGTATCGTTCATGGCGTTTGAAGCGTCTCGTTCATGTCATCCTGAGCTTGTCGAAGGGCATCAGTCGGTGAGCCCGCGGAGATCGGTGAGGAGTGCGAGGAGCAGCGCCTTCTGCGCATGGAGCCGGTTCTCGGCTTGGTCGAACACAATGCTGCGCGGCCCGTCGATCACCTCGGACGTGACCTCTTCGCCGCGGTGCGCCGGCAAACAATGCATGAACAGCACATGCTTCGCAGCGTTGCCGAGCATCTCGCCGTTGACTTGATACGGCCGTAGCGCGGCGAGATTGCGCTCGACGAACTGCTCGTCACCCATGGAGGTCCAGACGTCGGTATATACGACGTCGACGTCACGCACGGCCCGCACCGGCGAAGTAAACGCGCGCGCGGTAACACCGTGCTCGGCGCCGAGCTTGACGAGCCGCGAGAGAAACGCATCCGGCGGCCGGTGCGTCGGCGGCGCGGCAAACGTGATCGACATGCCCGACATCGCCGCGGCCTCGGCAAGCGACACGGCAACGTTGTTGCGCGCATCACCGACGAATGCGAGTCGCAGGCCCTGCAACGTGCCGAACCGCTCGCGAATCGTCAGCAGGTCGGCAAAGGCTTGACACGGATGCGCTGCCTCGGAAAGCGCGTTGATTGTCGGCACGGTCGCGGAACTTGCGAACCGCATGAGCGGCGCGTGCGCGTGCGTGCGGTAGACGATCGCATCACCGTAGCGCGAGAGCACGCGCGCGGCATCCTCGGGCGTCTCACGCGACCCGATCCCGACATCGCTGCCGTTTACGGCGATGGCATGCCCGCCGAGCTGCGTCATCCCGGTCTCGAAGGAGACGCGCGTCCGAAGCGACGGCTGCTCGAACAGCATGACGAGCGTCTTACCGCGCAGCAGGCTCATCTGCTCACGGCCGCGAGCCTTGAGCGTCAGAGCAAGCGAGAGAAGGCTAGCAAGCTCGTCCGCCCCAAGATCGGTAACGGAGAGAACATTCCGCCCACGCAAGCGAGCCGCCGCCGGCAAAGTCACCATGACTCGCATAATTATACATAATTTGCATAATTATGCAAGCGCCCTGTGGGCTTTGCCTATTAAAGCCGGTCTGCCCAAAAACCCGCGCGCCTGCCCATAAAAGCCTGCTTGGCTAGTTGAACGTCGCGCGAATGACACCGCGCTTGACGTTGTAGTCTATCGCGCGGTCCAGGTCGTCCAGGTATGCGCTCTTGCCGAAGATCGTCCCGCACGTCGTACAGCGGACGCGATCCTCGCGCGGCTTGAAAACGTCGGGCAGAAAAACGAACGCCATAAGCGTTTTCTTCGCAGCGTTCGCCACGTCGCCGTCCGCGCGCTCGACCACAACCGTTCCGCCGTCCGCGACGTGGATCAGCGTGACGCCTTCGTTCATTTGGAGCGGGTCCATCGGGGTCGCCTCCTCGCCGGGAACGGCTCGAACCCTTTGCATCGTTACCGGGGACCACCCTCTCCGAAAAGGACGCCTAATGCGGTAATCGGACCGACCGACCCTATTTCGCCTCGCGCCGGGGCGTGTTCCAATACGGGCTTTTGCACTTGGGGCAGACCCGAGGGTCCTCGCCCTTCGCTCGCCCTACGTCTCGCGCGAGCCATTCGTGCCCGCATCGGTCGCACCGATAGCCGGGCAGCTTCACCTTCGCCATACCGCCAGGCTATCACTAATACTCATATACAGTCAAGGTATGAGGATTATATTGACACCGCGCTTCCCGATTGCTATACTATTATTAGTAATAGCCGAAAAGGAACGAAACGATGGACGGACGAGAGCAGCGCGGCCTAGAGATTGCGGCCACCAAGAAGCTCAAGCAGAACGGCGCGCTTTGGATCGTGCCGTCGCAGGGCGGGTCCGGCTCCTACGTCGTGAACCCGAGCGCGCCGGACTGTTCGTGCCCGGACTACGAGACGAGGCGCGCACCGTGTAAGCACGTCTTTGCCGTCGAGTTTACGGTCAAGCGCGAATCGACCGCCCAGGACGGCGCGACCGTGACTGAGACGTTGAAGGTCACCTACCGCCAGGAATGGCCCGCGTACAACGCCGCGCAGACGAATGAGAAGAATCGCGTGGCCGAGCTACTGCACGACCTCTGCACGGCCATCGACAATCCGCCGCAGGGTCGCGGTCGCCCGCGTCTGCCGCTCTCGGACTCCGTGTTCTGCGCGGTTATGAAGGTCTACGGCGGCACGTCGGGCCGTCGCGCGTCGTGCGATATGAACGACTATGCCGAGCGCCGCTATATCGACCGCGCGCCGCACTACAACAGCATTTTCAACGCGCTCGAAAACCCGGACCTCACGCCAATTCTGAAAGCCATGATCGAGGAGAGCGCCGCGCCGCTCAAGGCCGTGGAGACGGACTTCGCGGTCGATTCCTCCGGCTTCTCCACCTCGGTCTACCGCCGTTGGTACAGCGCAAAGTACGGCCGCGAAATGAACGAGACGACGTGGCTCAAGGCGCACGTTATGATCGGCACGACGACGAACGTCGTGACAAGCGTCGAGGTCACGCCGGGTCACGCGCACGACGGGCAAGAGCTTCGCCCGCTGCTCGAACGCTCCGCGCAGCGTTTCAACGTGCAACGCCTCTCCGCCGACAAGGCGTATAGTGCCGCGCGCATCCTCGCGCAAGTCGAAGCAGTCGGCGGCGTCCCGTTCATCCCGTTCAAGCGGAACGCGAAGGGCACGTCGCCGTACAAGGGGCGAGGCAAAGAGGTTTGGGCTCGCGCGTTCCATTTCTTCACGCACAACAGCGCGGAGTTCGCGAAGCACTATCACAAGCGGTCCAACGTCGAGACGACGTTCCACATGATTAAGAGCAAGTTCGGTTCCGCGATCCGCTCAAAGACGTACCGGGCGCAGGTGAACGAAGTCCTGTGCAAGGTGCTCGCGCACAACCTCTGCTGCCTCGTTCAGTCCATGTACGAGTTAGGCGTCGAGCCCGAGTTTTGGGCGGCGTAGTGATCGGTGGACCACCGTGCCAGCCGTTCTCTGCGAAGCGCGCTTCCGAAGTGCGCTTCCGAAACCGGGTTCAAAGCGCGCGCGCTTTGCGAACGAGCGTGCGTAAGTCGCTGGATTCGGTAAGGGTTTTGTCGCAGGAAGTCGCCCCGGTGTGACAGTACCGGGACAAGTACCAACGCCCGAGGACTGCAATCCTCGGGCGCCGGTGGATCGGCGATCTCGCCGAACGCTCCGGTTGTAGCGGAGCAAGCGAGGGCCGTCGTCTGTCGGTTGTTTGGAGCCCGCGACCCGCCGTACTCGCTTCGTATGCGTTTGGGCGGCTCGCCCCGTTCGTGGAGAGGTGCCAGAGTGGTCTATTGGAGCGTTCTTTAAAATCGCCGGGGGTTAGCCTAGCCGCGCCCCCCGTGGGTTCGAATCCCACCCTCTCCGCCTAGAAAGTCCGGTCGCGATCCCATCGCGGTCGGGCTTTTTATCGGTCCATCCCGGAGGTATCGGCCGGTACTGAAACCGGGGACGCTACCACGAGACTGAAACCGGCGTCAAGGTGATTACCGAGGCACTATGCCGCGGTGACGGGCGTCAACCCTTCTAAAGCGCGCGTGCTTTTCCCGAAGGTTCCCGCACGATTCCGAAGGTTTCCGCACGTTTTTACGGGCCTGCCACCCCGCTCGCCTTTCGTCGCGTGGTAGCACCACGCGCTAACCGGGGTCAAGGGGAGCAAGCCTTTCGGGCCATTGTGTTTTCAAGGTTCGGCGCCCGGCCTCGGGACTTTATGGGCAGGCCCCGGATTTTTTGGGCAACGGCCCTTTTCTAGGCAAAGCCCGCCCTGTGGGAGTTTCCCGCACAGGCTGATCTCCCGGGCGGCGGTGAACGTGTCAGGATAGTTCCTCCGCCAGCGCGACGATGATGCCCGCCGGGCCTCGCATGTAGCAGAGCCGGTACTTGTCCTCGTACTGGGCCACCTCGCCGATGAGTTCGGCGCCGTTGGCGCGCAGGCGAGCGACGGTGTCGTCGACGTTTTCGACGGTAAACATGAGGCTGCGGAGGCCCCGCGTGTTCGGCGGTGCGATCGCCGGTTCGATCTCGACCAGTTTTGGATTGCGAAACTTCGTCAGCTCAAGCCGCCCGTGCCCATCTGGGGTCCGCATCATCGTGATGTCGACCTGGACGCCTTCGAGCCCGTTGACGCGGTCCACCCAGGGCCCCTCGACCGGCATCGCGCCTTCGAGCGCCATGCCGAGGGTGGTGAAGAAGGCAACGGCGGCTGGAAGGTCGTCGACGACGACGCTGACATGGTCCATTCTCTTGATCGTCATGTCCCTAGTTTACCAGGCGTAATGCGCGACTGCTGACGGATAGCCGAACGCGCGCCGAAGGCGGCTGGGTAGCACGCACGCTCGTTCGCTACAGCTATGCTCCACCGCACACGAGTTAGCAAAGCGGTACGTCGAGGGCAGCAGCGAGCGCCGGCATGATGTGTTTGTCTACGGGTTTGCCGGACTCGAGGCGGTGGAGCGTGCTGCGAAGCCGGTTGATTCGTCGATGCTTGCGTCTATGCCGTTTTCGTGCAGAAAGCGTACGATGACGCCGGCATTGAAGTCGGCATCTTGCACCATGCCGTCCATGTTCTGATGCTGCTCGTTGTCACGTCGGCGATGGACGCGTGGAACTCGGTGGGCGACGGCATCATGCCACCGCTTTCGCCCGCGCTACCGTCCGCCCAGCGTGCGGTTGAAGAACGCGATCACGTGGTCGCGTGCGTCGGCGCCGCCGCGGCCGTTCGCCTCCGGCGATCCGCCCAGCACGATGGTCGCGGGTCCGGCAGGATACGCGCGCGGCGTCGGCTTCCCGGAGAAAACCATCCCGTGACCGGCGCCGGGTTCGACGACAGCTTCGTCCTTTGCGTCGCGGCCGGCGGCGTGGCGGCGGTCGTGCACGATCGCGCATGCGCCAGCGCTGTCCCATTCGCGGTCGTCGCCGCCCGCGATGCACAGCACCGGGCCGCCGATCTTTTCGACCGGGATCGTCGCGCGCTCGCGCACCGCGGCGGGTGCCGCGGCATACGACGCCGTGAACGTATCGCGGAACGACACCTCGCCGCCGGTTCCGAACGCGCGTCCGACCGCCGCGTCGGCAGCCGGATCGGACGGAATGTACGCCACCGGCGCGCCGCCGGCGCTCCACGACGACGTCTCGGGGCTGCCGTCGAACGCGAGGTCGAACCACACGTACGCGCTCGGCACCATCGCGACCGTCGCGCGGATGCGCGGCTCGCGCGACGCAGCGAGCAGCGCGAGCTCGCCGCCTTTCGACGTGCCGAGGAGGCCGATGCGCGCGCGGTCGACCTCGGACCGCGCGACGAGCCAGTCGATCCCGCGCGACACCGTCTCGACGGGGATAGCACGCAGCTTCTGCGGCAGCGGATCGACGCCGAAGTACGCGAGCGCGAGCGTTGCATACCCGTGCTCGGCCAGTAAGTGCGCCTGCTCGTCGTGCAAGCCGCCTTCGCTTCCGCCGAGCACGACGATCGCGGGATGGCGTTTGCCGTCACCCGGCGCGAAGAACGTCCCGACCAGCGAACCGGCGGCGACCGGGACGCGTACGAGATCGTCCGCGCGTGCGGCGACCGCGCCGAACAGCAGGATTGCGGCCGCGACCGCGCTCGCGATCGAGGCGGCAACGAGGCGTCGAAGCGAGCTGGCGGGATTGTGCGTGATCATGCCCCGATGATGCGCGTCACGCGCCGTGCGGACAACTGCGCTCGATCACCCGCCGGACATGACGAACGTCACCTCACCGATCGTCCGCCGAACGTCACCCCAGCCTATCGCCCGCCGAACGCACGCAGCGCATCGCGCGCCACGACATCGCCCCATTCCTGGATGAAATGCCCCGCCCCGGCATATTCCACCGGCGCCGGCGCACCGCGCACGAACGTCCGCAGCCGCTGCATCGCCGCCAGGCCGAGCACGGGATCGTTGCCGCCGGCCGCGATGAACGTCGCACCGGTCCACCCCGTTTGCCACCACGTGCGCGCACGGCGTGAGATCTCGACCCCGTCCATCTCGGGCGCGATGGGCACGCGGTTCGGAAACGCGCGCACGCCGGCTTTGTAGCGCGCATCCGGAAACGGCGCGTCGTACGCCGCGATCTCCGCCGCCGACAGCATCGGACACGTGCGCTTCATCAGCAGCCCGACGTCGAGATCCGGATGCGCGTTGCTGTAATCGCGCCATGCAAGCCACGCGGCGCCGATAGGAAAGTCCGCCGTCGCCAACAGCGTGTTCATCGCGATCAGCCGCGTGAAGCGCTGCGGCATGTCGAGCGGCAGCGTCATGCCGAGCGCGCCGCCCCAGTCCTGACACACCAGCGTGATCCCGCGCAGCTCGAGCCGCTCGATCAGCCGCAGCAGCGAATCACGATGAAAATCAAACGTGTACGCCGCATCGTCGACCGGTTTGTCGGAGCGCCCGAAGCCGAAGAAATCCGGCGCCAGCACACGCGCGCCGCTCGCGCGAAAGACCGGCAGCATCTTGCGGTAGAGAAATCCCCACGTCGGATCGCCGTGCAGGCACAAGAACACGCGGTCCGCGCCCGGCGGACCGTCGTCGACGTAGGCCATGCGCAGGCCGTCGAAACCGGGCAGGTCCTCGGCGTAGCGCGGCGCGTACGCGTAGTCGGGGACGTCGGCAAAAGCGGCGTCGGGGGTACGAAGCGACTCGATCGGCACCGAGACCTCGTTCACGCGGGAGGAGGGCGGTGCCTCGACGAGCGAGGGGCGTCTGCGAATGGTGATCGTGCTGAAGTACGGCGGGAACGCGATGGCCGCCGAGGGCAGCGAGGACCCGACGCTCGACGAGGTGGCGGCGCTCGCCGCGCGCGGCGACCGGATCGTGCTCGTCCACGGCGGCGGCCCGCAGATCGACGCCGAGCTCGACGCGAAGGCGATCGACGAGGTGCGCGTCCAGGGCCTGCGCGTGACGGGCCGCGAGACGCGCGACGTGGTCGAGTACGTGCTGTGCGGCACCGTGAACAAGGCGCTGGTGCGCGCGCTCGCCGCGCGCCGCACCCGGGCCGTCGGCATCTCCGGCCAGGACGGCGGCCTGCTGGGCGCGCGCCGGGCGGGCGCCGTCAACGGGATCGACCTCGGCTACGTCGGCGAGATCGCGGGCGTCGATCCGGCGCCGGCGCGCGCGCTGCTCGAGGCCGGCTTCGTGGTCGTCGTCGCGCCGCTGGCGATCGACATCGCGCACGGCGGCGCGCTCAACTGCAACGCCGACACCGCGGCAGGCGCGATCGCCGGCGCGCTCCAGGCCGACGCCTACGTCGTCATCACCAACGTCGCGGGCGTCCGCCGCGACCCGGCCGATCCCGACTCGGTCATCTCCCGGCTGACCATTGCGGAGGCGGAGGCATACCTCGCCGACGGGACCTTCACCGAGGGGATGATCCCGAAGATGCGGGCCGCGATCGGCGCGGTGCGCACCGGCGCGAAGCGCGCGGTCGTGGCGGGGGCGGGCTACGGCGCGATCGCCGCGGCGTTGAGCGGCTTGGGCACCGAGCTGACCGCCTACGACTAAAGTCCCTACCTGGGCGTGAGCCTGTCTGCTACGCTCACGAAGCCGATGTGCGCGACGGGTATTGCCGCCGCGGCTTCGCGCGTCCAACAGCGAGGTCCAGGTGCAGCGTCCGCACGTCGTTTCATTCAGCGGCGAGCTTGATATTTGGAAGGAAAGCGACGTCGAGGCCAAGCTCACGGCCATCGACGGCCGCGGCGACGCAGTGATCGACCTGTCGGCCGTCCGCTACTTGGACAGCGCCTTCCTCAGCGCGCTGGTGCGTTTGCGCCGCCGCTTGCCCCAGTGCAAGATCACGCTGGTGGCGGCCACTCCCTCGGTTCGCCGCATCTTCGAGCTCACCGAGATGCACCGGCTCTTCGAGATCGTCAAAACCCTGCCCGGGTAGCCCTGTAGAATCGGTACGTTCGTACCGATCCTTGAACGGTGGCCGGTATGTGTACCGGTCGACTTTACTTGTCGAAAGAGCAGGGTGTACTCGTGAACCTCGTCCTCGTCATAGTCTTGGCGCTCCTGTCGCTGGGCGCCGCCGTCAACTCCGGCAGCCCGCTGCGCGCGCCGTCCACCACGGCGGCCGGCGCCGTCTCGGCAGCGGCACCGGCCCCGACGCCCACACCTGCTCCTCCGCCCACGCACTACGACGTCATCGGCGCAGGCGGGCCGACGTAGCGACGGAATGCGGGCCGCGATGGCGAAGCTTGTCGCGGAGACGCGGGAGGGCGGGTCTTCGGCCCGCCTTCCATGTGATTTGGGTGTGATGTGATTTCCGAACGAGCTCGTGAAGTACGGCCCGTAGGCCGTGCGACATTTTCCGAAGCGATGCGCGCGTGGTTCTCAGGCGACTTCGAAGGCTGCCTCGCGCTGTGCGAGCGCGTTCGCCCGCACGACGTCGACATGGTCTCGCAGCTCGCGCTGCTGCGCGCGCGCGCGCTGCTGCGCATCCAGCGTCCCGACGACGCCATCAAGGTCGTCAGCGACGTCTTCGTCGCGCACGGTACGCTCGACGCCTCGCTCACGGCGCGCATGCTGCTCGGCACGGCGTACGTTCGGCGCGGCGACTATCGCCATGGGATCGCGATCCTCGAAGCGGCGTATCGCGCTTCGCCCGATGCGCACCCGACGATCCGCTCGGAGATCGCGCTCAGCATCGCGCTGGGCTATTATTGTCTGCGCCAGCTCGAGGACGCGGAGCGTGCGCTCGATCTTGTTTCGTCCGATGCCGACATCGTCCATGCGCGCGCGCTCGAGCACCGCGGCTGGATCGCGATCGCCCGCTCCGACTACGCGACGGCGACGGACAGCTTCAGCGGTGCGATCCGCCGGCTCGACGGCTGCCGCCACTACGACCGCTTTCTGGAAGCCCAGGGTATCTTCGCGCTGTCGATGCTCGCTGCGGAGCGGCTCGACCGGCCAACGTGGATCTTCGCCGAGCACCGCTCCGGCCAGTTCGACTGGAGCGCGAGCGGGCTCGTCGCACCGCAGTTCTGGGTCGGCGTCTACAGCTCGATGGTGTACGAGATCGACGGCCGCACCAGCGAGGCGTTGCGCCTCGCCGGAGACGCGGAAGAACTGGCAGGATCGTCGGTCCTGCGCCTGCTCGCGCAATGCCGTCGCGCCGCGATCCTGCGCAACGCCGGCGAGCGGTTCGCGCACGGCGACATCGTGCGGCGGATGCGCCGCGAGCTCGATACGCTCGACGTGACGACGCTGCAAGGTGACCATCAGCTGATCCCGCTGTCGGTCGCCGAAGAGATTGCGTACTGCGGCGACGTCGTGGGCGCGCGCACGCTGATCAAACGCTACGACGCGCTGGAATCACCTTCGGCAGCGACCGCGCTCGCGAACGATCCGCGCTTGACGGCGGCGCGTTCGTTCGTCGACGCGGTGGTCGCCGACGCCGCCGGCGACCGCCAACAAGCGCATCATCACTACCGCCATGCGTTCCAGGTGTTCAAGCGCGTGGGCTACGAGCGCCGCGCGCTCCTCGCCGCGTTGCGCATCGGCGAGATCACCGGGCAGACGTATCTGCTGGATTACGTCGACCGCACGCTGCGCAAGATGTCGGACCACTCGCCGCTGCGCGAGCGCGCGCGCCGCCACAACCCGCTGCTCAAGGACCCGGTCGTCGCGGAGCTGTCACACGTCGAGCGCACGGTACTCGAGATGATGTGCGAAGGGAAATCGACCGCGGAGATCGCCGACGCGCGCGGCCGCTCCAAGCAGACGATCCGCAACACGGTGTCGCGGATCCTAACGGCGTTCGAGGTGGCCGACCGGTCCGCGCTGCTGCGCGAGTGCTTGCGGCGCGGAATCATCGCCGGCTGACGTACGGCGTTCATCCGTGCGCTTCGCCGCGCCGCGCGTGCTCGTCGGCGTTCGGATCGGGCTTCGTCTTCGGCGGCAGCGCGTTGAGGTCGATGACGCTGAGGCCCGCGGCGCGCAGCGCGTCGTTGAGCGGGCGCACCTGCCGGTCGATGAAGGCGCGGTAGCTTGCCAGCGCGGTCGCGCCTTCGCGCTGTAGCGCCGTGCTCTCGCCGACCTGCGCGGCGGTGGGTGCTCCCGGCGACAAGTAGCCGTTCAGCGAGAGCACGCGCTCGCGCAGCAGGTCTTCGAGGAAGTCGTTGTCCTGGTCGTTGACCGGCTGCGAGCTGATGGTGCCTTCGATGCGTTTGGCCTCCGTCAGCACGGCGCGCGCGCGGTCCGCGAGCGCCGCATCCTTGATCGCGGCGATGCGGTCGGGCAGCTGCACGCGCACGTTGTCGAGCCCGTTGAGCGCGTCGTCGATCGCCGACAGCTCGGCGACCATCGCGGTTTGGAGCCGATAACCGCGCAGCTCGTCCTGTGCCGACGCAACGATGCGGTTCCGCTGCACGACCAGCTTTTGCGCGTAGGTCTTGCCGTCGCGCAGCAGGCGCACGGTGTACGTTCCGCTGAGCACGGACGCGCCGTTGTCGAGGCCGCGGTTCCACGGCGCGGCGCGCCGCCACGGCACGGGCGGGTCCTCGTCCAAACTCCAGTCGACGCGGTTGTAGCCCGCGACGTTGCTGACGTTGGGCACATCCTCGCCATCGTCGTCGTGCGTGCCTTCGATGCGGCGCACGATCCTGCCGCGCGCGTCGACGATCTGCAGCGACGGCGTCGTCTTCGCGGGCGCAGCCTGCCAAAACGTGAACGTCGCCGGCGCGGCGTCCTCGCCGCCGGCGCGCGTATTGACCGTGGGCGTGTAGCGCTGTAGCGGCAATGCAGCGCGCGGCGCGAACAGGCGCGCGTTCGCGCTCGGTGCGCTCGCGCGGTCGCGCAGCGCGGTGAGGTCGTCGAACACGTACATGCCGCGGCCGTGCGTCGCGGCGATCAGGTCGCCCGACACCGGCTGCACGGCGAGATCGCGCACCTCGACCGGCGGCAGCGGCGCGGGGAACGGCTGCCACGACGCGCCCGCGTCGTCGCTCCACCACACGCCTTTGCCCGTGCCCGCGTAGAGCAGCCGCGGGTTGCGCGGGTCTTCGCGCACGACATGCACCTCGCTCTGCGGCAGGCCGTTCGCGAGCGCTCGCCACGTCGCGCCGAAATCACGCGTCACGTACACGTACGGCGCGCGGTCGCCCACGTAATGGCGGTCGACGACGGCATACGCCGTGCCGGCGCTGCGGTGCGACGGCTCGATGTTCGGGATGCGGCCGTCGGCGTCGACGCCGGGGATCGAGACGTTGCGCCAGTGCGCGCCGCCGTCGCGCGTGAGCTGCACGACGCCGTCGTCGGTCGCAATCCAGATCGTTTTCGGCGCGACCGCCGACGGCGCGATCGCGAGGATCGTGTCGAACGTCTCCGCGCCGGTGACGTCGAGCGTGAGCGGGCCGCCCGAGAGCGTCTGCCGTTCCTTCACATTGCGGGTGAGGTCGGGGCTGATCGCCTTCCAGTGCATCCCGTCGTCGGTCGAGCGGAACACGGCGTTGCCGCCGACGTACACGGCGCGTGGGTCGAACGGGTCGAACGCGATCGGCGTCTCCCAGTTGAAGCGGTACGCGAGCCGCGTCGGCGCGACGACGTTCTGGTCGCGTAGGTACGGCGACACGTCGACCTGCGACGCGGTGCGCCGGTCGAAGCGCGCGACCTCGCCCGCGTTGTCGCCGCCGCCGGCGGCCGACCAGATCGTCTGCGGATCGCGCGGGTTCGGCACCACCCAGGTGCCGTCGCCGCCCTGCACCTTGTACCAGTCGTGCTGTAAGATGCCGCGGTCGTCGCCCGTGCGCACGGGCACGCACCACGCGCCGTTGTCTTGCAGGCCGCCGCACACGTGGTACGGGGTCTGCAAATCGTACGCGACGTGGTAGAACTGCGCGATCGGCAGCAGGTTGCGCCACTCCCACGTCGCGCCGTTGTCGTGCGAGAACCCGACGCCGCCGTCGTTCGCTTCGACGATCGTGCGGCCGTTCGCGGCGATCCACAGGTCGTGGTGATCGCCGTGTAGACCCTTGCCGCTGAGATGCCACGTCTTGCCGCCGGTCGTGCTCTCGGCGAGCTTCACGGAGACGGAGAAGAGATGGTCCGCGTCGTGCGGGTCGACGACGATGCGCGAGTAGTAGAACGGCCGCTCGTTGATGAGCGTGTTGCTCGACGTCAGCTTCCAGGTCGCACCCGCGTCGTCGGAACGCCACAGCAAACCGTCGACGGACTCGACCAGCGCGTAGATGCGTTTGGAATCGCTCGGCGCGATCGCGAGCGCGATGCGGCCTGTGGTGCCGGCCGGTAAGCCGTTGCCCGCGACGCGCTTCCAGGTGACGCCGCCGTCGGTGGACTTGTAGATGCCGTCGTCCGCGCCGCCGCTGGTCAGGTTCCACGCGGAGCGGCGGAAGCGCCACATCCCCGCATACAGCACGTCGGGGTTCTTCGGATCCATCGCGAGGTCCGACGCGCCGACCGCCGGGCCGGCGTACAGCGTCTTGGTCCACGTCTTGCCGCCGTCGGTGGTGCGAAA
The DNA here is from genome assembly GCA_035943995.1 of Candidatus Elarobacter sp. Taxonomy (GTDB): domain Bacteria; phylum Vulcanimicrobiota; class Vulcanimicrobiia; order Vulcanimicrobiales; family Vulcanimicrobiaceae; genus Vulcanimicrobium. The sequence continues at coordinate 38,609 of DASZBS010000113.1, read as the reverse complement.
CACGCCGCGCTCGGCGCTGTCGCGAAACGGATCGCCGAGCGCCGCGACCACGACGCGCTTGGCGTCGCGCGGGTCGAGCAGCACGCGCGCGATCTGCGAGGTCTGCCCGAGCCCCAGATGCGCCCAGGTCTTGGCGCCGTCGGTGGAGTGGTAGATCCCGTCGCCCGGGATCACGTCGTTGCGCGGCCACGGCTCGCCGGTGCCTACCCACACGTCGTTCTTGTCGCGCGCCGAGATCGCGAGCGCACCGATCGACTGCGTGCCCGCCTTGTCGAACACCGGCCGCCAGTCGCTGCCGCCGTTGGTCGACTTCCACACCCCGCCGCCGGCCGCGCCCGCATAGAAGAGCGCGGGATCGAGGTCCGTCCCGGCGACGGTCGCGACGCGCCCACCCGAGACCGTCGGCCCGATGCTGCGCCAGTGCAGGGCCGGCCCCGGGCTGGGCGACGCGCCGGGGGACGGGCTCGGCGCGGGCGACGCGTCGGCCCGGGGCCGGCCGGCCTCCTGCGCGGATGCGGCCACACCAAACGCGAGGAACAATCCGAGCGCGACAACCGTACGAAGAGAACCGGAAAAGACCATCGGGCCCTTCGTACGTGGTGATCTTGCCGGACCCATCTCTCTGTGATACAAAGTTAAATGATGAAGCTTCTACCGACCGTCCCGCTCGCGCTCGCCGCGGCGCTCACCATTGCCGCGGCGGTCGCGCCGCCGCCGACCGCCGCGACGGCCGATCCGCTGTCCGTTTTTCAGCCCACGCACGTCCGGGCGATCTCGGTCACGCCCGCCGACGCGCGGGCGCTGCAGTCGTTCCCCCCGCTCGAAGCGTTCGGGACCGTGCGCGGCACCCGCAGCCCCGGGCTCGACGAGGTCGCGTCGGCCGGCGAAGCCGCGCAGGACGCCGGCTACGCGCTGCGCCTGCCCGCGACGGTTCCGGCGTCGGTCGGCACCGCCCCGCACTACCAGGTGACCCAGCGCGCGCGCACGTCGTTCACGTTCGAGCAGGTGAAGGCGACGGCGTGGGCGCGCGAGCACAAGGTCGCGCTGCACGCGCTGCCCGCCGGTCTGAACGGCGCGACGTACACGGCGACGCTGCTGCCCGTCACGCTGGTGACGTACGGCGCGCCGCCGCGCACGCACCGCGACGAGCACGGCGCGCGGCGCGGATCGTTCCTCGCGATCGTGCAGGCGCCGGTGCCGACGGTGACGTCAAGCGGCGCATCGCTGCAAACGCTCGCCGAGTGGTTCGCGGCGCAGCCCGGCGTGCCGCCGCACCTCGTCACGCAGATCAAAGCGATCGGCGACCCGACGCAGACGCTGCCGATCCCGGTCCGCTTCGACAAGCAGACCGCGACGAAGATCGACGTCGACGGCGTGCAAGGCCTCGCGATCGGCGACGAGACGGGGATCGGTTCGGTGATCGTGTGGACGAAGGACGGCAAGCTCTACGCGGTCGGCGGAACGCTGCCGCAAAGCACGGTCCTCGCGCTGGCCAACTCGCTCAAGTAGTGCCCGACGCGATCGTCGCGCACGCGCTCGCGAAGCGCTACGGTCGCATCGACGCGCTGCAAGATCTGACGCTGCGCGTCGCGCGCGGCGAGTGCTTGGGCTTTCTCGGACCGAATGGCGCGGGGAAGTCGACCGCGGTGAAGATGCTGGTCGGGCTGGTGCGCCCCACCGGCGGTGCCGCGGAGGTGCTGGGGAAACCGGTCGGCGACCGCGCGACGCGCGCGCGGATCGGCTATCTGCCCGAGCTGTTCCGCTATCCGGATTGGCTCGCGGCGCGCGAGGTGCTGGCGTTTCACGCGCGGCTGCTGCGGCTGAACGACGCCGCGCGCGCGGTCGACCTGGTGCTGCTCGAAGTCGGTTTGAGCGAGCGCGCCGGCGACCGCGTCGGCACGTTCTCCAAGGGCATGCAGCAGCGGCTCGGGCTCGCCGTGGCGCTGCTGGGCGAACCGGAGATCGTGTTCCTGGACGAGCCGACGTCCGCGCTCGATCCCGTCGGGCGCAGCGACGTGCGCGCGCTCATCGAGCGCTTGCGCGCGCGCGACACGACGGTGTTCCTCAACTCGCATTTGCTCGGCGAGGTCGAGCGCGTGTGCGACCGCGTGTGCGTGGTCGACCGCGGGCGCGTGATCGCGCAAGGCACGGTCGACGCGCTGACCGGCCAAACGCGCGGCGTGCGTGTGCGCTCGGACGACGGCTGGCGCGACTACGACGTCGCGCACGCCGAGATCCCCGGGCTCGTCGCGCGGCTGGTCGCCGACGGCGTGCGCATCCACGCGGTCGAACCGAAGCAGACGACGCTCGAGGACCGCTTCCTCGCGCTGGTGCGGCACGAATGACGGTGCTGCTGTTCGCCGGGCTGACGCTGCGCGAGCTCGCGCGGCGCCGGCTCGTCGCCGCCGTCGCGCTGCTCACGCTCGCGATCGTCGCGTTCACCGCGTGGGGTTTGCACCGGCTCGCGACCGCGGTCGTCGACGGCGCGCCGATCGCCGAACCCGGCGTGCGCGCGACCGCGGCCGGGATCGTCATCCTGCTCGCGTTTCTGTTCTCGTTCGTGCTCGCACTCGGCGCGGCGCTCGTCGGCGCGCCCGCGATGGCCGAGAGCATCGCGAACGGCGAGATCCTCGCCGTGCTCGCACGCCCGGTGCGCCGCGCGGACGTCGCGCTCGGGCGGTGGTTGGGCACGCTCGTCGCGCTCGCGATCTACGTCGCGGTGGCCGGCGGCGTCGAGCTGCTCGTCGTGCAGATCATGACCGGCTACGCTCCGCCGCAGCCGCTCGGCGCGCTCGCATACCTCTGCTGCCTCGCGGGGATCGTCACGACCGCCGCCGTCGCGCTCGCGACGCGGCTACCAGCGCTCGCCGCGGGGATCGTCGCCGCGTTGCTGTTCGGATTGGCGTGGATCGGCGGGATCATCGAGTCGATCGGGCTCGCGCTGGGAAATCAGCGCCTCGCCGATGCCGGGACCGTCGTCGCGCTGGTGTTTCCGACCGACGCGTTCTGGCGCGGCGCGGTCTACTCGCTGCAGCCCGCCGTGTTCGCCACGGTCACCGTGAACGCGACCTCGAACGGCGGCGGCGTGAACCCGTTCGCGGTGACGTCGCCGCCGCCCGTCCCGATTCTCGCGTGGGCGTTCGGATGGGTCGTCATCATGCTCGTCGCGGGCATCATGTCGTTTCGCACGCGCGATCTCTGATCGCGAGCGTCGCCGACCGCCCCCGGGGTGTAGGCGAGCACCGCTCGCGCGGGCTCGCAGGAACGGCCGACGACGGGGGTGATGCGCCGCTTCGTCGTCCGTGACGTGCACCCGGTCCCGGTGTGGAAGGACTCGGCCGGCACGCGGACGTGCGAAGAGAACGCATCTGTTGATCCGGTAGCATACTTACGCGCAGCACGCAATACCACACTCCGAAAACGCGCTAGTATACTTCCGGCGTGGCGGACTCTTTCGGCGATCGCCTTCGTACGTTGCGCACGCGCCGGCATCTCACGCCGAGTTCGCTCGCGCACGCGGTGGGCGTGACGGAAGGCGCGATCCGCCAGATGGAGTCGGGGCAGACGAAAAGCGCGAGCTTCTTGGTTGGTCTGAAGCTGTCGCACGTGCTCGGTGTCAGTCCGTGGTTTTTGGCGACCGGACGCGACGCTCCGCCGGAAAGCGAATCACCCGTGCAGGATCGGGCGTCGGTGGCTCTTCTGGAGCGACTGTCCGTGCAAGTAAGTACAATTGATCGTCGCGTGAAAGCTTTGGAAGCCCGGCGGCGCGCCGGTACTCGTCGAAAAGCTCAAGAATGACCTCAGGCGGCTGATACACGCCGCTGTTGTATCGCAGCGCTGTGCCAACTGCCTGGCATGCTCGGACTGTGCACGAATTGAGGCCACCACGACGTCGATGTTGTTCCGGTGAGTTTTATCGCCGGAATTCTTGCACGTCGACGTTTCTGGGTCTCGGAGCGCGCGAACGCGTTCGAGAACTTCGGTATCCTGCGGTCTGACTAGGATCGCCCGTTTCGATACGTGTCCCCTGACAGCAATTGTCCGGCGTATCCCGACCGGCCGCCATCGCTCATTATTTCGTGCTAGAGGGAGAAGGGCATAAACTGGCCATAGGGAAGTCTTTTTGAAGACCCAAGCGACGCATTTGCGTTTGCGGGGTATTCCTTGGGGTGAGGGTTCATATGAAATTGGTCACAGTGGCGGCCGTTGCCGTCGTTGTCCTAGCGGCCTGCGGTGCGAACACGCACGGCACCAGCGTTCAACCGGCTCGTACCGTGCAGCACGAGGCGCGGCTGCCTGCCGTGGTCGCACACGGCGCCGAGATCGAGAGCGCACAGAATCTCATCGTCAGCGAAGGTAATAACCACATGGCCTTCCCTCCCGGCGCTACGGTAAAGCGCACTGTCAACGGCTATGAAGTGACCTATAACGGCACGACGCGGACGTTCTCGTCCTCGGCGAGAGTCGATACGGGCACCTACCACAGATACGCCAAGGGACAGTAGCCGGGAAGAAGACATGAAAGTCATCACAATCGGTGGCCCTCTTGCGGCCGCCTCTCTTTCAGTTTGCCTGGCGGTTCTTTTTTCGACCGCGCCAAGTTATGCGATCAACCGGGTCATCCCCGCCAATCCCGACGGCGGCATAACCTGCGCCAACTGCGGCACGAACCAACAGATCAACACGAACACCGGTAATGCGAGCAAACGGTTCAGCGAACAATAACTCCAACGGGAGCGGTTCGAACTTCGATCTCACATATGGCGTGCCCGACGACGGCCAGATGTATTCTGGCCAACTCATGACTCAAGTCGTGAACGCCGACGGCAGCGTTACGGTCCAAACGTGGCCGATCAGCGACTACGGAAACGGGAACCAAGGCGCATATGCGGCGGGCTGGAACAACGCTTCGATCCCGGTGGGGGGCTCGGCATCGAGATCAATCAATGAGACCGCTCCGAACGGATCGTCATTCACCGCGGGCTTCAGAGTCGACCGCTTCGGAAGGTAGCCTCTCGCCATTCCCCGTCCTCAAGCGCGGATGCGACGGCAACACGGCGTGCAAACCCCGCACGCCCGTCCCCGGTCATGCGGTGACGTGAGGGATGATCTGGACGAACGAGGGTACGCCGCGCTGCCGTCGCTGCTCGATGCGGTGCAATGCGCCGAGCTGCGCGCGCGGTTCGATGACGACGACGCCTTCCGTAACACCGTCGTGATGGAAAGGCACGGGTACGGGCGCGGGGTGTACCGCTACTTCCGCTACCCGTTGCCGTCGCTGGTCGAGCGCTTGCGCGAAGATCTCTACGCACGGCTCGCGCCGGTCGCGAACGCGTGGGCTGAAGCGCTCGGCGACGGCGTGCGCTATCCCGCGACGCTCGCGGAGTTCCTCGCGCACTGCCATTCGAACGGCCAGCAGCGGCCGACGCCGCTGATGCTGCGCTATCGCGCGGGCGATCACAACGCACTGCACCAAGACGTCTACGGCGACGTCGCGTTTCCGCTGCAAGCCACCGTGCTGCTCAGCGAGCCGGGACTTGATTTCGCCGGCGGCGAGTTCGTGCTGGTCGAGCAGCGACCGCGCAAGCAGAGCCTCGCGCACGTCGTCCCGCTACGACTAGGTGATGCCGTGGTGTTTCCGAACTCGGTCCGGCCGGCGCGCGGCGCGCGCGGCTACTTCCGGACGACGTTCCGCCACGGCGTCGGCGAGGTTCGGACAGGCGAGCGGGTCACGCTCGGTTTGATCTTCCACGACGCCCGCTGAGGTGTGGTCTGCCTCGCAGAGACCGCCTGCGACGCGGAGCGCCCGCTTGAAACGCAGGGGCCGTGGGAATCTAGAGCGACATGGACCAGATGGAGAAAGTTTCCGCCGTCCGGACGCGGCGCTATAATGATTTTCCACGCTCGCCCGTCCAGGAAGCCGACCAGCCTCTGACGGGCAAGCGCCTCTGGTTCTTCGAAGACGGGTCCGGCGAGATGAAAGACCTCCTCGGCGGCAAGGGCGCCGGGCTCGCCGAGATGACGCGCGCCAAGCTGCCCGTGCCGCCAGGCTTCACGCTCACGACCGAGGTCTGCCTCGCCTTCTATGAAGCGGGACGCCGCCTACCGGACGGGCTGTCGGCCGAGATTCGCGCCGCGATGCGCGAGCTCGAGCGCCGGACCGCCAAGGGCTTCGGCAAGCCCGCGAACCCGCTGCTCGTGTCCGTGCGCAGCGGCGCGCGCGTCTCGATGCCCGGCATGATGGACACCATCCTCAACCTCGGGCTCAACGACGACACCGTCGTCGGGCTTGCGAAGCTCACCGGCAACGACCGGTTCGCGTACGACGCGTACCGGCGCTTCATGCAGATGTTCGGCACCGTCGTGCTCGACATCCCGAAGGACGAGTTCGAGCACGTCGTCGACGAGGCGAAGCAGAAAGCCCGCGTCGCGACCGATCCCGAGCTGACCGCGGACCGCTGGAAGGAAGTCATCGCGCAGTTCCGCGAGATCGTGCGCGACCACACCGGCAAACCGTTCCCGCAGGACGTGTACGAGCAGCTCGAGCTCGCGATCGGCGCGGTGTTCGACTCCTGGCACTCCAAGCGCGCGGTGGACTACCGCAAGTTCAACAAGATCCCCGACGACTGGGGCACCGCGTGCAGCGTGTGCACGATGGTGTTCGGCAACATGGGCGACGACTCCGGAACAGGCGTCGCGTTCACCCGCGATCCCAACACGGGCGAGAAGCTGCTGTTCGGCGAATATCTGCGCAACGCGCAGGGCGAGGACGTCGTCGCCGGCATCCGCACGCCGATGAAGATCTCCGACTTGCAGACGTCGCAGCCCGATGTGTACGCGCAGTTCGTCGCGATCGCGCACCAGCTCGAGACGCACTACCGCGACATGCAGGACCTCGAGTTCACCGTCGAGCGCGGCACGCTCTACATGCTGCAGACGCGCAGTGCGAAACGCAGTGCGGAGGCGGCCGTTCGCATCGCACTCGACCTCGCGCACGAAGGTCTCATCACCAAGCAAGAAGCGGTGCGGCGCGTCGACGCAGCGTCGCTCGACCAGCTATTCCACGCGCGCATCGACCCGCACGAGAAGTTCAAGATCGCGGGCAAGGGCCTCAACGCCTCGCCCGGCGCGGCGACGGGCCAGATCGTGTTCGACGCCGACAAGGCCGCAGAGCGCGGCAACGCGGGCGACGACGTGATCCTCGTGCGGATCGAGACCGCGCCCGACGACGTGCACGGGATGATCGCCGCGAAGGGCATCCTCACGTCGCGCGGCGGCGCCACGTCGCACGCCGCCGTCGTCGCGCGCGGGATGGGGCGCCCGTGCGTCGCCGGCTTCGACGCGATGGTGATCGACCGCCGCAACCGCACCGCGACGATCGACGGCCAACTGCTCAAGGAAGACGACTGGATCACGATCGACGGCACCACCGGCAACGTAGTGATCGGCAAGCTCGCGCTGATCCCGCCGCCGTCGAAATTGCCGGACTGGCTGGCGGAGTTCCTCGGCTGGGCCGACGACGCGAAGCGGCTCGAAGTGTGGGCGAACGCGGACACGCCCGACGACGCGCGCAAGGCGCGCGAGCTGGGTGCGACCGGCATCGGCCTGTGCCGCACCGAGCACATGTTCATGCAGCAGGACCGGCTGCCGGTCGTGCAGCGCATGATCATCAGCGACACGCCGCAAGCGCGCGCCGATGCGCTCGCGCAGCTGCTGCCGTTCCAGAAGAACGATTTCGCCGGTATTCTCGAGGCGATGGCCGGCTATCCGGTGACGATCCGCCTGCTGGACCCGCCGCTGCACGAGTTCTTGCCGTCGCTCGAAACGCTGCTCGTCGAGACGACGGAGCTGCGGCTCACCAAGGGCGAGAGCGATCCGGAGTACGTCGAGAAGTGCCGCATCCTCGGCCGCGTGCGCGCGCTGCACGAGCAGAACCCGATGCTCGGCCTGCGCGTCTGCCGGCTGGGGATTCTCTATCCGGAGATCTACGCGATGCAGGTGCGCGCGATCTTCGAAGCGGCGTGCGACCTGCGCGCGCGCGGCGTGGACGTGCGTCCCGACGTGATGATCCCCGGCGTCGGCACGATCGAGGAGATGCGCGTCACGCACGATGCAGCGAAGGCGGTTGCCGACGAGGTGATCGCCGCGCACGGCTGCGACGTGGCGTACCGCATCGGCACGATGATCGAGCTGCCGCGCGCGTGCGTGGTCGCCGGCGAGCTCGCGACGGTCGCGCAGTTCTTCAGCTTCGGCACGAACGATCTCACGCAGACGACGTACGGCTACTCGCGCGACGACGCCGAGGCGAGCTTCATCCCGGCGTACCTGGAGAAGAAGATCCTCAAGGACGATCCGTTCCAGGTGCTCGACCGCGTGGGCGTCGGCGGCTTGATGCGCATGGCCGTCGAGCAGGGCCGCCGTGCGCGGGCGAACCTGAAGATCGGCATCTGCGGCGAGCACGGCGGCGAGCCGAACAGCGTGGCGTTCTGCGACGAGCTCGCGCTCGACTACGTGAGCTGCTCGCCGTATCGCGTGCCGATCGCGCGCCTCGCGGCCGCGCAGAGCGCACTTGCGCAGGCAGGCTGAGCGTTAGGATCGCGAGATAACTCTCAGAATCGAGAGGGAGCGCTGCTCGAAAACCGGGTAACGCCTGCTCGTGGGACGGGAGATCAGGTGACGGCTACGCGAGACGACACGTCGTCTGGTGTGCGGCTTCGCGGTGCGGTACGCGCGTTCGCGCCGGCGCTTGCCGCGCTCGCATTGCTGTGCGGTTGCGGCGGCGGCGGTGGTGGGGGCGCGGCCGTCCGCGTGCCGCCGCCGGTCGTGACGCCGACCCCGGCCACCGGCCCCGCGTCCGTCGACTTCACGATCCTCGTGCCGCGCGCGACGTCCGCGTTCCGGCGCCGGCCGGCGTACGTCTCGACGCTCACGCAGTCGGTGCGGCTGACGGTGAACGGCGGCACGCCGGTCGTCGCCAACGTCACGAGCGGCTCGCCGAACTGCACGGACGGCGCGTCCGGACGCTCGTGCACCGTGCACGCGCAAGCGGCGGCCGGTGCGGCCACGATCGTCGTGCAGCTCTACGGGCAACCAGACGGACAAGGTCCGATCTTGTCGCAGGGCACGACGTCGGCGAATCTTTCTGCCGGAACCAGCAATCCGATCTCGCTCACGCTGAACGGCGTGGTCGCGCGGATCGTGCTCGCGCTCGGCACGCCGGCGCCGCCGCAGGGGACGGCGGCCACGATACCGCTGACCGTGACCGCGTACGACGCGGCGGGTGCGGCGATCGTCGGCGACCCGTTCGCATCCCCCATCACGCTCACCGACAGCGACACCTCCGGCGCGACGTCGATCAGCAAGACGGTCATCGCCGCACCGTCCGATGCGGCGAACCTCACGGTGTCGTACAGCGGCGCGGCGATCGGCAGCGCGACGTTCGGCGCGACGGCGAGCGGCGTGTCGTCCGGCAGCGTCACGCCTGCGACGCTGTCGCCGCAAGCCGGCGGCCCGGCGGCGTTCGTCGACTGGACGACGTACGGATTCGACAACCATCGCGACGGTTTCAACCCGTCGTCGACCGCGCTCACCCCGTCCGCGCTGAGCGGTCTGCACCTGGCGTGGCAGCAGCTCGGCTACGGCGGCGACTACAACGTTCAATCGCAGCCGATCCTCGCGACGAACGTCGGCAGCCACGCGGGCCTGCTGTTCGTGGGCGGTGCGCTCGGCGTGGTGTACGCCTTCGACGCGCTCACCGGCTCGCAAGCGTGGTCCAACGCGCTCGACGTCGCGCAGTTCCAGTGCTACTCGGGCGGCTCGTTCCAGTTGGGGATCGGCGGGACGGCGGCGTACGACCCGGCTTCGCGCACGCTGTATGTCTCGGACAACAAAAACGCGTCGATCAACGGGCCTTCATCGGCCGCCATCGTGCGGCTCGACGCCGTCACCGGATCGCGCGTCGGTCATGTCGACGTCGTGTCCGGCGTTCTGCCGGGCCAGATCGACGCCGTCCACACCGCCGTGACGCTCGCGAACGGGCTCGTATACGCCGGCACGTCGTCGACGTGCGACTACTCGTCGTGGCGCGGGCGCGTCGCGACGGCGCCCGCCGACATGTCGGGGCCGGCGACGATCTTCTACACCGCATACGGTCGAGGCGGCAACTTCAGCGGCGGCGGCGTGTGGGGCTGGGGCGGCGTGTCGGTCGACGACGGCGGCGCCGTGTACGCGGGCGTCGGGAACACCGACACCGGCCAAGGGGCCACGGGGCCGCAGCCGCCGTTCGTGCAAACGACGGCGGAGAACGCCGGCTACGGCGATCACCTCATCAAGCTGTCGCCGGACGGCGGGTCGCTGCTCGCCGCCAACGATCCGGGCTACACCTTCGGCAACGGCACGGACGACGTCGACTTCGAGGGCACGCCCGTGCTCTTCAAACCCGTCGGGTGCACCGACACGCTGGCCGCGTCACACGGCAAAGACGGTCTGCTGATCGTCTACGACACCGCGAACATCGGCGCCGGGCCGATCGCGCGCTATCGCACGTCGCCCAGCACGTCCGAAGGCGTCGATCTGAGCAGCCCTGCCTTTTCTCCGCTGACCGGCTTGCTCTACGTCACCGTCGCGACGAACGCGGGCGGGTCCATCGATCCGGCGGGGATCATCGCGCTGCGCCCGACGGGCTGCAACGCCGCGACGGCGTTCTCCGTCGCGTGGCACACGGCGTTCGGTCCCGACTCGTTCACCGGTTCGAATATCGTCGTGCGCTCGTCGCCGACCGTGACCGCGGGCGGCGTGCTGCTCGTCGGAACGCCGTGCACGCCCGACGGCAGCGGCGGCTGCCAAGCGATCATCGGCGCGCAGTTCGGCGGCGCGCTATGGGCGCTCGACGCGCGCGACGGCACCATTCTCAACAGCGGCAAACCGGTGTTGCGCACGGCCGACCACATCCGCGCGCCGGCGACGGTCGACGGGAAGTGGGTGTACGTCACCGACGTAAGCGCGGATCTCTACGGCCTCACCCTCGATCCGGCGTTCAAGGCGATCCAGAGCAAACAGCGCACGATCGTGCGGCGCCCGAGCTGGTACCAGATGCGCCGCCCGCACTAGCCCTGGCCGGTGTCGCGCGGCGGGACGGTCCGCAAGTAGTCGTAGATCGCTTCGAGCTCCGTATCGGTCATCTGGCTGATCGTGCGCCACGGCATGAACGGGTGCAGCACGTGACCCGACGGATTGCGCCCGGTGGTCAGCGTGCGCATGAACTCCACGACGCTCCACGTGCCGATGCCCGTCACCGTGAGGTTCGAGGCGGGCGGAGCGTCGGGCGGTCCGGCGAGGTGCCCGCCGGAGAGGTGTGCGCCGTGACAGCCCATGCAGCCGCCGACGCGGGTGACATACTTGCCGTACTCGGCGACCATCATCGGTGGCGGCGGCGTGGGCGGTGCACCTTCGTCGGCGATGCGCGCGGCGTCGAACTGCAGTTTTTTGGTGGTGATCAGGATGCGGCCGACGGGACCGAGCTTCACGCGCGGCAACGCGCGGTCGACGGGCGGCAGGCTGCGGATGTACGCGATGACCGACGCGGCGTCGTCGTCGCTGAACGCGGCGTAGTCCCATGACGGCATGATGAGCAGCCGCGTCCCGTCGGGGCGCACGCCGCGGCGGATCGCGCGGTCGTAGTCCGCGTCGCTGTATTGCTTGCCGACACCGCCGTTGCCGCGCGTGAGGTTCGGCGCGTTGAGGATCGCCATCGCCGAATCGGTGATGAACGGGCCGCCCGCGGCGTCGCCGCCGTGGCACACGACGCAGCTCGACACGGCGGTGAAGATGTGCTTGCCGCGTTCGACCGAGCCGTGCCCGAGCGCGGGCGCCGGCGGCGACACGGCGACGCGTTCGGCGACCGCGCGATTCGATGCGACGACAGCGTAGCTGTAACCGGCCGCCGCGACCGCGAGCACGATGACGAGCAGAAACCCGACCCAACGTAAGACGCGCTTCACCTACACCTCCGAAAGACGGCCGCCCGGCGAGCGCGACCTTTCGGCTCGCGGCCGGGTCGTCCCGCCCGGCAGTGATCGCCGATCCGCCACCCAAAGAACACGGACATGACCGAAGGCGAGCTGCTCTGGACGCCCGACCCGGCCGCCGCGGCGACGACGTCGGTCGCGGCGTTCATGCGCGGGCTCGCCGCCGAGCGCGGGCTGTCGTTCGCGACGTACGAGGAGCTGTGGCGCTGGTCGGTGAGCGACCTCGACGGCTTCTGGTCCGCGGTGTGGGCGTTCTTCGGCGTGCACTCCACGCAGCCGTACGAGCGCGTCGTCGACTCGGACGCGATGCCGGGCGCGGTGTGGTTCCGCGGCTCGCGGGTGAACTACGCGGAGCACCTGCTGCGCCACGAGCGGAACGCGGTGCCCGGCGAAGCGGCGCTCGTGCACTCGTCGGAGCTGCGCCCGCTGGCCACGATGTCGTGGCACGAGCTCGGCGCCGCGGTGCGCGTGCTCGCGACGCAACTGCGCGCGCTGGGCGTGGTGCCGGGCGACCGCGTCGTCGCGTACATGCCGAACATCCCCGAGACGGTGATCGCGATGCTCGCGACGACGGCGATCGGCGCCGTGTGGTCGTCGGCGGCGCCGGAGTTCGGCGCGCGCACGGTGATCGACCGCTTCGCGCAGATCGAGCCGAAGCTGATCTTCGCCGCCGACGGCTACCGGTTCGGCGGCAAGGACTTCGACCGCGCGAGCGAGATCCGCACGATCCTCGCGGCGCTGCCTACCGTCGAGCGGGTGGTGTGGCTGCCGTATCTCGACGCGGCATCGCAGGCACCCGCCGGCGATGCGATATCGTGGTCCGCGCTGATGGAGCATCCGCGCGTCGCGCCGGACGCGTTCGCGTACGAGTACGTCGAGCACGATCATCCGCTGTGGGTACTGTTCTCGTCGGGGACGACGGGGCTGCCGAAGCCGATCGTGCACGGGCACGTCGGGACGCTGCTCGAGCATCTCAAGAGCACCGGGCTCGGGCAGAACCTGAGCCCCGACACGCGCATGTTCTTCTACACGACGACCGGCTGGATGATGTTCAACGCGCTCGTGTCCGCGCTGCTGCAGGGCTCGTCGGTCGTGCTGTACGACGGGCATCCCGCGCACCCGACGCCGGCGCTGCTATGGCAGCTCGCCGCCGATGCGGGCGCGACGTCGTTCGGCGCGAGCCCGACGTTCGTGCAAATGATGCAGAAAGCCGGCATCGTGCCGCGCGAGCGCTTCGACGTGTCGCGGCTGCGCAGCGTGCTGCTCACGGGCTCGCCGGTGACGCCCGAAGCGACGGCGTGGTTCTACGATGCGGTGAAACGCGATCTGTGGGTGACGTCGCCGTCGGGCGGCACCGAGCTGTGCGCGGGCCTCGTCGGCGGCACGCCGCTGCTGCCGGTGTACGCGGGCGAGATCCAAGCGCGGCTGCTCGGCATGGACGTGCACGCGTGGAACGAGCGCGGCGACGAAGTGATCGGCGAGGTCGGCGAGCTGGTGGTGACGAGCCCCATGCCGTCGATGCCGCTGCGGTTCTGGAACGATCCGGGCGACAAGCGCTACCGCGAGACGTACTTCGAGCACTTCCCGGGCGTGTGGCGCCACGGCGACTTCATCAAGATCAACGCGCGCGGCGGCTGCTACATCTACGGCCGCTCGGACTCTACGCTGAATCGCTACGGCGTGCGCATCGGCTCCGCGGAGATCTACCGCGCCGTCGAAGCGCTCGACGACGTAGCGGATAGCCTCGTCGTGTGCTTGGAGCTGCCGGGCGGCGAGTTCTATATGCCGCTGTTCGTGCGCGCGGCGGCGGCGGGCGTGGCCGTCGACGACGCGCTGCGCGCGCGCATCGTCGCGAAGCTGCGCACCGACTGCAGCCCGCGCCACGTCCCCGACGAGATCATCGGCGTCGACGCGATCCCGTACACGCTCACCGGCAAGAAGATGGAAGTCCCCGTGCGCCGCATCCTCGCCGGAATGCCGGCGGAAAAGGTGGCAAGCCGCGACGCGATGATGCAGCCGGAAGCGCTGGACTGGTACGTCCGGTTTGCCGAGTTGCGCGTCGCGACGAGGACGTAGAATTACGTCGCTGGCTCGATGGTAACGCGCTCGATGAGCATCAGCGAGTCCGCATCCGGCTCCGGTATCGGTAGCCCGTTCTCAGCCGCGTGCTCGATTTCGAGTAGGATGGCGTCTTTCGCCATCCAGAGCGCATCATCTCGATCCACGCCGAATGTGTAAATCGAGGGGAACGCCGGGATGAAACAGCGGAGCGTGTTCTCGTCCGGTTCTAGAATGACGCGGTACGCCGCGGGGTCAGCCATAACGAGCAGTGTGAGCTACGATCAGGCCGAGTGCGGGCCGCAGCACGAGCCCATGCGGCGGCCGCGTGCGCGCAGCGCGGTGGTCTTCGGGGTGATCGGCGCTTCGTAGACCGGGTTGCCGGACGAGTACGTCGCCAGCACGCGGGTCGCCATGATCGCTTCCGGGTCGACGAGCATCCAGTCGCGGTCGACCACGGCGAAGTCCGCGTACTTGCCGGGCGAGATCGAGCCTGCGACGTCGTCCATGAAGTTTGCTCGGGCGGCCCAGATCGTCATCGACTTCAAGGCTTCGCGCCGGGTCATGCGCTGCCGCGGATACCAGCCGCCCGGCGGCTGATTCGCTTCGTTCTCCCGCGTGATCGCGGCGTGGAACGTGCGCAGCGAGTTCACCGCTTCGACCGGCGCGTCCGTGCCGTTCGCGATCGTGACGCCCGTGTCGAGCAGCGTGCGCCAGGCGTACGCGCCGCGCACGCGATCCGGACCGAGGCGCGCCTGCGCCCAACCCATGTCGCTGATCTGGTGCGTCGACTGCATCGACGGGATCACGCCGAGCCGCGCGAACCGCGGGACGTCCTCGGGTGCGAGCACCTGCGCGTGCTCGATGCGGAAGCGGTGGTCGCGAACGGTCGCGGTGCGCAGCGCGGCCTCGTACGCGTCCAGAACGATGCGGTTGCCGCGGTCGCCGATCGCGTGGGTACACACCTGAAAGCCGGCCTTCAGCGCGCGCTCGCACAGGCGCTGCACGTCGGCCTGCGCCGTGCGCAGCAAGCCGGTGTTGCCCGGGTCGTCGCTGTACGGCGCGAGCAGCGCGGCGCCGCGCGAGCCGAGCGCGCCGTCGACGTAGAGCTTGATGGCGCGTAGCGACAGCCGGCCGCCGAAGTCCAGCGTCCGCGGACCGCGCGCGAGGTACGCGTCGACCAGCGCGGGGTCGCTGCCCGCCAGCATGACGTGGTTGCGTAGCGTGTAGCGCCCGTTGCGCGCGAGCTCTTCGTACGCCGCGATGACGTTCTGCCCGTTGCCGGGATCGCCGATCGCCGTGAGGCCCCAGCGGTGGCATTCAGCCAGCGCCGCTTCGCTCGCGCGGACGAGCTGATCGTGCGTTGCGGGCGGGATCGCATGCGTCACCAGCGTCCGCGCGTTGTCGATGAACACGCCGCTCGCGGCGCCGTGCGCATCGCGTACCACGCGGCCGCCCGGCGGATCTTGCGTCGTCGCGACGACGCCGGCAAGCTCCATCGCCTTCGCGTTGGCGAGCAGCGCGTGACCGTCGATGCGGTGCAGCACGACGGGCCGGTCGGGGATTGCGGCGCTGAGCGCGTCGTGCGCCGGAAAGTTCTTGTCGGGCCAGAGGTTCTGGTCCCAGCCGTCGCCGATGATCCACGGGTCGTGCGACATAGCGGCGAACGCGACGGTGCGCCGCACGACCTCGTCGAAGGTGGTCGCGTGCACGAGATCCACCTCGTGCAGCGCTAAGCCGACGGCGATAAAATGCAGGTGCGCGTCGATGAGTCCCGGCAGCACCGTGGCGCCGCCGAGATCGAGCACCTTCGTGCGCCGTCCGCGAAACGCGTGCACGCCCTCGCGCGCACCGACGTAGACGAACCGCCCGTCGCGCACCGCGAACGCCTGCGCGCCCGGCGTGCTCGGGTCGACGGTGTCGATCGTCGCGGCCGTGACGATGAGATCGGCGTCGCCGCGCGCCGCCGCCGAAGCGATAGAGGGCGCGGCCGTCGTCGCGGCGAGCCCGGCGAGCAGCGTGGAACGGCGCATGGGCGGCTCGTTCGGCAAAAGCGCATAGCGCCCCGCCCACAGCGCAGGAGCGTTCGCCGTGCGCGGCTCAGAACGCGGGCGATGACGCCCGCGGTCCTCGCGCTGGTCCTGACCGCGGCGGTGCTGCACGCGACGTGGAACCTGCTCGCCAAACGCGCGCACGCGGCGGACACCGTCGCGTTCGTGTGGCTCACGACGGCGGCGTCGGCGGCGATCTACCTGCCATTCGTCGCGGTATGGTTGATCGTCGTGCCGCTGCGACAGCCGCTGACGGCAATCGACTTCGCGTTCATCGCCGGTACCGCAGTGATCCACTCGGCATACTTTTTGTTGCTGCAGCGCGGCTATCGCGTCGGAGACCTGTCGCTCGTGTACCCGCTCGCTCGCGGCACGGGGCCGCTGCTCGCATCGCTCGCCGCGGTGCTGTTCCTGGGCGAGCGCCCGGGCGGCTTGGGCGGCGCCGGCATCGCGGCGATCGTCGCGGGGATCTTCATCGCGGCCGGCGCGCGCCTGCACGTCGCACGCGCGCGCGCGTCGCTCGTCTATGGCCTCGCGACCGGCGCGACCATCGCCGCGTATACGCTCTGGGACAAGCATGCGGTGAGCGTGCTCGCGATCGTGCCGGTCGTGTACGAGGTCGGGCACTATTGCATGCGGGCGGTGCTGATGGCGCCGCTGGTCGCGCGCGGTGAACGGCGCGCCGCGCTGGGACCAACGTGGCGGACGTATCGCCTGGAGGTTCTTGGCGTCGCGTTGCTGTCGCCGCTCGCCTACGTCCTCATCCTCTCCGCGCTCGTCACGGCACCGGTCAGCCTCGTCGCACCGGCGCGCGAGATCAGCATCGTCTTCGGCGCGCTGCTGGGCGCGCGTCTCTTCGCCGAAGGTGACGTGCGCCGCCGCTTCGCGGGCTCGATCCTGATCCTGGCCGGGATCGCGGCACTCGCCCGAAGCTAGCACGCGGTGCTTGACGAAGCTGCGCCATCTCTCTTAGGATCAGACTAGACTGGTCAGATCTACCCGAGGGCTTCGAAAGACGATGCACGTCAAGACCGAGTGGCAGCTCCAAGACGCGAAGGCGAACCTCAGTCAGCTCGTCAATCGGGCGCTCGAGGAAGGACCCCAACGCATCACCCGCCATGGTCGCGGCGCGGCGGTCGTCCTCTCGGAGCGAGACTACGATCGCCTCATCGCGCGAACGCGCGGCTCTCTTTCGGAGTTTCTGGCGCGTTCGCCGCTTCGTGGCGTTCCGATGGATGTCCGCGACCATGCCGATACCGGTCGGGAGGTTGATTTCTGAGCGGTTTCTTGCTCGATACGAATGTCATATCCGATCTCATCAAGCCGCGGCCGAGCATCGCGCTGCGGAGGTGGATCGACGAGCGCAGCGAGGAAAGCCTCTATCTGAGCGTGCTCACGCTCGGTGAGATGCGCCAAGGCATCGAGATCGCTCGGGCGGACGGCAGAAAGCGTGCGAAGCTCGAGCAGGCGCTGGCGGATTTCGGCGCGCGCTTTGCGGGGCGCGTCCTGGATGTGGACGGTGTCGTCGCTGAGACGTGGAGCGAAATTAGTGGGCGCGCTCGTCTGAAGGGTGAGCCGGTCTCGGCGGTCGACGCGCTCATCGCCGCGACGGCAATCGCACACCGGCTCGTCGTCGTCACCGGAAACGTCCGGCATTTCGCGCCGACCGGCGCGCAAATTCTAAATCCGTTCGTCTGACGCCCGCGGCAGGATTCATGTCTCCGTTCGAGATTGAAGACCGCTGATGGCGCAGAACGGACCGCTTGCCGGCGTACGCGTGCTCGACTGCTCGACGATGATCGCGGCGCCCACGACGGCGGCGATGCTCGCGGATTTCGGCGCCGACGTCGTCAAGCTCGAACGGCCGGGATCGGGCGATCACGTGCGGCGCTACGGTGCGCAAAAGAACGGCGTCGGGCTTTATTGGAAAGCGCTCGGCCGGAACAAGAAGAGCGTCGCGCTCGACTTACATGGCGCGCAGGCGCAGGAACTGCTGCTGCGCTGGCTGCCGCAGTTCGACGTGTTCATCGAGAATTTCCGGCCGGGGACGCTGGAGCGCTGGAACCTCGGTCCCGAGCGCCTGTCGGCCGCCGCGCCGCACTTGGTGATCTTGCGCATGACGGCGTTCGGACAGCACGGCCCGTATCGCGACCGTGCCGGATTCGGGACGCTCGCCGAGGCGATGACCGGGATCGCGGCCGTCTCCGGCTACGACGACCGGCCCCCGCTGCTGCCGGCGTTCCCGCTCGCCGACGTGATGGCCGGGCAGGCCGCCGCCGCAGCGGTGTGCGCGGCCTACGCGCGCCGTCTGCGCACCGGTGACGGCGAGGTGATCGACTTCGCGATCTACGAGGCGGTGATGAAGCTCGTCGAGTCGCAGCTCACCGAGTACGCCGCGAACGGGACGCAGCACCGCCGGATGGGCAACCGCTTGGACGACACCGCACCGCGCGGCGCGTACCGCTGCGGCGACGGCGCGTACGTCGCGCTGTCGGGCAGCACGCAGGAAGTGGCGGAGCGCGTGCTGCGCACGATCGGCGGCGACGCGCTCGTGGCCGATCCACGCTTTCGCACCAACGCGGACCGCGTGGCGGACGGCGAGGCGCTCGACGCGCTGATCGACGCGTTCTGCGCGACCCGCCCGCGCGACGACGTCATCGCCGTGCTCACCGCCGCCGGCTGCGCCGTGGGGCCGCTGGAGTCGATCGCTTCAGTATTTGAAAACCCGCAGATCGCGGCGCGCGGCTCGCTCGCCACGCTGCGCGATCCCGAGCTGGGCGAGGTCGTGATCAACAACGCCTTCCCGCGCTTCGAGCGCGCCGGCGCGCCGCCGCTGCGGCCGGGGCCGTCCCGGGTCGGCGCCGACACCGTGGAGGTGCTCGCTCGCGATCTCGGTTTGTCGGCCGAGGAATTGCGCAAACTGGACGAGGACGGCGTGATCGCCGGGCCGCGCCACCGGGACACCGGCACTCCGAGGCCGTAGCACCCGAGACATCGATCGAGAGTCGCGTTGCGCGACGGAAGGAGTGCCCTATGCCCGTCACCCGACAAGGCTTCGTTCTCGGCACCGCGGCGACGTTCGCTACCATCGGCATCGTCACGCCGGCCCGGGCGGCCGACTTCGAGCTGAAGTACGGGCACGATCTGCCGGCCGAGCACCCGATCAACGTGCGCTCGGTCGAGGCGTTCGCGCGCATCAAGAAGGCGACCAACGGCCGCGTCAACTTCAAGTCGTTCCCCACCAGCCAGCTCGGCAGCGATCCGGCGATGATCGCGCAGCTGCGCTCCGGCGCGATCGAGTCGCTCGCGATGCCGGGCGCCTTCCTCAACCAGATCGCGCCGCTCGCGTCGATCGAGAACCTCGCCTACGCGTATCCGAACCGTGACACGGTGTTCCGCGCGATGGACGGTGATCTCGGCAAAGTCGTGCGCGACGACATCCAGGCGCGCGGCGGCATGGTCGTGCTGGAGAAGATCTGGGAGAACGGTTTTCGCGAGATCACCACGTCCACCAAGCCGATCCACAATGTCGCCGACCTCGCGGGCCTGAAGATCCGCGTGTCGCCCGGCGAGATCCGCGTCGACACGTTCAAGTCGCTCGGCGCGTCGCCGTCGCCGATCGCGCTGAGCGAGCTGTACACCTCGCTGCAGACGCACGTCATCGACGCGCAGGAGAACCCGCTGCTGCTCATCGCGCAGCAGAAGTTCTACGAGGTGCAGAAATACGTCTCGATCTCGGACCACATCTGGTCGGGATACTGGACGCTGTTCAACCAGGACGCGTGGAACAAGCTCGGCAAGGGCATCCAGGACGTGATTGCGCGCGAGATGGCGAAGTCCACGCTGCAAGCGCGCAACGACAACGTCAACCTCAACAAGTCGGTGCGCGACCAGCTGACGCGGCGCGGCATGAAGTTCAACGACGTCGACAAGAACAGCTTCAAGCAGAAGCTGGTCGAAGCGAAGTACTACGAGCGCTGGCGCGACAAGTTCGGGCCCAAGGCGTGGGCCGCGCTCGAGAAGTACGCCAACAAGCTCGCATAGCCGGATGAGCGCAGCCGAGACCGTCCACGCGGCCGAAACCGCGGCACTGCACGGGCCGACCGTGTACCGGCGCGCGTGGGCGGCGGCGATCGACCGCGCGATCGGCGCCGTCGTGGAGCCGCTCGCGGCGCTGCTGGTGGTCGTCGAGATCGCCATCCTGTCGGCGGGCGTCTTCACGCGCTACGTGCTGGGCAACCCGCTGGTGTGGAGCGACGAGCTCGCGACGATCGTGTTCCTGTGGCTCGCGATGCTCGGCGCCGTCGTGGCGTACCGCCGCGGCGAGCACATCGCGCTCTCGGTGCTCGTGCGGCGGTCGTCGGAGCGCGTGCGGGCCGTGCTGGAGGCGATCGCGTCGGTGGTCGCGGCGATCTTCGTCATCGAGCTGATCCCGGCGACGCTCAAGTTCTTCCAGCAGGAGCAGATCGATCTCACGCCCGCGCTCAACATCCCGCGGTCGTACGAAGTGCTCGCGATCATCGTCTGCCTGTCGCTGATCTTGATCATCGCGCTGCTGCGGCTGTCGGAGCAGGATCCGAAGGTGGTCGCGGGCGTCGTGCTCGCCGCCGTCGCGATCAGCGCCGCGATGTGGTTCGGGCGCGGCGCGTTCGCCGGCCTCGGCAACGTGAACCTCGTGCTGTTCTTCGTCGTGTTGACCGGTGCGTGCATCACGATCGGCGTGCCGATCGCGTTCTCGTTCGGGCTGGGAACGCTGAGCTATCTCGCGATCGTGACGACCGTGCCGCTCAGCACCGTGTCCGGGCGCATGCAGGAGGGGATCAGCAACCTGGTGCTGCTCGCGGTGCCGCTGTTCATCTTCCTCGGCTTGCTGATGGAGACGGCGGGGATCGCGCAGCGGCTCGTCGCCGCGCTCGCGAGCCTCGTCGGGCACTTGCGCGGCGGGCTGAGCATCGTGCTCGTCGGCGCGATGTACCTCGTGTCGGGGATCTCCGGCTCGAAGATCGCCGACATGGCGGCCGTCGCGCCGGTGCTGTTCCCCGACATGGAGCGGCGCGGGCAGAAGCGCACGTCGATGATCGCGCTGCTCGCGACGTCGGGCGCGATGGCGGAGACGATCCCGCCCAGCCTGGTGCTGATCATCATCGGCTCCGTCACCGGCGTGTCGATCCAGGCGATGTTCACCGCGGGCTTGCTGCCGGCAGCCGTGATCTCGCTGCTGCTCATCGCCGTCGCGCTCTGGGACGCCAAGCGCGAGAACGTCACGCTCGCGCAGCGCGCGCCGTGGCGCACGGTCGGCTGGGCGTTCTTCGTCGCGATCCCCGGGCTCATTCTGCCGCTCGTCATCCGCTACTTCGTCGTGAAAGGGATCGCGACCGCGACGGAGGTCAGCGTCGTCGGCATCATCTACACGCTGCTGGTCGGCGTGCTGATCTACCGCGGCTTCAAATGGCGCACGCTCTATCCCACGCTGATCGAGACCGTGTCGCTCGCCGGCGCGATCCTGCTGATCATCGCGACCGCGACCGCGATGGGCTGGGCGCTCACGCAGTCGGGCTTCGCGCAGCAGCTCGCCGACATCCTCAGCCACGCACCGGGCGGCACGGCGGGACTGATGCTGGTGTCGATCGTCATGTTCATCGTCCTCGGCTCGGTGCTCGAGGGGATCCCGGCGATGGTGCTGTTCGGGCCGCTGCTGTTCCCGATCGCGAAGGCGGCCGGGATCAACGAGGTCCACTACGCGATCGTCGTCGTGCTCGCGATGGGCGTCGGGCTGTTCTCGCCGCCGGTCGGGATCGGGTTCTTCTCGGCGAGCGCGATCGGCAAGGCGAATCCCGAGAACGTCGTGCGGCCGATGATTCCGTACCTGATCGCGCTGCTGGTCGGGCTGCTGATCGTCGCGTACGTCCCGTGGATCTCGCTCGGATTTCTCCCCAAGACGCCAGGACAGTGAGATGAAGACCTACCGCATCGCGACGATCCCGGGCGACGGGATCGGCAAGGAAGTGTTGCCCGAAGGCATCCGCGTGCTCGACGCCGTCGCGCGCAAGCACGGCTTCGCGTTCGCGTGGCAGCATTTCGACTGGAGCTGCGAGCGCTACGCGCAGACCGGCGCGATGATGCCCGAGGACGGGCTCGCGCAAATCGAAGGGCACGACGCGATCTTCTTCGGCGCGGTCGGCTTTCCGAACGTGCCCGACCACGTGTCGCTGTGGGGCTTGCTGATCCCGATGCGGCGCGGCTTCCAGCAGTACGTCAACCTGCGCCCGGTGCGCCTGATGCCGGGGATCACGTCGCCGCTCGCGGGGCGCAACGCGGGCGACATCGACTTCTGGATCGTGCGCGAGAACACCGAAGGCGAGTACTCCTCGGTCGGCGGCCGGATGTTCGAAGGCACCGATGCGGAGATCGTGGTGCAGGAGAGCATCTTCACGCGGCGCGGCGTCGACCGCATCCTGCGCTACGCGTTCGAGCTCGCGCGCAGCCGGCCCAAGAAGCACCTCACGTCGGCGACGAAGTCGAACGGCATCGCGATCACGATGCCGTACTGGGACGAGCGCTTCAAAGCCGCCGGCGCGGAGTACGCCGACGTGAAGACCGATCAGTATCACATCGACATCCTCACCGCGCACTTCGTGCAGCACCCCGACTGGTTCGACGTCGTCGTCGGCTCGAATCTGTTCGGCGACATCCTCTCCGACCTCGGGCCGGCGGTGACCGGCACGATCGGCATCGCGCCGTCGGCGAACCTCAACCCTGAACGCGAATTTCCGTCGCTGTTCGAGCCGGTGCACGGCTCCGCGCCCGACATCGCGGGCAAGGGCGTCGCGAACCCGATCGGGCAGATCTGGTCGGGCGCGATGATGCTCGACCACCTCGGCCACCCCGACGCGGCCGCGGAGGTCGTGCGCGCGATCGAGACGGTGCTGACCAGCGGGCCGCGCACCCGCGAGATCGGCGGCACCGCCGGAACCGAAGAAGTCGGCAAGGCGATCGCCGCGGCGATCTGATGGAGAATGCGAACCGTCCCCGTGTCGTAGTGCTGACGCGCGTCCCGGACGTCGTGCTCGAACGCTTGCGCGAGCGCACTGCCGTGACCGACGTATCCGGCTTGCCGCGCACGGAGTGGGGCGCGGCGCTAGCCGATGCCGTCGGCGTGCTGAGCAGCTCCAACGTGCCGATCGACGCAGAGTTTCTCGCCGAAGCGCCCGCGCTGCGCATCGTCGCGATGCAGTCGGTCGGCTACGACAACGTCGACGTGCCGCGGCTGCGCGAGCGCGGCGTCGTGCTGACGAACTCGCGCGGCTCGCTCGTCGAAGCCGTCGCCGACCTCACGTACGGGCTCGTCATCATCGCGGTGCGGCAGCTGGGTCCGGCGTTCGCGTGGGCGCGTGACGGCCGCTGGCTGGCGCACGGCGATCCGCCGTACAGCCAGGATCTCGAAGGCGCGACGCTCGGCGTGGTCGGCTTCGGCGCGATCGGCGTCGCGCTCGCCCGCCGCGCACAGGCCAGCAAGATGAACGTCGTCTACCACACGCGCACGCCGCGCGCGGACGACGCGCAGACCGGCGGGTCGTACCGCACGTTGGACGCGCTCCTCGCGGAAGCGGACTGCGTCGTGGCGCTGCTCCCGCTGACGCCGCAGACGCGCGGCATGTTCGGCGACGCTGCGTTCGCGCGCATGAAGCCGAGCGCGACGTTCGTGAACGCCGCGCGGGGCCCGGTCTGCGACACGGCCGCGCTCTTACGCGCGCTGGAACAGAAGAAGATCGCGGGCGCGGTGCTCGACGTGACCGATCCCGAGCCGCTGCCGCCCGAGCACCCGCTCTACGCGCGCGAGGACGTCGTGATCACCCCGCACGTCGGCAGCGCGACGGTCGAGACGCGCACGCGCATGGCGATGCTCGCCGCGCAGAACCTGCTCGCGTTCGTCGACGGCAAGCCTCTGCTCACGCCCGTCGCCTAACCGCGCGAGCGAGCGTGACGGCGAGCCAGCCGCCGAGCGCGCCGCACGCGACGTCGAACGCGTTCGAGAGCAAGCCCTCGTGCGCGCCGCGCACTTTCTGCGCGACTTCGACGGCGGCCGAAAACGCCGCCACGACCAGCGCGGCACGCAGCGCGGGCCGCCGCGTGCGCGGGAGCGCCAGGTTCACGACGAAGCCGAGCAACGCGAACGCGACGACGCTGTAGGCTTTGCGCAGCACGAGATGGAGGGCGAGCGGCCCGTCCTCGGCGTCTTCGCCGAAGACGCGTTCGATGAGCCAGATCGGCAGCGTGCCGCGATAGACGCGGTGGCTGAGCGCGGCCCAGAAGAGCAACGCGACCACGACGACGGCCGCGAGCCCGGCCCAAGCGCGCCGGCTCACCCGGTCCGCGGGGCCGTGCCGGGCAATCGTCTCATGTTTGCAAAGGCCCCGATTCATTAAAGGATGGGGAACCCGAACCGACAAACGGCCGTTTCATTCCTGGATCCTTGTATCCAGCGTTGGCTCACCGCATGCCGACCGATGGCGGGCCGTTCTAGAATCGCCGTCCTCGAGCCGCATCGCGGCGCCGACTCACCGCTTCGCAAGAATTTTGTCTCGCGAGGCTTTCCACACGTGGAGGCACTCTTCAAATGGATGCATCGCATCCCTCACGCCCGCTGGGCCGCATCATGACCGCGCTGTGCGCGGCCGTCGTGCTGTTCGCCGGCGCGATCAACGTCGCGGGCGCGCAGACCTTGCCGGCTTCGGCAACCACGGCGACCGCAAATGCCGCTCTGGACCAGGTTATCGCCCAAGCGTCGCCGAGCCCCGCTCCGCCGGCCGGCGGCACGAAAGCGCCGCCGACCCCCAACAACCCGGCGCCCGCGAACGGCGGCGGCCAGTCGACGATCCCGGCACGCCCGCTGCCGCCGCTCAGCCATCTGCCGATCATCGACTTCGTCGCGACCTTCACGCAGCCGGCCTACTACGGCAGCCGTCCCGGGCCGGGCGTACCCGTCACCGGCCCCACCAACCAGTACGACCCTCTCGACGTCGGCGGCTCGGTGCGCATCCCCATCACGCGCAAGTTCAACCTGATCTTCGACCGTGTCACCGAAGGCACGCTCAACCAGCCGCTCGAGTGCGTCATCCAGCCCGGCGTCCCCGGGGGCGTGGCCGCGCGGGCCTGCCCGAGCGACAGCCGCGACGTCCTCCTGCAGTACCACGCCACGTATGCGTTCGACCGGTTCGTCACGCTCGACGTCGGCGACTCGTTCCGCCATCGCATCTGGACCAACGGCGGCAACGGCACCAGCACCGTGCCGTACCTGTGCAACAACAACGGTCAGTCGACCGGTCCGAACTGCACGGTCAGCTCGACCGAGCACCACTTCGGCTACGCCGGCCTGTCGTACACGACCAAGCCGTTCCGCAACTACTGGAACAGCGTGTTCGTGTTCACGGGGACGCTCGACCGCCAGAACGTCGACCACCACGTCGGCATGGTTTGCAGCGCGGCGCTGATCGCCTCGCTCCACCAGGCGGCGAACCAATTGACGTGCCCGAACGGCAACGGCAACGTCGGATATTTCGACGAGAACCCCTCGCAGAGCCAGTACTATGAAACGACGCAGGGCGTCTCCTGGATCCTGCCGGTCGACGCCCGCCATGGCGTGACGTTCCTGCTGAACGAGCGCTGGGGCGCGTTGAACTTCTACGAGAACCCCGGCATCATCGGCAACTTCGGCACGACGACCGGCGAGCCGTACCGCTGGAACTCGGCCCTGACGTATCAGCTGAGCAAACGCTTCAGCCCGGGCTTCACGCTCGCGATGCGCCACTCGGACTTCCACTCCATCCCTCAGGGTACGCCGTTCGTGGCGCCCAACGCGATCCACGTCGGCTCGTGGGACCTCATCGGCACGTTCCACGTCGACACGAACACGTTCTTCCACTGATCTGACTCGGGCGATCCGAATCGGCGGCGCCCGGGAGCTTCGGCTCCCGGGCGCTTTGCCGTCCGGAGGAACCGTTAACGGCCGGATGAAAACTCGATTCTGGATACCAGGATCCAAAATGGCAGAACGTGCTCTGACTCCCGGGCTCTCGACGATCCCACGTTTCATCGATGCCGCGGCGGACCGTTTCGGTTCGGCGCCGTTCCTCGTGTCCGCGATCGAGCAGCGCACGTTCGCGCAGGTCGCGGAGAACGCCGCACGCGGCGCGACCGTGCTGCACGGCCGCGGCGTCACGCGCGGCGACCGCGTGCTCATCAGCGGCGGCAACAGCGCCGGCACGATCGAAGCCTGGCTCGCCGCGCTGTACGCTGGGGCGATCCCGGCGCCGGTGAACCCGGCGCTTACCGAGCCGGAACTGCAGTACGTCGTCGACGACTTGAGACCGCGCGTCACATTGCTCGGCGACGCGCAGATCGCCGCGCTGCACGCGGAGGCACGTGACGCGTCGCAAGCCCCGCTGCCCGGCGGCGACGCGGCCGACGCGGCCGGCATCGTGTACACGTCAGGGACGACGAGCCGGCCCAAAGGCGCGCTGGTGCGCCATCTCGCCTACGTCGGCGCGGGGCAGTCGATGCGGTCGTGGCTCGGTTTGGGCGAGGCCGAACGGCTGTGGTGCGTGCTGCCGTTCTTTCACATCAACGCGCAGGCGTACTCGCTGATGACGGCGCTCGCGAACGGTTACCCGCTCGTCGTGTCGCCGAAGTTTCGCGCGTCGACGTTTTGGCGCGACGCGGCCGAGCTCGGCGTCACCGAGGTGAACCTCATCGGAGCGATGCTCGCGATCCTCGCGCGCCAGCCGGACGAGATGTTCGTGCCCGGCGCCCTGCGCACGGTCTACGCGGCGCCGGCGCTCGAGCCGCCGGAGAACCGCGCGCTCGAAGCGCGCTTCGGCGTTCGCGTCGTGACGGGCTTCGGGATGTCGGAGTGCACGTTCGGCTGCATCGAGACGCCGACGTCGCGCGCGAAGGCCGCGAGCATCGGGCGGCCGCGCGCGCATCCCGCCGGCCTCATCCCCAACGAGCTGCGCATCGTCGCGCCGTCCGGTGAGCTCGCGCCGCGCGGCACGGTCGGCGAGCTGCAGTTTCGCAACGCCGCCGTGACGCCCGGCTACTGGAACGCGCCAGAGATCACGGAGCGCGCGCTGCAGGACGGCTGGCTCCGCACCGGGGACGCGGGATACGTCGACGACGACGGCGACGTCGTGCTGGCCGGGCGCTACAAGGAGATGATCCGGCGGCGCGGCGAGAACGTCGCGCCGCGCGAAGTGGAAGACGCGCTCGCGCTGCATCCGGGCGTGGCGCAAGCCGCCGTCGTGGGCGTTCCGTCGTCGCTGTCCGAGGAAGACGTGGTCGCGTGCGTCGTGCGCGCGCCGGAGGCGAGCGCCGGTGAGGCTGAGCTGCGCGCATGGTGCGCGACGCGGCTCGCGCCGTACAAGATTCCCGTGCGCATCCTGTTTCTCGATGCGTTCCCGCTGACGCCGACGATGCGCGTCGCGAAGGAACGGCTCAAAGCCGAGATCGCGCCGCTGCTCGCCGAGGCGCCGCGATGAGACGGCCGCACGACGAGCTCGCCGACGTGACGCCGGTCGCCGTCGTGCGCCACCCGCGGATGAAGGAAGGGATCGTCGACTCGCTGCGGCGCGCGATCCTCGACGGCAAGCTCGCGCCGGGGACGGTGCTGCGGCAAGAGCACCTCGCGCGGCAGCTGAACGTCAGCCGCACGCCGTTGCGCGAAGCGCTGATCGCGCTCGAGCGCGAGGGCTTCATCACGATCGCGCCGAGCGGCGCGGCGTCGGTGGTGTCGCTCGACGCGCGCGACGCGCTCGAGATCATGGACCTGCGCGAGATGGTGGACGGGCTCGCCGCGCGCCTGCTGGCGCAGCGCGGCATGAGCGCGGAGCTGGACCGCGAGCTGACGGCGCTGGCGAAGATGATGCGCACCAGCGCCGCGCGCGACCAGCACCAATACCTCGTTGCTAACGCCGACTTCCACGTGAAGATCGTCGAGGCGACCGGCCACGCGCGGCTGCAGCAGTTCATCCCGCTCGTGCGCATGTCGGCCCAAGTCGTCTACCTCCGGCTGCAGAACCAAGGCCGCCGCCTCACGCACTCCGCCGACGAGCATGCGCGCGTGCTCGGCGCGATCCGCGCCGGCGATGCCGAGGCCGCGGAGTGCCTCGCGCGCGAGCACGTGCGCAACGCGGCCGCGCACTGGCTGGAGCGGTAGCGCGCATGCCGTTCGTTCGCGCCGCCGATCTCGTGGTGCACTACGTGCTGGAGGGCGCGTCCGGCGCGCCGGTCGTGATGTTCGCGAACTCGCTCGGCACGAATCTCCACATGTGGGACGCGCAGGCCGCCGAGCTCGCGCAATCGTTTCGCGTGCTGCGCTACGACATGCGCGGCCACGGCCTGACCGACGTGACGGCGGCCGGCGATCCGGCCGGCGGGAACGTCGAGCGGCTCGCGGCCGACGCCGCCGCGCTGCTCGACGCGCTGGCGCTCGGGCGCGTGCGCTTCGTCGGGTTGTCGATCGGCGGCATGGTCGGCCAGCGGTTCGCCGCGGAATACGCCGGCCGCGTCGAGGCGCTCGCGATCTGCGCGACGGGGAGCCGCATCGGCACCGCGGCCACGTGGAACGAGCGGATCGCGACGGTCGAGCGCGACGGGATCGCCGTCATCGCGGACGCGACGATGGGCCGCTGGTTCACCGAGCGCGCGCGGGCGGAACGGCCCGAGCTCGTGCGCGGCTTCGCCAACATGCTGACGCGCACGCCCGTCGCGGGATACGCCGCCGGATGCCGCGCGGTGCGCGACGCCGACCTGCGCGCCGACGACGCGCGCATCCGCTGCCGCACGCTGATCGTCGCGGGCGCGGACGATCCCGTGACGACGCCGGCGATGGGCGCCGAGATGCGCGACGCGATCCCGAACGCCGAGCTGGTCGTGCTCGACGACGCCGCGCACATGCTGTGCGCGGAGCAGCCGCGGGCGACCAACGCCGTGCTGCTGCGCTTCCTGGAGGCGATGAGATGAGCGACGAAAAGCTGGAGCGCGGGATGGCCGTGCGCCGCGCGGTGCTCGGCGAAGAGCACGTCGATCGCGCGCAGGCGGGCACGACGGAGTTCACGCGCGACTTTCAAGAGCTGATCACGCGCTACGCGTGGGGCGAGCTGTGGACGCGGCCGGGCGTGGACCGCAAGACGCGCAGCCTGCTGACGATCGCGATCCTCGCGGCGCTGGGGCGCTCGGATGAGCTGCGGCTGCACGTGCGCGCGACGCGCAACACCGGCGCGACGCGCGACGAGGTGAAGGAAGTGCTGCTGCAGGTCGCCGTGTACGCGGGCGTGCCGGCGGCGAACTCGGCGTTCGCGCACGCCGCGGCGGTGTACCGCGAGCTCGACGAGGAGGCGGCGCCGTGATCGCGCCGCCGCGTTACGCGCGCGAGCGCGACGGCACGCAACCGCCGTACGACTACCCGCCGTACACGAGCACGATCAAGCGCCATCCCGCGCGCGCGCCCATCGAAGCGCCGCACACGCTCTCCGAGGTGACGGGCCCGACGTTCGACGACTTGTGGTGCGGACCGAACGCGACCGACCTCACGCGCATCGGCGGGCGTACCGCGGAAGCGCAAGGCCAGCGAATCATCGTGAGCGGGCGCGTGGTGGACGAAGCGGGAAAGCCGGTGCGCGGTACACTCGTCGAGGTGTGGCAGGCCAACGCGGCGGGTCGCTACCACCACGCCGCCGACCAGCACGACGCGCCGCTCGACCCCAACTTCACCGGCGCGGGCCAAGTCGTCACCGACGACGAGGGCCGCTACCGCTTCCTGACGGTCCGCCCGGGCGCGTATCCGTGGCGCAACACGTACAACGCGTGGCGCCCGGCGCACATCCACTTCTCGGTGTTCGGGCCGAGCTTCGCGACGCGGCTGATCACGCAGATGTATTTCGAAGGCGATCCGCTGCTGCTGACCGATCCGGTGTTCCACAGCATCCCGGACGCCGCTGCGCGCGCGCGCTTGATCGCGGCGTACGATCCCGCTTTGAGCGAAGCGGAGTACGCGCTGGGATATACGTGGGACATCGTCTTGCGCGGGCGGCTCGAGACGCCGCCGGAGCGCGCGCGATGACGCTGATCCCCACCGGTTCGCAGACGATCGGCCCGTTCTTTCGCGAGGCGCTGGAGCGCCCGGCGTGGAGCGATCTCACGCGCGACGGTGCGGCCGGCGAGGCGATTCGCATCGAAGGCGTGGTGCGCGACGGCGATGGCGCGCCCGTGCCCGACGCGCTGCTGGAGCTGTGGCAAGCCGATGCGAACGGGCGCTACGCGCACCCCGACGACATCGGACCCGTGCCTAGCGACCGGCTCTTTCGCGGCTTCGGCCGTGCGTGCACCGACGCCGGCGGGCGCTATCGGTTCCGCACCGTCGTGCCCGGCGCCGTCGCGGACGGGGACGGCGTCGCGCAGGCGCCGCACGCGAACCTGACGATCTTCGCGCGCGGGCTGCTCAAGCGGCTCGTCACGCGCATCTACTTCGCGGACCGCGCGAGCGAGAACGCGCGCGACCCGCTGCTGTCTTCGATTGCGGAACCGGACGTTCGCGCCACGCTGATCGCGCAGCGAAGCGACCGTCCCGGCGAGCCGGCGGTGTACCGGTTCGACGTCGTGCTGCAGGGCGCGGGCGAAACCGCGTTCCTGGCGATCTGAGCGCGGCATAACCGCCGTGGTCGCGGGCGGCTGGGAGATCTACGGCGAGCTGTACGGCACCGCGGCGATGCGCGAGGTCTTCTCCGCGCGCCGCCGGCTGCGCGCGATGCTCGACGTCGAGGTCGCGCTCGCGCGCGCGCAAGCACGTTTGGACGTCATCCCGCGCGCCGCGGCGGACGCGATCGCCGCCGCGTCGGACGTCGACCGGTTCGACGTGGACGCGATCGCGGCGCGCACGAACATCGTCGGCTACCCGGTCGTCCCGCTCACCGCGCAGCTCGCGCGCCTCGCCGGTGACGACGCGGGGCGTTACGTGCACTGGGGCGCAACGACGCAAGACGTTCTCGACACCGCGACGGTGCTGCAGCTCGGAGAAGCCCTGGCATTGCTGGAGGCGGACGTGCGCGGGATCGTCGATGCGCTCGCGCCGCGCGCGCGCGCGCACCGCGACGACGTCATGGCCGGTCGCACGCACCTGCAGCACGCGCTGCCGATCACGTTCGGGTACGCGTGCGCGCTGTGGCTGCACCCGCTCGTGGCGCATCTCGACCGCTTGCGCGAGGTGCGTGACCGCGTGCGCACCGTGCAGTTCGGCGGCGCGGTCGGCACGCTCGTGTCGCTCGGCTCCCGCGGTCGCGACGTCACGATCGCGCTCGCCGGCGAGCTCGGCTTGCACGCGCCGGACGCGCCGTGGCACGCCGACCGCACGGCGTTCGCCGAGGCGGCGTGCGCGTTGGGCCTGCTGTGCGGCAGCCTCGCGAAGTTCGCGACCGACGTCGCGCTGCTCACGCAAACCGAAGTCGCGGAAGTGTTCGAGCCGCACGCGCCGGGGCGCGGCGGTTCGAGCGCGATGCCGCAGAAGCGCAACCCGATCGCGAGCGAGTACGTGCTCGCCGCGACGCGCGGCGTGCACGCGCTGGTCCCGCTGATGCTCGCGGCGATGGCGGGCGACCACCAGCGCTCGACGGGACCTTGGCAGAGCGAGGAGATCGCGCTGCCGCAGATCTGCGTGCTCGCCTCGGCCGCGTGCGCGCACGCGCTGCAGATCGCGCGCGGCATGACCGCCGACATCGCGCGCATGCGCGCGAACGTCGGCGCGAGCGGCGGCCTGATCGTCGCCGAAGCCGTCGCGAGCGCGCTCGCCGCGTCGCTCGGTCAGGAGCGCGCGCACGCCGTCGTCGAGCGCGCCGCGTCGGCCGCGCTGGAGTCGCGGCGCCCGTTCGCGGACGTCCTCGCGGAGACGCCCGAGATCGCGGAGCGCTTCGAGCGCGCCGCGCTCGCAGGATTGCTCGACCCGACCCGTTACACCGGAGAAGCAGGCGCGGTCATCGACCGCGTCCTCGCTCGCATCCCCGCCCACTCCACACGAAACGAGGGAAGCCCATGAAGCGAACGACCTTCCTTAGCGCATCCGCCGCTGCCACCGTAAGCGCGCTCGCCGCACCGCGTTTCACCCTCGCCGCCGGGACGGCCGCGACGGTGAAGATCGGGTTCCTCGAATCGTTCAGCGGCGTGTTCTCCGACCTCGGCGGCGTGCACAAGCTCGGCGCGCAGCTCGCGCTCGCCGACGCGAACAAGTCCGGCCGGGTGAAGTTCGAGTTCGTGTTCGGCGACGACGCGTCCAACCCGGCGACGGGCACGACGGAGGCGCGGCGGCTCATCACGCAAGAGAACGTCGACGTACTCTACGGCGGCACGTCGTCGGCGGTCGGCGGTGCGCTCGAACCGCTCACGCTCGACGCGGGCATTTTCAACCTGTCGCTGGGGCCGCAAGACTCGAGCATCACCGGTGCCAAGGCGTCGAAGCTGACGTACCGCTTCGGTCCCAACGTGCGGATGCTGCTTGGGCCGGTGCTGCGCCGCGCGCTCGCGCTGGGCAAGAAGTGGTATTTCATCCAGGCGGACTACGCGCTGGGCAAAGATGCGTACGCGCAGATGTCGGCGGCGCTCAAGCGCGCCGGCGGCACCGAGGTCGGCCACGACATCGTCAAGCTCGGCACCAGCGATTTCTCGTCGGAGCTCACCAAGCTGCGCAACAGCGACGCCGACGTGCTCGTGCTCTGCAACAGCGGCCTCGACGCGGCGAACACCGCGAAGCAATGGGTCGACTTCGGGCTGAACAAGAAGATGCACCTCACCGGCATCTCGCTCGAGGACATCTACTACAAAGCGCTGCCGCTCGACGCCGTCGTCGGCGCGACGTTCCCGGTGCTGTGGGCGCCGAGCGTCTCACCGGCGGCGGCGAAGCTCGCGACGCGCCTGCGCGCGGGGATCCCCGGCCCGATCGGCGGCCGCCACTACCTGGGCTACATGTCGGCGTGGTCGCTGATGGAGCGCATCAAGACGGCCGGCACCACGAAAGCCGACAAGCTCTACGCGGCGTTCGAGAACTACAGCTACGACGGCGCGAAGAGCTCGCACTCGACGTACCGCGGCTGCGACCACCAGTGCGTCCAGGACGTCTACGCGGGCTCCACCGTCTCGTCGTCCAAGTTCGCCAAGACGCAGTTCATGTACGATATCGTGGGCGAAGTGCCGGCCTCGGAGTCGGACGGCACCTGCGACTCGCCGTGGGCCAAAGCCGCCACGGCGAACATGGCGCCGCAGAAGATCGCCGACCGCGCAGGGTACACGGCGAAGACGTGGTGACGCACATGCGACGCTTCCAGATGACCGACCGTGGGACCAGATATGCTGTGCGAGGCCAACCTTCCCGTGAGTCTGAGAAGTTGGAGGTCGATCGCGTCGCCCAGTAGACACGTCTATGGCGCGCCCGCTTCCAACCCGCAAGGAAGCTTGGCTGGCTGATTAGTGCAATCAAGGATTTTCACAATGGCTGCACAATCGCTGCCTCAACCGCTCGGGTGAGGAGGGCGCTATTCGCATCTTTCCGGCCGCATCCCCAAAATCAACGTCTGTCGAGCCAGGTAAAACCTGTATTTTGATGTTTTCAGGTGGTCGAGATTCAACGATCGCAGCATTGAGGCTGCAACGCTGCTTCGCGAATCTAGTCCTCGTCACCGTAACATCGGAACATCTCGTTGGAATCGAAACGGTTCAATCAAGATTAGTGGAATTGCAAGCTCATTTGCCAATGGGTACCCGTTGGGTTCACGTCCTGGAATCGCCCGAAATGGCAAATGACGATAACTTTGGTGCGCGCACATGCTTGCCGTGTCACAGATCATACACGGCCACAGGGTTTGCGATTGCGAAACAGTATAGTGCCCAATCCATAGCGTTCGGCTATACCGGGTATCAATCTCATTGGCCAGAGCAAACACAATCCGCCATCGAACGCCTGGGGCGCGTCATGAACGCACACGGTCTGGAACTAATTCTGCCGGTTTATGATATCCAAACAAAAGAGGAAGCTGTGGCGCTCCTTCGTCGAACCGGATTGACTCAATCAGCGCTTGAACAAAAATGTCTAAGGCAGGTCCGAAACGAAGCACTCGACGCCGATCGGCTCGGTACAGAACTCGCAGCGTGGGAAAAAGCCATAGCTCGATCAATCCTTTACGCAACCGTGCACCGTGCACGGGTAATAGCTGATTGTTGTCTCGCAGATCTTGTGGTCGAACCAATGCAAGGCAACGCGTGATGGCTTCATTAGATCCTACAACGCTCGGCCTCGCGCTGTTAGCGTTCGTAGTTGCGTTGTATGCCCTAGCCGCGCGCGACCAGAAAACGCCATATATCACAACATCTGTGTATCTCACTGCGATATTGGTACTCGTAGGAGTGGCATTATCGGTAGTTGCAAAGCTACTGACGGCTCGAGCGGTTCGCTGGGCTGGAAGCGTTGACATCGCATCCTGGGCGTTTGTGTCGCTTGCAATTATACATGCGCTTTGGAATATCGCGCGCGCGCGCAACCGCAGACTGCATTTCCGCGATGACCATCCTATCAAGAACGAGCAGATCGTACGTTCGGTTAAGAGCGTGTGGCGTCGACTGTTTCCCCCGTCACAATACGACTTCAACCCGATGGCCTCCAATAGCCAATTGCTAGACTGCATCAGAAAGGCGCTTCCCGAAAGCGCAGAATCCGCAAGCGTCGTTGATTCACCCGACCATCTAAAGACGGGATCCACATCGATCGCATACAAAGTCGGGACGCTCGACGACGCTGACCAGGTTCTCATCAAGCTCGTAACGTGCTTTCTCGCGCAGAAATATTCGGTACAGTACGCGACCTGTACACGGCATCCGTTTGTTTTCTTGCA
Organism: Candidatus Elarobacter sp.; assembly: GCA_035943995.1. Classification (GTDB taxonomy): domain Bacteria; phylum Vulcanimicrobiota; class Vulcanimicrobiia; order Vulcanimicrobiales; family Vulcanimicrobiaceae; genus Vulcanimicrobium. The sequence goes on along the minus strand of DASZBS010000113.1, from coordinate 3,551 downwards.
AAAGCTTAAACAGGAGATTGGCAAGAGCGATGCCATCAACTGGGTGGAGGTAAAGGGCAATATCGTAGCGGTCGATGCGTATACTCCGCACTTCGGCTTCACGGATTCAATCCACGACTACGCGACCAAGGCAATGAAGGATGAGGGTATCAAGTGGGTCAGAGCGCGGGCATCATATGCGAGCTTGCATACCGCTGCGGCGCAGGCCTACAACAAGTTAAAGAGGGGAGCAAAGGTACGAGTCCCGGCACTTATCATCTACGATGGGCCATACGCGCTTGTGGATCTGGAGTCTCCGGAGCAGTATCGGGTATTCATCCGCCACGTTCTCCCCTCGGAGCGCCTTTGGGGTGGTATGTTAACCGTCGTAGTCGAGTTTGGCATAGCGGATCAGGATCTCGCTGTGCTACGCGGCTATGCGGATGTCTTTTTCGACTTGACTCAGGTAAGCTTAAAGCAGGCCCCTTGACTAGTGCTAGGTAGCCGAAAGACTAGATGACTATGAGTTCTCAGCGGTTTTCGTTCTTCGATGCTCTTTACGGCGAGGTGGAATTGCCAGCTGCACTGGGTGACCTTGCACGGATGCCCGTAGTCCAAAGACTCCGCGATATTCGCCTTTCCAATATCGACTCGCTGTCGATGCCCGGGATCTCGAATATTTCGCGTTATGAGCACGCGCTCGGTTCCGCATTTTTGGCGAGTAGTATTGGTCGTGGATCACAGCTGACCGACAATGATCTAATAATGCTTGGCGCTACTGCGCTTCTTCATGACGCGGCGATCACTGGGTTCGGGCACCTCGTTGAAGAAGCGCTTCAGTACTTCGATACCGGCTTCGACCATGAGAAGAAGCTTGCTGTCCTGCTTTCGTCGTCGGATAAGGCGCATCTGGGCGGGGTAAACTTTCAGATATTTCAGGGACGTCAGTCAGGAATTCAGCCTTGGGCGCAACGCGTCTTTGGAAGTTCATCGCCGGCTTGTATCGCGGAGATCATAGACGGCTTGCGCGGTCACGGTCGCTGGGGGCCATATATTAGCAGCGACCTCGATCTTGATAACCTAGATAACTTGGTCAGAATCGCATATCATATGGGACTTGCTGTTGACCGAGAAATGCCGGTTCGCATCGCGCGCGGAATAACACCCGATTCCGCGTCCGGTACTCCTGTATTCGCGGATGCAACCATCGCGTACATCGGCGACTGGGTTCAGTTGCGGCACGCGGTTTACACCAAGCTCATGCTGTCCAAGGTCGATTTCGTCGGTAAGTCGATGTTGCTCTATGCAGTCACGACTGCATATTCAAATGGCGATCTCGGAATACGGGAACAGGCGTGGACCCTTACTGACCGCGACCTAATCAATCACCTACTTTCCAGCCCTGATCCTGAAGTGTCGAGGACCGTCCAAGCCTGGCTGCTTAGCGAACTTTGGCCCCTTGCCGACCTTTTCTGGTTTGGCGGTGAGCCTCCATCGTTTCCAATGGTGAAGGCGTTTTGCGTATTCGCCAGTGCTGAATTGGATCGCCCATGTTTCGCCTACAGAATAAGAGACAAGCGGGTACGGCGGATAAGCATTAGAGTTGCGTCCGGGGGTGTCGTTGAACTCGGAGTCAACCCAGACCGATGGCTTTTGGGCGTTGTTTCGCGAAAGCGCGAGCCATTTAGTCGGCGAGAAATCGATCGCCTACGAGAGGTCGCGTCAGAGTTCTTTGAGGCGACTTTCATCGGTCTTGCGGATGCTCCGCAACTCGAAGTAACGCCTTTGTTCGGTTGATAGCGTTGTGATTGTATTAGATGATCGCGAGATTCGTGACACGCTCAGCGGAATTGATTGGAACTTTTCGGCGCGGCGCGCTCCTTCATCGACGGTCCATTCGCTTCACTGGTTTCCTGGCAACTTCATCGCGCAGATTCCATCCTTTCTCATTCAATTGCTATCGGAGCCAGGCGATCTCGTCGTTGATCCGTTCTGCGGCAGTGGCACAACGGGCGTAGAGGCTTTGCGCCTAGGCCGGCGCGCATGGCTGAGTGACGTAAACCGTGCGAGCGTTCAAGTAACGAGGGGGAAAGTGGCCCCTTTCCTCAATCCTAATGTGGCAGCAGAACTTGAGGCCGTAAGGCGCGAACTCGTGTGGGATACCTTTTCGAAGTCGGACGCGATGGGTGCTCTAGGCGAGGGGGCGTCTCCTGAACTCGCTCGGTGGTTTCATCCTGACACACTTGCGCAACTGCGCTACATCTGGAAGATTCGTGAGTCGTTTCGGACCGCCGCGTCCGAAGATCTCATTGAAATGCTCTTCGCCGACACATTGTTTGCGTGTGCCTCTACCGCTCGTTCGGAAACGTCAACGGGTGGCCGACGACGGCATCATTGGGGATGGATTGCGGACAATGTTCTTCCGCGGGAGCCGGTAAGACACAATGCGATCAAGCATTTTAGAGACCGTGTCGCTCACGCGATTTCGGTGCTGTCACTAGACGTTAAGATTGTGGACCCAGCGGCTGTGCGAATTGCTCGAGAAGACGCTAGGGCCCTCAGCCTTGCTGATGGTTCCGCAGATCTTGTGGTAACATCGCCACCGTACGTCGGAATGATTGACTACACTAGAGCCAATCGACTAACGTACTTGTGGATGAATTGGTCGTTAGAGGAGGATCGAGAAGCTGAGATCGGCGCGCGGTATAGGCGGAATAACTTAAGGCTTTATAACGAGTACGAAAGAGACATGCGCGTAGCAGTTTCTGAAATCGCGCGCGTCGTCAGGCATGGCGGGTACTGCGCCGTCGTAATTGGTGCTTCTCGCAAGTACCCTACAGGTGGGCAACTCGTCCTTGATATTTTAGAGGAAAATCTGACCCGTGTTTGGGGCCCTGTAGGGAGGACGCCTTCTCGCAGGAGAGTTGCGGAACGGCGCGGCACGGAAACCCCGGAATGGATCGCTGTTTTCCGAAAGTAACCTTAGGTCTCTTTGGCCCGACTGGCGTCGGAAAATCCACGGTTGCACGTGTACTCGGCGACCGATTTTCGCTTCCCGTTCGGCACTGCAGCCAGGCGTTGCGTGAACGTGCTGCGAGTTTAGGCCTTGAACTAAGCGATGTCCCGAAGGCCGTCCACGATGAGATTGACGAAGAGACGCGTTGTGTCGCCCGAAGTGTTATCGGTGGTCTAGTCATTGAGGGCAGGTTCTTGGACAAGGTTCTATACGGCATCGACAACATAATCTTAGTCCGGTTGACGTGTCTTCAGGAGATGCGGCGCTCCAGAATCCTTGAAAGGACAGGGGTACAGTCGCTTGAGGCGGAGGATCGCAGGGACGAGGAACTCCGCGGCATGCTTTACTCGTATCAACGACAGGATTATGCGCCGACGATCGTGATTGATACGAGCGCGATTAGCCCTGAAGAGGTGGCGACGGAAATAGCGGCGCGCGCAATCGACCGCGTGCGATGACTCGATTATGCGGACTCCACCCCTACCCAGCAATGATTGCGGATTCGCTAGCGATAGACCTAGCAGCGAGATTCACCACCCCGTCATCAAGAGTACTT
>DASZBS010000112.1:0-15776 GCA_035943995.1 Candidatus Elarobacter sp. | reverse complement strand
CGAAACGTGGGGGCCGACGGCGCTCGCGCTCGGACCGAACGGCGCCGCGCGCTATCGCGACGTGCTCACGGGCCGCGTCGTCGACGCGCTCGACCGGGACGGCCGCCGCGTGCTGCTGCTCGCCAATGCGCTGGCCGTGCTGCCGGTCGCGGTCCTCGAGCCGGTCGGGGACGAGCCGACGCCCCTAGGTGCCGCCGAGCAGCTTTGATTTCACGGCCGCGAACTCGGACTCGCTCAAGTTGCCGTCGGCGCGCATGCGATCCAGATCGGCCAGGAGCCGCACGGTGTCCGCCGTCCCCATCGTCCCGGTGTCGCTGCCGCGGAACGTCACCGACGAGCTCGTGATCGTACGGCTCCCGTCGGCGTTGACGACCGCGTTCTCGCCGGCCGCGAGCCCCGCTTGCCGCAGCGCGTCGAGCACCGCGGCCTGCACGTGCGGCGCAGCCGGGCTTGCGGCTGCGCGCGCTACGCCTGCGACGTCGTCGCCGGCGAACACGACGTGCTCGTGCTTGAGCGGGTCGACGCGGACGCTGAAGCTCGCACCGTTGTCCGGCGGGTTGTAGGTCAACAGCTTGAGCTCCGTTTCGTACGACGCGCCGAGTCCGTCGATGCGCAGGCGAAGCTTCCACTGCGGCACGTTGTTGATCGTCAAGCTCGTCGTCGTGGCCGACAGCACCGTCGCGGTGGCGGGCGTGCCCTCGCGCCGGATGCGCTCGTCGTCCGCGCGCCCCCGCAGCGCGCGCAGCGAGAAGAACGTCATGCCCCCGAACACGACGAGCCAGATCCCGCCCACGATCGCGCCCGTCGGCGCCGGCACGAATAGGATAAAGCCGAACGCGCCGACGACGAAGGCGAGGCCCATCACGGCGAGCATGACGTAGGTCCAACGCGGGATGGTCTGGTAGCGCATGCCGTCCTCCCGAGCGATAGAAGCAGCCCTTCCGGGCACGGGCCGGGGGCTCCCGTCCGGCGGCGCGAAGGGCAAAGCAACGCTTCCTCTTGCGACCGGGTCATGCGAAACGGCCCAGGCTTCGCGAAGCGAAGCCCTCCTCGGCTGACGCCGAGTCCGAATAAGGAATTGAAAGAAACTAACATGGCATCGTTCAGCGTCGACGCGCTCGTCATCGGGGCCGGTCCGGGCGGGTACCACGCCGCGATCCGGCTCGGCCAGCTCGGTAAAAAAGTCGTGTGCTTCGACCGCGACGAGGTCGGCGGCGTGTGCTTGAACTGGGGCTGCATCCCCACCAAGGCGCTGCTGCACGTCGGCGAGATCTCGCGCCAGATCGATCACGCCGGCGAGCTCGGCTTGAAGGTCCCCAAAGCCGAAGTCGACCGCGAAGGCGTCGCGAAGTTCGCCGACAAGGTCGTCAAGGCCAACGTCGGAGGCGTGAACCAGCTGTTCAAGGCGAACAACGTCGAGTTCGCGTACGGCGACGCGTCGTTCGTGAGCAAGAACGTCGTCTCGTTGAAAAAGAAAGACGGCACGACCGACGAGTACACGGCGCAAGCGGTCGTCATCGCGACGGGCAGCGCGCCCATCAACGTCGGCGCGTGGCCGCACGACGGCGACACGATCATCAACTCCGACGACGCCGTGAAGATCAAGCGCATCCCCAAGAACATGCTCATCGTCGGCGGCGGCGTGATCGGCCTCGAGTTCGCGACCGTCTACACGCGCATGGGCGCGAAGGTGCTCGTCGTCGAGGCGATGCCGCAGCTCTTGACCGGCACCGACTTGGAGATCAGCAAGACGCTGGGCCGCATCCTCAAGAAGCAAGGCATCGAGATCATGCTCAACACGAAGGTCGAGACGATCGAGAAGACCGGCGAGCAGGCCGCGAAGGTCACCATCACCGGCGAAGGGACGAACAACAAGCCCGAGACGCGCGAGTTCGACCAAGTGCTCGTCGCGGTCGGCCGCAAGCCGATCACCGACACGCTGAACCTCGCGGCGGCGGGCTTGCAAACCACCGACAAAGGCTTCCTCGAAGTCGACGCGCAGCGCCGCACGAAAGTTGACGGCATCTTCGCGATCGGCGACGTCACCGGCGCGCCGATGCTCGCGCACAAGGCGATGAAAGAAGGCGTCGTCGCCGCGGAAGTGATCGCCGGCGACCGCGCGAGCGCGTTCGACCCCGTCGCGATCCCGAACTGCGTCTACACCGACCCCGAAGTCGCGACGATCGGTCTGTCCGAGGAAGAGGCGAAGGCCGCCGGCTACGACGTGAGCGTCGGCAAGATGAACCTCATCGCGTCGGGCCGCGCGCGCACGATGAACGAGACGGACGGGCTCATCAAGCTGATCGGCGACAAGAAGACCGATCTGCTGCTGGGGATGCACATCGTCGCTCCGCAGGCCGAATCGCTGATCGGCGAAGGCGTGATCGCGCTGGAGATGGGCGCGACGGTCGAGGACATCGGCCTGTCGATCCACCCGCACCCGACGCTCACCGAGTCGATCATGGACACGGCGGAGTTCATGCACGGCAAGGCGATCCACATCGTCAACCCCAAACCGGCAAAGCAGCCCGCCGCGGTCTGAACCGGATGGAGAGCTCCGTGCGACTGATCGACCTCGGACGCCGGCGCTATGCGCCGGTGCTCGAGTTGCAGCGCGCGCTCCATGCCGCGGTCGCCGAAGGACGCGAGCCCGACACGTGGCTCGTGGTCGAGCACGAGCCGGTGATCACGCTGGGCCGCAACGCCAAGGAGGCCAACGTCCTCCTGCCGCGTGCGCTGCTCGCCGCGCGCGGGGTCGACGTCGCCGAGATCGAGCGCGGCGGCGACGTGACGTACCACGGCCCCGGCCAGGTCGTCGTCTACCCGATCCGGCGGCTGGAGCGTTTTCGCGAAGTCGTGCCGTTGGTATCCTCGCTCGAGACGGCGGTGACCGGCGCGCTGCACCGCTTCGGCATCGCGTCGCAGCCGCGCAGCGAGCACCGCGGCGTGTACGTCGGCGACGACGCGATCTGCGCGATCGGGATAGCCGTCAAGCGGATGACGTCGCTGCACGGGCTCGCGCTCAACGCGAACACCGCGCTGGACTACGACCGGCTGATCACGCCTTGCGGCACGCCGCAGTTCGGCATCACCTCGATCTCCGCGCAGCTCGGCCGCGACGTGTCGTGGGCGGAGGCGCGCGACGTTCTGCTCGACTCGCTCGAAGGCGCGTTCGGGGTGGCGTTCGCGCGCGAGAGCATCCCCCCGGGGGCGCCGTTGCCGTTCCCGTCGAATCAAATCCCGGAATCCGCATGAACACCATCGACCTCATCACCCCTGAACCGCAAAAACGCAAGCCCGAGTGGCTCAAGGTCCGTTTGCCGTCGGGCGAGTCGTACGAGAACGTCCTCGGCGAGGTGCGCCGCTTGCAGCTGCACACCGTCTGCCAAGAGGCGATGTGCCCGAACATCGGCGAGTGCTGGGGCGCCGGCACCGCGACGATCATGATCCTGGGGGATACGTGCACGCGCGGCTGTCACTTCTGCAACGTCAAGACCGGCTCGCCCAAGGGCGAGGTCGACTGGATGGAGCCGCTGCGCGTCGCGCAAGCGGTCGCGGAGCTGGGCTGGAAATACCTCGTGCTGACCGCCGTCGACCGCGACGACCTCGCCGACGGCGGCGCGGCGATCTTCGCCAACACCGTGCGCATGATCCACAAGAAGGTTCCCGACGCCAAAGTCGAGTGCCTCACCGGCGACTTCGCGGGGGACCTCGCCGCGCTCGACATCGTGCTCGACGCGCAGCCCGAAGTGCTGGCGCACAATCTGGAAACCGTGGATCGCCTCCAAGCGTCGGTGCGCGACCGCCGCGCGAACTACCGCCAGTCGCTGAGCATCCTCGAGCACGCGAAGAAATCCGGCAAGGTGACGTACACGAAGACGTCGCTGATGCTCGGCTTGGGCGAGACCGAAGCCGAGATCGAGCAGGTGATGGACGACGCGCGCGCGATCGGCGTCGACATCTTCACGATGGGCCAATACCTGCAGCCGACGAAGCGCCACTTGAAGGTCGAAGAGTTCGTCACGCCCGCGAAGTTCGCGCGCCTCAAAGCAGCCGGCGACGCGAAAGGTTTCGTGCAAGTCGTCTCGAGCCCGCTCTCCCGCAGCTCCTACCACGCCGAACAAGCGTTCACATAACGGACACGCGAAGGCAACATCGATCGTGTCCAATGAGCGCGTGACGGACGAGACAATCCTGGAAGGGTTCAGAAGCCTCGCGCAGGCCATGGCGGAGGGGTTCGATCGGCAACGTGCGGACCTTACCGCGGTGATCACCGCTGAGATTCGGGCGTTGCGCAGCGAGATGAACCAGCGCTTCGCCGAATCGGAGCAGCGCATGCTACGCCACTTCGACAAGCGCGACGACCGCCTCGATAACCACGAACGCCGCATCACGATCCTCGAAGCAAACCGCTGACCACGCCGGCCGAACGATCCGACGGTCTGCCGCTGCCGCGGCGGCGGATCGCTTACCTCGCGCTGGCCGTCGCGACGACGATGGCCGTGCTCGACGGCTCGATTGCGAATACGGCGCTGCCGACGATTGCGCGCGACCTCGGCGCATCGCCCGCCGAATCGATCTGGGTCGTCAACGGCTTCCAGCTCGCCGTCACCGCATCGCTGCTCGCGTTCGCGGCGCTCGGTCAACTGCGCGGCCCGTCGCGCGTGTACCGTGCGGGCGTGATCGTGTTCGTCGCCGGCTCGCTCGCATGCGCGGTCGCGCGCTCGTTTCCGCTGCTGATCGCCGCGCGCGTGCTGCAAGGGCTGGGCGCATCGGCGATCATGGCGATCTCGCCCGCGATCCTGCGCGAGATCTTTCCGAGCGCGCAGCTCGGGCGCGCGCTCGGGCTCAACGCGCTCGTCGTCGCGACGAGCGCCGCCGCGGGGCCGACGGTGGGCGGCTTCATCCTCGCCGTGCTCCCGTGGCCGTGGCTGTTCGCGCTCAACGTGCCGTTCGGCATCGTCAACGTCGGGCTCAACAGCGCGCTGCCGAAAGAACCGCGCAACCGCGGCTGGCTCGACATGCCCAGCGTCGTCACGAGCGCGCTGGGCTTCGCGCTGACGATCTGGGGACTCGACGGCTTCGCGCGCCACGAGCCGCCCTGGACCATCGCGGCACGCGTGCTGATCGGAATCGCCGCGGGCACCGTGTTCGTGCGGCGCCAATTCACCCTCGCGCGCCCGATGATCGCGCTCGACCTGTTCCGCAGCCCGGCGTTCTCGGCGGCGGGCGCGACGGGCTTCGCGACGTTCGCGGCGCAGGGGCTCGCGTACGTCGCGCTGCCGTTCTTCTTTCAAGAAACGCTCGGCAAGACGCCGCTGCAGTCGGGACTGCTGCTGACGTCGTGGCCGCTGGCCGTCGCCGTCGTCGCACCGCTCGCGGGGCGGCTGTCCGACCGCTTCTCGGTCGGCATCCTCGCGACGTCCGGGCTCGCGGTGCTCACCGCGGGACTGGCGCTCTATGCGACGCTCCCGCCGAACCCGACCGGCACCGACATCGTGCTGCGCGGGATCGTGTGCGGGCTCGGATTCGGCTTTTTCCAGTCGCCCAACAACCGCGAACTGATCGGCAGCGCGCCGCGCGAGAAGAGCACGAGCGCGGCCGGCCTGCTCGCCGCGGTGCGCGTCAGCGGTCAGACCGTGGGTGCGGCTCTGGTCGCGATCGTGTTCGGCGCGTTCGGCGCGTCGATCGCATCCGGCACGGCGCCGAACGACGTGGTGGCGCACGCCGCACCGGCGGTATTATGGCTCGCGTGCGGCTGCGCGGCCGCCGCGACGTTCGCGAGCGGCCTGCGCACGCGCGGCATCAGAGCCGCCGCGTCAGCCCCGGGCTCGTGAGGTCCAACTCCGCCGCTTTGACGACGAGCACGTCGGGATGCGCCTTGCGCACCGCGTCGATGAACTTCGCCGAGTCGCCGACGAGCACGATCGTCGGCGGCGCCGACAGGGACGCGCCGGCAAAGCGCGTAACCGCCGCCGGCTCGACGGCACTCAACGCGGCCGGCGCCGTCGTGAGCGCATCGAGCGGCAACCCGGCAAACGCGTTCGCGGCAACGTTGCGCACTAAACCACCGATGGTCTCGATCCCGTTCGCCATCCCGCCGAGCAGCGACGTGCGCCGCGCGAGCAGCTCGTCGGCCCCGGCGGGCGCGCTGCCACCCAGCGACGCGATCGTGCTCAGCATGATGTCCAGCGCCTCGGGCGCCTTCGCATGCTCGACGAGCGTGCTCGCGAGGATGCTGCCCGCATAACGCCCGGTCACATACGCTGAGCCCGCCCCGTACGAAAGCCCGCGCTTGACGCGAATCTCTTCGTTGAGACGCCCGGAATAACCGGAAAGCACGGCGTTGGCAACCATCGCGGGGGCCCAATCGGCCGACGTGCGCAACGGCCCGGCATGCGCAACGACGATCGCGGTGCGCCCCGCCGCAGGCTGATCGACGACGACGATGCGCGGCGCGGCAGCAACCGCCGGCGACGGCGACGCCGCAGTTCCGGCGGGCGCACTCCAATCACCGAAGGCCGTCTGCGCAAGCGCGAACGCGTCAGCGGCCGCAAGGTCGCCGCCGATGGTGAGGATCGCACCGTCGGGCCGATAGTGCGCGCGATGATACGCAACCACGGCATCATGGTCGATCGCGGCGATCGAACGCGCGGTCCCCGACGCGGGCCGCCCGAACGCACCGGCGAACAGCGCGCGCTGCGCAACGAGGCTCGCGAGCATCGACGGCGAGCCGCTCTGCAACGTGATGCCGCTGATGGCGCGCTGCTTCGCAAGCACGATCTCACCGGCCGAAAACGCCGGCTGCCGCACGACTTCGGCCAACAGCGCCAACGCCGCCGGAAAGCGCGCCGCTACGGCATCGGTGGTAACGTCGGTCCGATCGCTCGAGGTGCGCGCGTCGAGCGTCGCCCCAAGCGCATCGAGCGTGAACCCGATCTCCTTCGCACTGCGCTTCGTTGTCCCACGCGTGAGCAGCGACCCGGTCAACGAGGCAACCCCCGGCGTCGCATCGGAATCCGCGACGGCACCGCCGGCAAGCGTGAGATCCGCGGCCACGAGCGCATCCCCCGGCACGCGCACGGCAATCACGCGCAACCCGTTCGGCAGCACGGTCGCGACCGGCGTCGGATACCGCACCACGCGCGGCGCACCGGCCGGCGGCGGCGTCGAGGCCGCTCCGGGAACGATCTGACTCTCCTGCGCCCCGGCAAACGCCCCCGCCCCCAACAGTCCGAAAACCGCGACGGCAACGCCGCCGAAAACCTTCGCCCGCATCACTTCGCCGCTCCCTGCGACGCGCCGGTCACAGCAGTCTGATACGCGACGACGGTACTGTTCGCGACCGTGAGATACTTGCGCGCAACTCTTTGCACGTCGGCGGCGGTAACCGCCGAGTACTCCGCCGCAAGCTGATTCACCGCCCCGGCATCACCCTGCACCACCGCAGCTCGAACGAGCGCCTGCGCAACGTTATCATGCGTCTGCAACTGCCGCACGAGCGCGGCAATCGTCTGCGTCTTTGCCTTCTCCAGCTCATCGGCCGGCACCGCCTCATCCCGCAACCGCGCGATCTGCATCTCCAGCGCAGCCTGCAAGTCGCCCGTCGAATGCCCGGCATTCGCAATGGCATACACGTCGAAAAGCCCGCCCTGCTGCCGGCTATCCGCATTCGCAACCGCCTGCGAAGCCAGCCCGCCGTCGACCACCGCCGTCCGCAACCGCGAACTCGGCCCACGCCCAAGCAAAACCTCGATGACGTCGAGCACGGCCGTATCTGCAGCCTTGGCCGCCGGAATGTGATACGCGATCAACGTCGCGGGCAACGGCGCATTCTTACTGACATAGGAAATCGCCCGCTGCGCCTTCTGCTCCGGCTCGACGACCGTCACGCGCGGAATCGCCGCCGAAGGCTTGCGCAATGTACCAAAATATGTATCGACCCACGCATTCGCCTGCACGGGATCGAGATCGCCGACGAGCACGAGCACGGCATTGTCGGGCCGGTAAAACGTCGTATGAAACGCGATGACGTCGCCGAGCGAAGCCGCATTGAGCTGATCGGGATTTCCGATGACCCCCCGCAAATACGGATGCTTGGTGAACGCCCCGTTGGCGAGCTCGAACAACATACCGTAGGGGCTCGACAGAATCGACTGATCGTACTCCCCGATGACGACCTTGCGTTCCGTGACGAAGTTCGGCTGGTCGACGGTGAGGTTCGCCATGCGATCCGCCTCGGCCCACAGCAGCCGCTCGAGGTGGTTCGACGGCACGACTTCGTAGTAGTTCGTGATGTCGTCGGCGGTGTACGCGTTGTTGTAGCCGCCGACGTCCTCGGTGAACCGGTCCATCGACTCGGGCTTCACGTTCGAGGTGCCCTTGAACATGAGGTGCTCGAACAAGTGCGCGAACCCTGACCGACCTGCCGGATCGCTCTTCGCCCCCACGTCGTACCCGACGTCGACGGCAACCGTCGGCGTCCGATGATCCTCGGCGATGACCAGCCGCAGCCCGTTTGGAAGCGTGCGCTGCGTGAACGCGATCGGAGCGACGACGATGGGCGCTTGCTGAGCCGCACCCGCCGAGGGCGCGACCAACACGGCAACCATCGCAAACAGGAGTGCCCGGCGGAACCTATGCATTCCTCCGTAGTGCGCGATCGGCCCCGACGTCCCCTCGCAGCCCCGCCGCCCGAAACGAGCGAAGCCCCCGCCCGGTTCGTTCGGTTCCCCCACCCGCCGGGTACGATAGCGCAGATGGACATCACGGTAGACGAACTGCGCGCGCTGGCAGACACCGGCGCAACGATCCTCAACGTCGGCAAACACGGCGGCCACCGCGAGATCCGCGGCGCGGTACGCTACCGCCCGCACGACCTTTTGACGCCGGACCACCTGGCAATCCCGATCGCCCCGGACAAACCGGTGATCCTGTACGACGAGCACGGCGACGGCGACCTGACAAAACAGATCGCAGAAAAACTGACGGCAAACGGCTACAAGGACGTGCGCACGCTACAAGGCGGCTACGCAGCGTGGGAAAAAGCGGACGCCCCCACCCAAGAATCCAGCATCGAACAAATGGTCCCCCCAACGCACCCATCGGAAGTCCAAGAGCTGGACCGCCGAGTCTGACGCCGATCGACAGCGATGCGCGGGCGATCGAGACGCGAATGCTCTACCGCCCGGTAGGCCGCCACGAGTATGCGCTGATCGCAGAGAGCGGCTTCCGCCGCTTCCCGCCGCGCCTCCCGGAACAGCCGATCTTCTACCCGGTGCTCAATGAAGAGTACGCACACCAAATCGCCCGCGACTGGAACACGAAAGAGCCGGACGCGATCGGCTACGTAACTGCCTTCGACGTCCGCGCAGAAATCGCAGACCAATACGCCCCACAACAGGTCGGCGGAAAAATCCACACGGAACTCTGGATCCCAGCGGAAGACCTACCAGCGTTCAACGCCGCAATAATCGGCAAGATCCGAATCCTAGCCGAATACCGCCACCAGCCATAACAAACGTCGTTTGAGTGCGCCCGAGAAATGAGCGCAGCAACGACTGGGCCGGCCGCCGAAGCGACAGATCTTCTTGGAGAAGTTCCCCGTGGATAAAACGGGCTAGCTAATCGATGGCTTCGGCACAGTTATGGAATTGGGAGCAACTCAGCGCGCGAAGTCGGAAGTCGGCGGCGATTCTGGCCAAAATGGGCTTGAAACTTCCTTGAGCGCGAGGTATACTTCCCTTTGTAAATCTGCTCCGTTGTCCCAATTCATTTGGCACAACGGATTAAATACTGGGGACAGCCGCTCGGCTAGTCCCCTTTTTCATAGGAGATCGACACTGTGGCGGATCTTGCGGCCGTCTTCATCGATGGCGGCTATTTGATGAAACTGCTGAAGGAAGAGTTCGGCAGCCCTGGCATCGACTTCAAGAAGCTGGCTGAGGAAATGGCCGGAGACCACGACATCTTCCGCGCGTACTACTACAATTGCATGCCGCACCAAGGTACCACCCCGAATGTCGAGGAGCAGGAGCGCTACAAGAAAGCGCGCCGATTTTACGACGCTCTGAACCGCCTGCCACGCTTTGAGGTCAGACTAGGTAAGCTAGCAGTACGCGGAGTGGATGCAGCCGGTCATACGATTTTTCAGCAGAAACGCGTTGATATCATGCTCGGTGTCGACCTGGTGCTTTTGGCTGCTAAGAATCGTATTGCAAAGGCTTGCCTATTGACCGGCGACAGCGATTTCATACCGGCGGTCCAAGTTGCGAAGAACGAGGGCGTGAACGTCCATTTGTTTCACGGCAACCGTGCACAGGTTCATGACGAGATTTGGATCGCGGCCGATGACCGCACTCGCGTCGATGCCGATTTCATCGGCCGCATCCGTCAAATTATCGTCACGCCCCGACCGTTCGGAAACGAATGATACAGACTCCAGGTCGAGCAACGCGACGATCGTGCCGTCGCCCCCAAGTCAGCTAGGCGTAAACCCCACGAGCCTTGAGCGACTTCACAACCCGATCGATAGCCACCATATACGCAGCAGTCCGATACGAAATCCCGCGCGCAGTCGCAATGTCCCGCAGCACGGTGAAATTATCGAGCAGCACTTCCTGCAGCCGCTCGTTGACCTCGGACTCTTTCCAGAAGTACCCCTGCCGGTCCTGAACCCACTCGAAGTACGACACGGTGACCCCACCGGCATTCGCCATGATGTCGGGGATCACGACGATCCCGTTCTTCGCAAAGATGTGATCGGCCTCAGGCGTCGTGGGCCCGTTCGCACCCTCGACGATCAGCTTCGCCTTGATGCGCGAAGCGTTATCGACGGTGAGCACTTTCTCGAGCGCGGCAGGGATGAGCACGTCGCAATCGACCTCGAGCATCGCCTGGTTCGACATCTTCTCGCCGCCGCGATACCCGTCGAGCGAATGATGCTCTTGCGCGTACGCAATCGCACCGTCGAGATCGATCCCGTTCGCGTTGACGTACGCGCCGGTGACGTCACTGATCCCGACGATCTTACAGCCGCGGTCGGCGAACATCTTCGCCGCGATCGACCCGACGTTGCCGAACCCTTGCACGACGATCCGCGCGTCTTTCGGCGCGATCCCCAGCCGCCCCATCTCGTCGAGCGCGACGATCGACGCGCCGCGGCCGGTCGCTTCGACGCGCCCGCGCGAGCCGCCGATCTCCAGCGGCTTGCCGGTGACGACGCCGGGCGTGTTCTGGCGGACGTGCATCGAGTACGTGTCCATGATCCACGCCATGTGCTGCGGCGTGGTGTTGACGTCGGGCGCGGGGACGTCTTTGTCGGGACCGATCACCTCGACGAGCTCCGCGGCATAGCGCCGCGTGATGCGCTCGATCTCCGCCATGGAGAGCGTGTTGGGATCGCAGGTGACGCCGCCTTTGCCGCCGCCGAACGGCAGGTCGACGACGGCGCACTTCCACGTCATCCAGAACGCGAGCGCCGTGACTTCGTCCAGCGTGACGCCGGGGTGGAAGCGGATCCCGCCCTTGGCCGGCCCGCGCGCGAAGTTGTACTGCACGCGGTAGCCGGTGAAGACTTCGATCCCGCCGTTGTCCCGCTGGAACGGGATCGAGAAGATGATCTGGCGGGACGGGTGGGTGAGGATCGCCTTGATCCCGGGGTCGAGGTTGAGCAGCGCGGCCGCTTCGTTGAAGTACGCGATCGCGTCACCGAAGACGCTGACCTCACGAACCGCTGTCGTGCCCGTTACGGCTGTGGACATCGAGAACATGGCCTCCTGAGCCGTCCGGACTCTTTAGGACATTCGGCGAAAACCCCTGGCATCGCGTTCGCCATCTGGCGCAACGGAGCCGTGCGGCCCTCCGTCGCTCGTGCCCAAAGACTCGCAGGGACGCTCGCTTGGTCCGCGCGAAACCCCCACCATGCAACTGCTCGCTCAGACAACCACCACGACCGGTTACGACCCGACGGGCCCGCTCGCCGCGATGCTCGGCGGCGGGACCCTGATCTTCTTCCTGATCTTCTTCGTGATCTTGGTCGGGATCTATTACGTGATCATCAAGAAGACCGGCTACAACCCATTGCTGTCGCTGCTGATCCTCATCCCGGGGCTCGGCGGCCTGATCATCATCATCATGCTGGCCTTCACCGAGTGGCCCGTCCAGCGCGAGGTCCGCGAGTTGCGCGCACGGCTGGCCGGCGGCGGTGCCGGCCCGGGCCCGTACCCGCCCGGCCCGTACCCGCCGGGTCCGAGCGCCGGGCCGATCATGCCGGCGTAGGACGCACGCAGCGCGACGCCGTCGATCCCGTTCGCAACGTCAGACGTTGAAGCGGAACTCGACGACGTCGCCTTCCTGCATCACGTACTCCTTGCCCTCGGAGCGCAGCTTGCCGGCGCTGCGGATCACGTCCATCGTCTTGTACGCGACGTAGTCCGCGTACGAGACGATCTCGGCGCGGATGAACCCGCGCTCGATGTCGGTGTGGATCGTGCCCGCCGCCTGCGGCGCCTTCGTGCCTTTGGCGATGGTCCACGCACGCGTCTCTTTGGGCCCCGTCGTCAGAAACGTCATGAGGCCGAGCAGGTCGTACGCCTCGACGATGAGGCGGTCGAGCCCGCCGGTGGTGATGCCGTAATCGGAGCGAAACTCGGCGACGTCCGCATCGCTCATCCCCGCGAACTCCGATTCTATCTTGCCGTTGAACGCGATCGCGCGGCTGTTCTCTTTTTTCGCGTGCGCGAACACCGCTTGCGCCATCGGGCCGGGCTCGGTGATCTGCGCCTCGTCGACGTTGGCGACGTAGAGCATGGGTTTCGCCGTGAGCAAGAACGCGTCGCGCGCGATCTCCGCTTCGGGCGAGCCGGGCGCGAACGCGCGCGCCGGCGTGCCGTTCTCCAGCGCGGCGATCAACGTTTCGAGCGCCGTGAGCTTGGGCGCGTCCTTGGGGTTCGCGCGCACCTCGCGCTGGAGCTTGTCGCGGCGTTTTTGCAGCGACGCAAGATCGGCCAGCGACATCTCGATGTCGATGATCTCGATGTCGCGCAGCGGGTCGGGATCGCCCTCGACGTGCGTGACGTTGGAGTCCTCGAAGCAGCGCACCACCATCGCGATCGCGTCCGTTTCACGGATGTGCGAGAGGAACGCGTTGCCGA
This sequence comes from Candidatus Elarobacter sp., assembly GCA_035943995.1. Classification (GTDB taxonomy): domain Bacteria; phylum Vulcanimicrobiota; class Vulcanimicrobiia; order Vulcanimicrobiales; family Vulcanimicrobiaceae; genus Vulcanimicrobium. The sequence goes on along the minus strand of DASZBS010000112.1, from coordinate 2,622 downwards.
GCCCCTGACCGCTGGACGCGCCGCGGACGAGCCCCGCGATGTCGACGAACCGCATCGTCGCCGGCACGATCTTTTCAGAGCGGCTGAGGTCGGACAGCACGCCGAGCCGAGGGTCGGGGACGGGTACCTCGCCGACGTTGGGCTCGATGGTCGCGAACGGATAGTTCGCCGCCAGCGCCTGCGCCGAGCGCGTGAGCGCGTTGAAGATGGTGGACTTTCCCACGTTGGGAAGCCCGACGATACCGCACGACAATGCCACGGAGCGCCTTCGTACGCGACGCCGCCGGATTCGACCCGCCGAAGGACTCCGCGGGAATGCCCCCGGAGTACCATCCGATGCGGCAGATGAAGGTCGACAAGCTGGGAATCGATCTCCTCACGCACGACCCGGTCGTCATCCTCAAGGATCTCGAAGGCAAGCGCTACCTCCCGATCCTGATCGGCCCGTTCGAGGCGACGGCGATCGCGTTGGCGCTCGAGGGGACCGCGGTACCGCGCCCGCTGTCGCACGACCTCATGCGCACGCTGCTCGAATCGCTTTCCGCCAAGCTCGAACAGATCATCATCCACGACATCAAGGACTCGACGTTCTTCGCCAAGCTGATCGTGCGCACGAACGGTGAGGTTCAGGAGATCGACGCGCGCCCGTCCGACGGGATCGCGCTCGCGCTGCGCATGCAAGCGCCGATCTTCGTGAGCGACAAGATCGCGCTCGAGGAAACCGTGCCCGACAAGTCCGGCGACGCCGAGGACCCCACCAAGTTCAAGAAGTTCATCGACGAGCTCAAACCCTCAGACTTTTTAGACTAAAAGGCGCAACCGGGTCCGCGTCAAATTGTGCGCGTCGCAATGTACAGTACGGACGAACGCGCCGACATCGGCGTCTACGGCGGGTCGGGGTTCTACTCGCTCATCGAGAACCCGCGCGAGATCTGGGTAGAGACGCCCTACGGGCTGCCGTCGGACAAGATCGCGCTCGGCGAGATCGCGGGCAAGAAGGTGGCGTTCCTCCCGCGCCACGGGAAAGATCACCGCTATCCCCCGCAGTCGATCAACTACCGCGCGAACGCGTACGCCATGAAGGCGCTCGGCGTCACGCGCATCATCGGGCCCACCGCGTGCGGCTCGCTTCAGGCGGACGTGAAGCCCGGCTCGATGGTCGTCGCCGACCAGATCGTCGACCGCACGACAGGCCGCAAGGACACGTTCTACGACGGCCCCGTCACCACGCACGTGTCGTTCGCCGACCCGTACTGCGCGCAGTTGCGCCCGCTCGCCGTCGACGCGCTGCGCAGCCTCGACATCGACACGCACGACAAGGGCACGATCGTCGTGATCCAAGGGCCGCGCTTCTCGACGCGCGCGGAGTCGAAGTGGTTCAGCTCGCTGGGCTGGGAGGTCATCAACATGACCAACTACCCGGAGTCGTACCTCGCCCGCGAATTGGAGATGTGCTACGTCAACATCTCGCTGATCACCGACTACGACGTCGGACTCGAAGGCATGTCGGGCGTCGAGCCCGTGTCGCACGCCGAAGTGATGAAGGTGTTCGCGAGCAACAACGAGCGCGTGAAGAACGCGATCTTCAAGATCATCGCGGCGATCCCGGCGGAGCGCACGTGCGGGTGCGGCACCGCGCTCGCGGGCGCGCGCGGGTAAGCGGCAGCACGTGCGCCGCGCACCGGCAGGGGTCGACCTCACCGTCTACGTCACGGCGATCCCGCTGCTGCTGCGCAACCCGTCGATCATCGTCGTTCCGCTGCTGATGGGGATCGTCGGCGTGCTCGTCGGCATGGCGCTGTCGCCGTCCGCCGGCGGCGCGATCGGCTACGCGTCGTCGGGGCTCGGCGGATTGCTCGTGCGGCTGCTGCAGCTGTTCGGGCTCGGCGTCGCATGCATCATCGCGGACGACGCTTGGCGCCACGGGCGTGCCTCCTTCGAGCGCGGCTGGGCGGAGGCGCAGCGGCGGGGCGGCGACCTCCTGATGGCGGGCATTGGGATCACGCTGATCATCGCCGTCGCGCTGCTGGCAGGCTCGCTCGTCGGCGCGCTCGCGTTCGGATTTCCGTTCGCGCCGTTGCTGCTCGCCGCAGCCGCGCTGGTGCTGCTCGTCTGGGCGGTTCCGGCCGTCGCGGTCGGCGGCGTCCCCGGCGGCGCGTCGATCCAGGACTCGATCGACCGCGTGCGATCGAACCCGGCCACGGCGGTGCTCACCACGATCGTTTGCGGGCTCGCCCTGTACGCGGCGTTACGCGGATCCGCGTACCTTTGGATCTGGACGGCGCCGTATCTCGGCGGGAGCCTGCTGGTGTACCGGCTGATCGATACGCTGCTGCAGGCGATCGCGTTCGGCTACATCGCGCTGATCATCACCAAGACGTACACCGATACCGCGTTCACGCGCCGGCGCTGGTAGCTTCGCGTCGCGCGGAGAGCGGCGTCAGCGCGACGACGGCGCGAGCGCCATGCGCACGAGCTCGGCGACGAGCGGCGGGCTGACGTTCGTGCGCGCGATGCGCTCGGCGTCGCCGATCGCCGCGAGCATCCGCGCGAACGCGACCGGCTCGCGCGCCGGCAACGCTTCCAGCCGCGCGCGCTGATCGCGCGCGAGGATCGGCACGC
>DASZBS010000111.1:0-16283 GCA_035943995.1 Candidatus Elarobacter sp. | reverse complement strand
TGTAGAGGTGCGCGGTGCTCGCCGGATCGCTTCCCGCGAGCGCGAGCGCGCCTCCGAGCACGCCCACCGCGAGCGCCGACTGCCAGCGCACGAGCGTCCAGCGCACGACCGCCGCCGACAGCGCGCCGACCGCGAGCGCCGCGGTCGCGACGACCCACGGCGCATAGCGCGCCGTCGGATCGTTCGCGCGCGCGGCGAGGAGCAGCACCGCCGCGAGCAGCGCGAACGCAGCGCCGGTCGCGAGCGCGAACACCGGGCGCCGGCGCGCATCCCAGGCCACCAACGCGGACAACGCGCCGGAATACAAGTTCAGGCAGTTCGCGCTCAGCGTGCCGAGCAGCACCGTGAGCAACCCCACCGTCGCGAGCGGCCCGCCGCCGAACAGCAAACGAATCGTGTCGGCGGGTGTCGCAGCGGCGATCCCGGGCGCGCGCACCGCGGTGACCGCTGCCGCGCCGAGCAGCTCGAGCAGCGTCGACGGGATGAACCCGCCCAGCGCCGCCCACCAGCTCACCGCGCGCGGCGGGCTCGAACCCGGCAGATAGCGCGCGTAATCGGACGCGGCCGGCCCCCAACCGATCGCGTACGAAAACGCGAGCGCCGCGGAGAAGATCACGCCGCCGAGCTCGCCGCCCGCCGCTGCCGGCGCGTGCGGGTCGAACGGCGCGCCGAGGTGCGCGTGCGCGAGCGTTCCGGCCGCGATCGCGACGAACCCCAGCGCGAGCAGCACGCCCGCGTAGCGCTCGAACGCGTGGATCGCGTTGTGCCCGTACACCGCCAGCACGATCTGGGCGATCAGCACGAGCGCGAGCGCGAACGGGTACGCCGTGTGCGCGAGCGCGGCGAGCGCCTGCGCGCCGAACACGCTGTCGATCGCGAACCACCCGACCCCCGCGAGAAACGCGAGCACGGCTGGGCCGACGTTCCCGTCGCGCCCGAACGCGCGCCGCGACACGACCATCTGCGGCAGACCGAAGCGCGGCCCGCCGCGCGACAGCAGCCCGACGACCGCGTACGCGAGCGCGTTGCCGGCGACGATCCCGAGCGCCGCGCCCGCGAACGACGTGCCGAACAGCGCGGTCGTGAGGATGCCGACGGCGAACGTCGCCGTCTCGGCGTTCGCGGCGAACCACAGCCGGAATAGATCGCTCGGCTTGCCGTGCCGCTCGCGTGCGTCGATCGCGTCGAGCCCGTGCGGCTCGACTGCGGCGACGTTCGCGCCGTAGGTCAGCGTCGCACGCTGCCGGCGACGTCGCCGCTGTGCGCGACCGCCACGCCCGCGTCGCGCAGCTCTTGCAGCGCGCGCTGCTCGTCGCCGGGCTGCACGTTGACGGCTGCGGCGGCGTCTTCGAGCACGACGGCGTCGAAGCCGGCGGCTTTCGCGTCGAGCGCGGTCGCCTTCACGCAGTAGTCGGTCGCGAGCCCCACCACGAACACGCGGTGAATCCCGTGCGCGCGCAGGTCGTCGGCGAGGACCGTCGCCGCGAAGCCGCTGTAGCCGTCGGTCTCGCGGTCGGTGCCCTTGTCGACGACGACGTCGACTTTGGCGAGATCGAGCCGCGGATCGAACGCCGCGCCGTGCGAGTTCGCGACGCAGTGCACCGGCCACGGCCCGCCGTACTGCTCGTACGACGTGTGGTCCGCGGGATGCCAGTCGCGCGTCGCGTACACGCGCCCGAACCGCGGCGCGAGCGCGTCGATCGGCGCGAAGATACGTTCACCTTCGGCCACGCCGAGCGCGCCGCCGGGGAGAAAGTCGTGCTGGACGTCCACGATCACCAGCGCGTCGTCCGGTTTGACGTCGTACGGCATCACGCGGCCACGATGTTGAGCAGCTTGTCGGCGATGAAGATGCGCTTGCGCACCTGCTTGCCGTCGATCTGCGCGGTGACGGTCGGCTCGCGCATCGCGAGCGCGAACGCGACGTCCTCGGCGATCCCCGGCTCGGCTTGGATCTTCGCGCGCACCTTGCCGTTGACTTGCACCACCAGCGTGATCTCCGCGACCGCCAGCGCGACCGGATCGGGCTCGATCCAGGCCTCCAAGTGAACGCTGCGCTCGTAGCCCAGCCGCGACCACAGCTCGTCGGCGAGGTGCGGCGCGAACGGCGCGAGCGCGATCGGCAGCGCGTGCACGACGTACCGCACCGCGGGATCATCTGAAGCGCCCGGCTCGCGAAGTGCGGCCGTGAGCAAGTTGATCAGCTCGTCGAGCTTCGCCGTGGTGACGTTGTAGTGGAAGCGGTGCGTCTCCGTCTCGTTCTTGCCCGACTCCAGCGCAACGTGCAGCGCGCGCACGAGCGTGCGCTGCGCGTCGCCGCGCAGCTCCGGCAGCCGGTCGAGCGGCACCGTGCGCGCGACCGCCGTCAGCGGCTCCGCCGCGCGCCAGATCCGCTGCACGAAGCGCACACGTCCGACGATTCCTTCGTCGGTCCAGTCCAGCGTGTCCTCGGGCGGCGCCGCCTTGAGCAGGAACAGCCGCATTGCGTCCACGCCGTACGACTCGACGGTCTCGTCGATGCCGACGACGTTGCCGCGCGACTTCGACATCTTCTCGCCGTTGTAGAGCAGCGTGCCCTGGTTGAACAGCCGCGTGAACGGCTCGTCGTCGCCGCGCACGTAGCCCTCGTCGATCATGAACATGTAGAAGAAGCGCGCGTACAGCAGGTGCAGCACGGCGTGCTCCGCGCCGCCGATGTACTGGTCGACCGGCATCCACGCCGACGCCGGCGCTTCGTCGAACGGCTTCGAATCGTTGTGGGGGTCGAGATAGCGCACGAAATACCACGACGAGTCGACGAACGTGTCCATCGTGTCCGGATCGCGTTGCGCCGGACCACCGCATTTCGGGCACGTGACGTTCATGAACGCGGGATCGTTCGCGAGCGGCGAGCCTTGCCCCGTGAAGTGCACGTCTTTCGGCAAGAGCACCGGGAGCTGGTCGTCCGGCACCGCGACGATGCCGTCGGCCGGGCACACGATCATCGGGATCGGCGTGCCCCAGTAGCGCTGGCGCGACACGAGCCAGTCGCGGATGCGATAGTTGGTCGTGGTCTTGCCACGGCCCATCGCTTCGAGCCGCGCGGCGATCGCGCGGCGCGCCGCTGGCGACTTCATCCCGATGTACTCGCCCGATGCGATCAGCTTGCCGTCCTCGACGTACGCTTCGTGCAGCGGCGCGCGCAGCGAGCCGTCGGGCGTCGTGATCACCTGCGCGACCGGCAGCGCGTGCTTCTTGGCGAACTCGAAGTCGCGCTCGTCGTGCGCGGGCACGCCCATCACCGCGCCGGTGCCGTACTCGGCGAGCACGTAGTTCGTCACCCAGATCGGGATGCGCTCGCGCGAGAGCGGGTTGATCGCGTATGCGCCCGTCGGTACGCCGGTCTTTTCCATGAGCTGCGTGCGCTCGAGCTCGCTCTTGCTCGTGAGCGTCGCGGCGAACTCATCGACGCGCCGGCGCGCCTTCGGAAACTTCTCGAAGATCTTTGCGACCACCGGATGTTCCGGCGCGACCGCGACGAACGTCGCGCCGAACACCGTGTCGATGCGCGTCGTGAACACCTCGATCTGCGCCTCGACGTTCTCCACGTCGAACGCGAACGTGACGCCCTCGCTCTTACCGATCCAGTTGCGCTGCATCGTGCGGATGCGGTCGGGCCAGCCGTCCAGCCGGTCGAGCCCAGCCAGCAGCCGTTCGACGTAGTCGGTGATCTTGTAGAACCACTGCGCGAGGTTGCGCCGCTCGACCGCCGCGCCGCAGCGCCAGCATTTTCCGTCCTCGACCTGCTCGTTCGCGAGCACGGTCTGATCGACGGGGCACCAGTTCACCGGCGCCTCGCGCTTGTACGCGAGCCCTTTTTCGAACAGGCGGATGAAGAACCACTGGTTCCAGCGGTAGTACTCGGGATCACACGACGCGATCTCGCGCGTCCAGTCGTAGCCCGTTCCCATCAGCCGCAGCTGGCGGCGCATGTTCTCGATGTTCTCGCGCGTCCACGTCTCGGGATCGATCCCGCGCTGGATGGCCGCGTTCTCCGCGGGCAGCCCGAACGCGTCCCAGCCCATCGGGTGCACGACGTTCTTGCCGCGCATGCGGTGGATGCGCGCGATCGCGTCGCCGAGCGTGTAGTTCTTCGCGTGCCCGACGTGCAGATCGCCCGACGGGTACGGCAGCATCTCCAGCACGTAGTACTTGGGCCGCGGGTCGTCGTCGCGCGCAACGTAGATGCCGTCGCGCTCCCAGCGCTCTTGCAGGCTGCGCTCGACGGCGCGAAAGTCGTACGCTCTCTCCTCGTGCATCGAATCCGGAATCTACGGCGCGACTCGGCCGAGGCCTTGGCGAAGCGACCGGCGCGCGTGATGGACAGGCGTGAAGCCTTTGATCCTCACCCTCGCGGCGGCCGGCATCGGCGTCGCCGCCCTGCTCCGCCCGGTCCCGCCGCCGACCGTTGCCGCGAGCCCCTGGTCCACCGCGGCCACCGGCGCAGAGGGCGGTCGCGGCCGCGGAACGTCGGCGCCGCAGGCGATGGTCTACGTCGCCGGCGAGGTCGTACGGCCGGGCGTCTATCCCGTGCGGCCCGATGCGCGGGCGAAGGATGCGCTCGCGCTCGCCGGCGGGTCGCGCCCGGGCGCCGACCTCGTCGCGGTGAACCTCGCGGCGCACGTCCGCGACGGCGACGAGATCGTCGTCCCCGCCCGCGGCGCGCCGCTCGCCGCACCGGCGCGGACGAGCGGCGCCGCCCGCCACGGCGCCGGCCGCCGCGCCCACGGACCGCGGCGAGGCCGGCCGCACGGGCACGCTCGTGCCGACGAACCTCCGCCCGCGGCCCAGGTCGACATCAACGCCGCCGACGCGGACACGCTCGCGATGATCCCGGGCATCGGCCCGGGTCTCGCCGAGCGCATCGTCGCGTTCCGCACGTCGAACGGCCCGTTCGCAGCGGTCGACGAGCTGCTCGACGTGTCGGGCATCACCGACCGCCGGCTCGACGCGCTGCTGCCGTACGTCGTCGCGCGCTGACCCTCAGACGCCGCGCGGTTTAGCTAAGCCGGACGACGTCTTCGGCGAGCATTCGTTGCAGCAACGACTGCACGTCGGCAGCGATCGTGGCGCGTTCGGCGTCGTACTCTGCTGCGAGGGCGTCGACAAGTCCGTCGAACGAGCACGGCGGCTCGATGCGCCGCCAGATGTCCGTGCCGACGTCGTCGAGGTTCCAGTAGCGGCCGTGCTCGATGCTCATCATCATGATCTCGCCGTCGACCTCGGCCGTCACTACGGAGGGGCTGCGCGACACCACGGTGGCGCCGGTGATCGCGTGCATCAGCGCGGCTGCTCGGCTGCGGCTGCGGGCACCACGTCGAACGCGACGACGATCCGCGGATCGCCGGCGCGCGTCGGATACGTGCGGTGTCCGTAATACGACGGGAACAGCAGCAGCAAGCCGGGCCGCGGCGTCACGTGTGCGCGCGGCCACGATCGCACGTCGCGCTCGCCGCCGAACGGGAACGGCCCGAACTCGATCGCGCCCCGATGCTCACCGTCATGCGGCGGAACGGGCGGAACGGCCGCGTAGTAGACGCCGCTGATCCAACCGCCCGGGTGCATGTGCCAGTCCTCGTGTCCGTCGTCGTGCACCGCGAGCGCCCAGGCGTTCAGCGTCACGTGTACCGGCCGCGCGGCTATCATGGGATGCGCCGCATCGCCCAGCCGCTGCGCGGCGTACGCGTCGACGGCGGCGCGGATGCGCGCGAGCAGGTCGCGCGCGAGCGGTCCCGGGGTGAGCTGCAACCGGTCGATCCGTCTTCCGGTACCGCTCGTCGCCTTGGTCGACGGCAGCGGCGAAAGCGACGCGTGCCCCAGCAGCTCCGCCGACAGGCGTTCGTTGAAGCCGTCGGGCACGTCGAGCTGCGCGGCGGCGAACCACCGCGGCGAATCGACCAGCGCCGCGACTTCGTCACGCTGCGCGGGCGTCGCCGCAGCGAGCGCCATCGCCGACGGAAGATACGCGTTCCACACGCCGGCCGCGCGAAGGTTCGTGCAGATCGTCCAGAGCCGTTCCGGCTCACCGCGCTCGAGCAGCGAGCGCACGACCATTCCGAGCGACTTGAAATCCGACGGCGAGCGTTCGAGCCCGCGAAGCGCCGCGGCGAGCGCGTCGTCGGGCCGGCCGACGCGGCGCAACGCCTCCGCGAGGTGGCCGAACGCGGCGTCGAATCCCTTGTCCGCCGCGGCGCGCAGCGCGTCGACCGCCAACTCGCGTTCGTTCGTCATCGCGGCGGCGTAGCCGAGATAGTACAACAGCTCCGCGTCCGCGTCGCCGCGCTCGGCGCTGGTTCGAAAGCGGTCGATGAGCTCCGGCATGCGGTCGGCTTGGAACAGCGTCTTCGCGAGCCGCAGTGCGAGATCGGCACGGTCCGGCGCCGCCGCCACGCCCGCTCTCACGAGCGGTAGCAGCTTGTCGAACGACACGCGTCTCATCGGCGCCGGAAGCGTCCAGCGCAATGCGTTCGCCGGCGCTTCGGAGAGCGTCGCGTCCATCAGCTCGCGACGGCCGGTGCGCGCTCGAGCGCGCGTGCGCGATATTCGGCGAGCTGCTTCAACCACGCCTCGACGGCGACGGCGGCGAGAAAGAACCGGTCCTCATGCGTTTGGCCGACGCTCGCCTGGCGCACCGCGAGCCGCCAGCGATGCACGTCGACGATGCCGCGCTGCGCGATCAGCGGCGTGTCGCACAAATACGCGAGCCAGTCGCGCGAGCGCCGAAGCCCTTCGACCAGTGACGGGCTTCCGCTGCCCTTGCCCGCGCGGCGCCGGACGAGCTCGGGCAGCACGCCCGCCAGCGCCCGCCGCTGCAGATAGCGGTCGCAGCGGGGGCGAATCTTCTGCTCCCACGGGATGCCGCACATGAACTCGACCAGCGGGCGGTACAGCAGCGGGTTGCGCATCGCGTACGTCATTCGCCGGCGGGGGACGGACGCGGTCGACAGCGACATCATCCACAGCGCGTCCCACAGTACCTGGCGCCCGGGATGGCGGCAGCGCGGCGCGGCGCGTTGCGTCAAACGCTTCTCGATCCGCATCGCGCGCACGTAGTCACGCTCGAACCACGGCGGCAGCGGAGGCCGGTCACCGAGGCGGATGCGCTCGCCGCGCAGGTGATCGACGGCGGGTTCGACGACGCTGCGCAAGAGCCAGTGCGAGCCCGAGCGGCCGTCGCGGGCGTCGTTCTTCCACGCGCTCATCGCGCGCAACGCGGCGATCGGGTCCCCGTCGAACAAGGGGTCGGCAAGATGCGCCGGAACTGCGCCGGGCGACGCGCCCAGCACGACGTCGCCGGCGTGTCCGCTGAGCATCACGCGCGCGCCGTGCGAGCGCAGCAGCTCGTTCTCGATCTGCAACTGCTGTTCTGCGATCACCGAATGCGTCGGCTCACCGTGAAACCCGCCGGGCAGTTGCGAGAACGGCAGCATCGTCTCGACCTCGACCGTGTGCCACGCAAGGTCGTAGCGGTCGACGACGGCGCGCATCCACGTCCTCTCGTCGGCGTCGGGCCAGCTGCTGGAAACGATCGAGTACGCGGCGATGCCGCGCGCGTCGTCGCGAGCGGCGACCGACGCGATGCTCGACGAGTCCAGCCCGCCCGACAACGATACCCACGTCGGTCCGACCGGCTCGCGCGCGGCGTGCACGCCGGCGGAGAGGAGCGCGCGGAAGCGCTCCTCGTATTCGGCGTCGTCGCGGCAGCGCACCGCCGGCACGTCCGCGAGATCCCACGTGCGCAGGGGGCGCAGCTCGCCGTCGCACCACCACATGCTCTGCCCCGGCAGCACGCGCCTGATCGACGGGTACGGAGTGCGCGCGGTGGTCGTGAAACCCGATGCCAGGAAGTCGGCGATGTAGGCGTCGTCGACCGTCGCCGACGCGGAGTCGTCGATGAGATCGATGATGTCGGTGGCGAACGCGACGCCGCCGGACCGCCGCGCGTAGAACAGTGGCGTGACGCCGAGCGCGTCGTGGGTGAGCAGCGCGGTCTGCGCCTGCACGTCGAACACCATCGCCGCGTACTCGCCGAGAACGTGCGCCTGCAGATCGCGCCCCCACGCGCGAAACGCGTGCGCCAACAGCTCACCGTCGGTCGGGCGGGACGGCGGCCCGAGGCCGAACCGCGCGCACAGCGCAGCCCGGTCCGCGATGTATCCGTACGCCAACACGCGACAACCGAGATATTCCTCGGGCGGCGCCGCCTCGCCGGCCTCGAGCGCGCCGGCACGCGTGAGCCGGCCGGAGAAACCGTTCGTCGCTTCGGGCGCGGCGCTGGCGGAGGCCGCGATCACAAGTCCTCGCGCAAGACGGTCGCCGTGGCGTTTCCGATGCGGGCGAGCGGGGTGTAGCCCGCAGCGCGTTCGTCGCGCACGGGCGAACCGTCGCATTCGACCCACGCGTGCGCGGAGAAGGGAAACCGGCGGACACCGATCACGTGCTCGGCGGGGACGTCGGCCGAGCGCAGGAAGCGATAGAGCGAGAGCGAGCGCAGCAAACAGTCTTCGGGCGCGCGTCGCGCAACGAAGAAGTTTTCTGCCCGCGCGAAGGCGGGCAGCGCAGCGCCGAGCCGCCGCGTATCGGGCCCGACGGGCAGCAGCGCGTAGCGTTCGTACGTTTCCCGAAAGCCGTCGCGGTTGAGCGCCCGCCGCGTGCCGATCAAGCACGTGAGCGCTCGGAGCGTGCTCGGCCGCGTGCTGCGCGCCGACGCGGGCGGCGGCGGCGCAACAGCGCCTACAGCGACGGGCGTGCCGGCCGGCTCCAACAAGCGCTCCGTGACGCACCGCTGCGCGAACGCCGCGAGGTCCGACCCGAAACCGTCGCGCTCGACCGCGTAGTCGCGCGCAACCGCTTCGAAGGTGGTCAGCGCGTCCGCTTCACCGGTGAGCACCGACCACAGCACGCTCGCGACGTCGTCGAGGACACGGTACGTTTCCGTGTTCAGATCGAGGACGACGCGCAAACCATCGACTTCCGCATGGCGCACCATGGCCGTCGGAGCGAAACGAAGATGATGCAGTCCCCCCGCGCTCACGGCGCCCCCGCCGGGCACGCAACCGGGCTCGGCGCTACTCGAGATCGACCTCGTCGAAGCGGTTGCCGTTGAGGCTGTAGGTCAAGGTCGTGGAGTGGGTGTCGTTGTCACGGACGTTGGTGGCCATTCCTTCGGTCACGTCGACCACGTCGCCGACGTCGATCATCTCGGGGGCGCGCCAAGTCCGCTTTTCCTGATCCATGCTTCTCTCCCGGTCGCTGAGTAAAACCATTGCAGTGTACACTGATTGCTACCGGTGGGCAATCCTACCGCCCATTTTAAAATTGCCGCCGGCACGCCCCATAGCCGGCGAGCGAAAGCATGGCCCGAACAGACGCGATGCGAACGTGACACGTCTCATGCCGGTCAATGCGCGTTGTCCCCACCAGGTGTTCCGCGACGTCCTGGGCTCGGCGACCACCGCGGCGCTCCTGGAGTACGCGGTTGCGCGGGAGGCGGATTTCCGGGCGAGCCGAGCCTACGACCGCCGGTCCGGGGAGCAGCAGGTCGACCGCAGCCGCCGCGATTGCTTGCTGCTGGACGACCTCGGACCGTTTCGCGCGCCGATGGAACGTTTCGTGCGCTCGATCGTAACGCCGACGCTCAGCGAGCTGCGCCTCGACGAGCCGGACGGCGTGCCCAAAGAGTTCGAGATCTCCGCGTATGGTGACGGCGGCCATTTCAACCCGCACATCGATACGGTGGAGATCCTCGACAGCGTGCGGATCCTTTCGTGCGTCTATTACTTCGCCGCAACGCCACCGCGCTTCAGCGGCGGCGCGTTGCGGCTGTACGCGCTGCCGAGCCGGTCCGGCGCCCGCGCCGATGAGCCGCCCTACGTCGACGTCGCGCCCGAAACCGACACGTTCGTCGCGTTCGCGAGCTGGTTGCGCCACGAGGTGCTGCCGGTGCGCGTGCCGTCGGGCGCGTGGGCCGACCGGCGCTTCGCGATCAACTGCTGGATCCACCGCGTGACGGAGCGCGCCGCAGCCGGCTAGCCGCGGAAGCGCCGAATCACGTTGCGGGCGACGGCGCCGAAGACTGAGTCCCGGGCTGCATCCGAGCCCTTCACCTCGGCGAAATACATCGCGAGGACGATCGGCGCGCCGGTCGGCGGCCACAAGATGGCGACGTCGTTTGCGCCGCTGTTCGTCGTGCCGGTCTTGTCCCCGACGTGCCACCCGGCGGGGACGCCGGCGCGGATCCGCGCGGCGCCCGTCTGGGAGCCGCGCAGCCATTGCAACAGGCGCGTTTTCGAGGCGGCCGACAGGATCGGGTCGCGGAGGAGCCGGACCAGCGTGCCGGCCATCGCTTCGGGCGTCGTGGTGTCGCGCACGTCGCCGGGGATCGCATCGTTGAGCGCCGGCTCGGTGCGATCGAGCCTCGTGACCGGGTCGCCGATCGAACGCAGGTAGGCCGTGACGCCAGCGGGGCCGCCGACCGTGCGCAGGAGAAGGTTCGCCGCAGCGTTGTCGCTGTGCTCGATCGCGGCGGCGCACAGCGCCGCGACGGTGAGCTTCCCGCCGTGCGGCTGCAGGCCGGCGATCGGGCTGTACGCGAGCAGGTCGCTCGCGCCGAACGCGATCGCCCGATCGAGTCGTTCCTTGCCGCGGTCGACGCGTGACAGGACGGCCATCACCAGCGGCAGCTTGAAGGTGCTCGCCATCGGAAAGCGCTGCGACCAGCGCTCCAGCACGCGGTGCCCGCTGTGCAAGTCGATCGCGGCGACGCCCAATCGTCCGGGGCAGAGGCGTTCCTCCGCCGGGAACGCTCTCGCGGAAACGAGGTCGAACGCCGCGGGCGGAGGCGTCGTGGCGGCCGCGGCCAAGCTCGACAAAAACAGCGTACGGTTCATCGCGCCCGCGGAGTTCGGCAGGATAGATCGGGCGGCATCCTGGGGTAGCAGGCAAGATGATCCGTACGGTGATGCTCGGTCTCGCGGTGCTGGCAACTGCGCTCGGCGCGGCCAAATCGACGCCGAAGCCGGCGAGCGCGCCGGCGGCCGCGAAGAGCCCCGACGCGCCGGCGGACGAGTACTTCGGGCCGTTCAAGTACAGCGCGATCTCCGTGCGCATGAAGATCAACGCGCTGGGCCGCTCGTATCACGAGCGCTGGGCGGACGACGCGTCCATCGTGCACGACGCGCTGCTGGTCGAGTCGTCGTACCGCGCGTGGGCGCAAAAATATCCGCGCGATCGCTGGATGGCGCCGACGGCGTACCATCTCGCGCAACTGTACCAGGACGTCCAGACGCAAGACGCGCGCAACCACGCGCGCACGATGTACGAGTTCCTCGTCAAGAACTATCCGACGTCCAAAGAGGCGCACTACGCGCGCTTGCGGCTGAGCCAAGGCTTCCCGGCACTGCACGACGAGTCGCCCGTTTCGCCGACGCCCTCCCCGTACGGCCCCGCCTCGCCCGTCCCGGGCGCATCGCCGTCCGCACCACCCGCGGCCCCGAGCGGCGCTCCTGCGACCGCGCCGAGCGTCACGCCGGTAACGGCGCCGAGCCCCGCGGCCGCGTCACCGAAGCCGACCACAAAGCCGTAGACGCGACGAGCGCCCGGGTCCCCCCGAGCGCTCGTGCGTCGCTGAAATGGCGATGGCGTCGCAGGATGCGACGCGTGTTCGCGCACTTTGCGCGAACACTACCAGCCTCCGCCGCCCCCGTCGCCTCCGCCGCCGCCGGAGTCGCCGCCGCTCCAGCCGCCGCCGCCGGAGTCGCCGCCGCCGGAGTCACCCCACGACGAGCCGCCCATGCTGGACGTGTCGATCTGGCCGGCGTCGCTCTGCCAGCCGCTCGCGTCGGCCGACGTCCCCGGGTCGCCGCCGCCGGTGCCGGCCCAGGAGCCGCCGTCCGCGCCGCCGATGTTGCCGCCGCCGCGGTTGCCGAACAGCTCGTTGCCCAGGAACGCGCCGCCGAGGCCGCCGAGCATGCCGCTCCAGAACCCGCCGCCGCCGCCGCCGAAACCGCCGCCGCCGCCATAACCGGGGCCGTAGCCCGGTCCGCCGCCGTAGCCGGGGCCGCCGCCCATCATGCGCGGTCCCGCGATCGCGCGGAAGATGCCGCGGATGATGAAAAAGATCACTGCGAGGATGATGACCCACCAAATCCAGCCCATGCCGGAACCTCCTGAATTCGAGCTCTGCGTGCGTCCCGAGGACGCGACCGAACCGACGGGCTGGCGCCCGCGGTTGAGCGACGACTCGTGGCCGCGATAGGTGTTGATGACGACGCCGACGGCGTTCTGCACGCCGCCGTCGTAGTCGCCCGCTTTGAACGACGCCCGCATCGTCTGCGCGATCGTTTGATACGAGCCGCTCGGAAAGAAGCGCGACGACGCCTTGTCGCCCGCGATGCGAATCGAATGCTCGCTCTTCGCGATGAAGATCTCGACGCCGTTGACTTGATTTTGCGCGAAGCTGCGCTCGATCGCGGCGTCCGGCGCGGTCCCGCCGAGCGAGTCGGTCGTGACGATCAAGACTTCTTTGCCGGTCTGCGCGTTGAAATCGCCGACCTGCTGGTTGATCTGCGCGATCGCGGCGGCCGACAGCAGATGCGCGTCGTCGACGACGTAGCTGCCGCGTGCCGCGAGGGCGGGCGCGAATGCCGTCGCAACGGCGACGGTCAGGGCGGCGACGGCAGCGAGCGCTGCCTGTGGTTTCATCGGTGGCTGATCCTCCGGACTCCGAGTACCTGGGGCTGGCCGGGAAGTTGCGACGGCGTTACCGGACGGCGACGAGCGCCACACCGACCGAGGTGAGGACGAAGATCGCAAGGACGACCCACACGAACGCGCGCGTCAGCGTCTTGCCCATTCGGCCGGGCCGGCGGTACGGCTGGCGCTTCATTGTGCTTCCGCGCGCGCCTCGGCGACCCGCCCCCACAGCCGTTCGAGGTTGTAGAACTGCCGCTGCTCGGGCGTGAAGACGTGCGCGACGACGTGGCCGAGGTCGATCAGGATCCAGCCGCCGTCCGCGTGGCCCTCGGTCCGCGGCCGCAGCCCCGCCTCCTTGGCCTTCTCGACGATCGCGTCGGCGATCGAGCGGGTCTGGATGGTCGAGCGGCCGGTGACGATGACGAACGAATCGGCGACGATCGTGCGCCCGGTGAGGTCGAGGACGCTGATGTCCTCGCCTTTCTTGTCTTCGGCGGCATCGCGCACCAGCGCGGCGAGATCGAGCTCAGGCAGGGCGTTTCTCCTCGGCGTGGGCGCCGGTGCCGAACGTTGCGGCGGCGGCGAGGGTTTGCGGCGCGACGGTGAGGCCGCGCTCGCGCAGGTAGACGATCGACGACGCGATCGCGGCGCGCATCGCCGCGTCGAGATCGCGGAACGCCAGCGCGGCGAGTGCCGCGCGATCGGCGAAGTCGCGGCCGGGCTCGAGCCCGTCGGCGAGGTAGACGACCTTGTCCAACGGGCTCATGACCGCATCGGCCAGCGTGTGTTTGCGAATCGCGGAGAGCACCTCCGGATCGTCCGTGCCGAAGCGCTCGCGCGCGAGCTCCGCGCCCAGGCGCGCATGCAGCACCACGGGGTGCGCGCGCTCGAACGCGTCGATGGGCAACCCGCGTTCCGCGCACTCGCGCAGGAGACGCTCCGGGGAGTAGAGCCGCGCAAGGTCGTGCAGCAGCCCCGCGGTGCGCGCCCGCCGCGGGTCGGCGCCGTGCGCGCGCGCGAGCGCCGCGGCCATGCGCGCGACGCGCAGCACGTGCGCGTAGCGATGGCGCTGGTCCAGCGCTTCGCGCACCGCGCGCGCGGCGCGCACGAACCCCACACCCGTTCGCGCAAGCGCCGCGTGCTGCGCGTTCAGTGGCGCACCTCGCGCCAGACGCTCGCGCCGATCGGCCGCCCGCCGAGCTTCGCCGGCGCGTACGCGTCGTGCGACACGCGCGCGACGAGCAGGTCGTCGAACGCATTGTCGTCGCTCGCGATCACGACCGCGACCTTGCGCACGACGCCGCCGCGGTCGAGGTCGAGCCGCACGACCGTCGCGCGCGCACCGGTGCCGTCGGCGACGTCGGTGTGCCGGAGCACGGGCGCGGTGAACGGAAATCGGAACTGCGTCGGCGTCGGATCGGCGAGATAGCCCATCCGCAGCAGCGTCGCGCGGTCGCCGGCGACGACGTGCGTGAGCGCCGACGTCTTTGCATCGAACACCAGCACGACGCTCGAGTCGCCGCTGCGGCGGAACACGCGAAAGTTCGGGCCTTCCGTCTCCGCGTCCACCGCGAGCTCGTCGCGCGCGCCGAGCGACGTCGTCGTGCCGAACGTGACGGTGTGCAGTTTGCCCTGCACGTCGATCGCGTACGCGGTACCGGCCGCAAACGCGAGGTCGACGGCGTGGATCGTCGCGTCGTCGTCGACGATCGCGACGACGCTGCCCGTCGCATCGCCGAACGTGACGTGCTGGCCGTCGTCGCGCGTCGCGACGGACGTCGGCGCGCCGTACGCGCGCACCAGCGCGGCGACGGGGCGGTGCAGCAGCTCGGCGACCGTCGGCGCTATCACGTTCTGCGCGCGATCTCGGCGTCGAGCGCGCCGCGCAGCACGCGCAGGCGCGCGCCGTACAGCTCGCCCTTGAGGTTGCCGGCCCACATCACCAGCGCGTTCTCGCCGTTGTCGCTGTAGTAGCCGCGGCGCGTGGAAACGGTGGTGAAACCGTACTTGCGGTACAGCTTCTGCGCGACGTCGTTGGACTCGCGCACCTCCAGCGTGATCCACGACGCGCCTTGCGCGATGGCTTCGTCCAGCAGCTTGATGAGCATCTCCTCGCCGAGCTTGAGCCCGCGGTAGTCGGGGTGCACCGCGATGGTGGTGATGTGCGAGTCCTCGAGGATCACCCAGATCCCGCCGTACGCAACGATCTGCCCGTCGAGGCGCCCGATGAAGTAGTGCGCGAGCTTGTTATCGCGGATCTCGTTCGAGAACGCGTTCGACGGCCACGACGTGGTGAACGACAGCCCTTCGATGCGCAGCACCGCGACCAGATCGCCCTGCGTCATCGGCTCGATCAGCAGCGCTTTCGGCGCACCGGCGTCGGCGGGGAACAGCTCGGCCTTCACGATGCGTTCGGCCGCGTCACCGCGGGGGCTTCGCCGTAGTCGGGCGCAAGGGCGTGCGGGGTCGGGCTCGGTTCCCGGCTGCGGGCGAGTTGGACGATCGCGACGGCGGGGACGTCGGCCCGGGGCCGGAGCGCTCGCACGGTCCAGCCGCGTTCGGCGATCTCCGAGAGCACGTCCTCCGTATTCCCGGTCACGTGCACGAGGCCCGGCGAATCGCCGAGGAGCCGCTTGGGCAGCAGCCGCTCGAGCACCTCGACGACCGTGCCGCACGCGGTCGCCGTGCCTTGGGCGGCGTGCAGGCGGGCGCAGATCACCCCCCGCCGGCCCTGCACCACGGCCAGCACCGGGAGCGGCGCGTCCTGCGGCTCGAGCGCGTCGTACGACGAGATCCCGACCAGCGGGACGCCGCTGCCGTAGGCCAGCGACTTCGCGTAGGCGACCGCGATGCGCACCCCGGTGAACGAGCCGGGGCCGAGCCCGACCGCGATCCGGTCGAGGTCGCACAGCCGCAGGCCGGCGTCGTCGAGCAGGGCCTCGATGCGCGCGAGGCCGCGCTCCAGCGCGTCCTGGCGGCCGCCGGCGGCGACGTGGAGGCGCGCGCCGTCGTCGAGCGCCGCGGAGAACCCGTCGAGCGCCGCGTCCAGGGCCAGGATCTTCACCGGTCCGGGCCGGCCGGCGGGCGCGTGATCCGGACCGTGCGCGGGCTGTCGCCGGCCCCGTCGATCGCCACCACGATGAGGTCCGGCGGGAGCCGGCCGGCGGCGCGCTCGGGCCATTCGACGAGCGCGATGCGGTCGGGGCCGAAGGCGTCGTCGAGCGCGAGGTCGGGGAGCTCGGCCGCGGGATCCTCGATGCGGTAGAGGTCGACGTGCTCGATCGGCGGCGTGCCGTCGTAGCGCTGGCGGAACACGAAGGTCGGGCTGCTCACGGCGTCGTCGGAGCCGTGGAGCGCGCGCACGACCGCCCGCACGAAGGTGGTCTTGCCCGCGCCGAGCGGTCCGCAGAGCGCCACGACGTCGCCCGGGCGCAGCGAACCGGCGAACGCGCTCGCGTAGGCATCGAAAGCGGCCCGGCCGTCGAGGACGTCATCCAATGAAGTCAGAATGGTGATTGGTGCTTCTGCGCGCTAGTGACGTCCTCGTCGGG
>DASZBS010000110.1:0-70510 GCA_035943995.1 Candidatus Elarobacter sp. | reverse complement strand
GTATGCGTCGAAAGCGGCCGGGCCGTCGAGGACGTCATCGAGTGAACTCAGAATGGTGATTGGTGCTTCTGCGTGCTAGTGACGTCCTCGTCGGGATCATCGCCGGGGCCGTGTGTTCCGTGATCGCCGCCCTGTTCGAGGCCTCGATCCTGACCCTCCGCTTCTTCTCGGTCGGGCGGGTCGGGGGCGGGGTCGGGAGCAAGCTCCTGCTCATCGCGATCGTCGGCGCGATCGTCGGCGGGATCGTCGGCTTCCTGGTCGGCTCCTTGTTCAAGGGGCGCGATCCCCATCGCGGCGAGGTCGTCGTCGGCCGCGACCCGCTCCATCGCGATCCGCCCGCCCGGTGACGCCGAGCCCTTTCACCGCGGCTCGCCGCCGGCCGGCGCGCCGCAGCGCGCCCCCATAGACCGTAGAAAGATCCAGTGAACAACGACTCTCGGATGTCCGCGATCGCCGTCGAAGACGAGATGCGGGAGAGCTACCTCTCCTATGCCATGTCCGTCATCGCGTCGCGGGCGCTCCCCGACGTGCGCGACGGCCTCAAACCGGTGCAGCGCCGCATCTTGTACGCGATGCGCGAGATGGGCCTCGATCCGTCCAAGCAGCACCGCAAGTGCGCCGGCGTCATCGGCGAAGTGCTCAAGAGCTTCCACCCGCACGGCGACTCGTCGGTGTACGACGCGCTCGTGCGCATGGCGCAAGATTTCACGCTGCGCTACCCGCTCGTCGACGGCCACGGCAACTTCGGCTCGCCCGCGCCCGATCCGCCCGCGGCGTACCGGTACACGGAAGCGCGCCTCGCGCGCGCGGCGCTCGACATGCTGGTGGACATCGACAAAGAGACCGTCGAGTTCGTCCCCAACTTCGACAATCAAACCGAAGAGCCGGTGGTGCTGCCCGCGCGGCTGCCGCAGCTGCTCGTCAACGGCAGCTCCGGCATCGCCGTCGGCATGGCGACCAACATCCCGCCGCACAACATCGGCGAGATCTGCGACGCGATCGCATACCTGATCGAGAACGAGACGAGCGGCGCGAACTTGAGCGTCGAGGACGTCGACAACGCGCTGTGCGACATCGTGCAGGGCCCCGACTTCCCTACCGGCGGCATCCTGATGGGCCGCGAAGCGATCCGCCAGGCGTACAAGACGGGCCGCGGCTCCGTGCAGCTGCGCGGCAAGGCCGAGATCGTCGAGGAAAAAGGCCGCTACAAGATCGTCATCAGCGAGATCCCGTACCAGGTGTCCACGACGCGCGTCGTCGAGGCGATCGTCGAGGCGTATCAAGAGAAGCGCATCGTCGGGATCGTGCGGCTGGACGACGAGTCCAACCGCAAGGGCATGCGCATCGTCGTCGAACTCGCGCGCAACGCGACGCCGCAAGTGGTGCTCAACCAGCTCTACAAGCAGACACCGCTGCAGTCCAGCTTCGCGTTCAACATGCTCGCGCTCGTCCCGGTCCGCCGCGGCGACAAGATGGAGCACACGACGGGTGCGACGCAGCCGCTCGAGCCGCAAGTGCTCAGCCTGCGCGACATCCTGTCGCACTTCATCGACCACCGCAAGGTCGTCGTCGAGCGGCGCACGCGTTACGAGCTGCGCAAGGCCGAAGAGCGCGCGCACCTGCTGCTCGGCTTCCTCATCGCGCTCGACAACATCGACCGCGTGATCACGATCATCCGCGAGAGCGACACCGTCGAGGTGGCGCGCGAGAAGCTCATCAGCGAACCGTTCGTGCTCTCCGACGCGTTTCGCCGCATGGCGGGCGCCGCCGTCGGCGACGATTTCCTGCTCGACACGCGGCAAGCCGCCGCGATCGTCGACATGCGCCTGCGCACGCTGGTCGGTCTCGAACGGCAGAAGATCCAGGACGAGTACGGCGAGCTGCGCGCGACCGTCGCCGACCTCACCGATTTGCTCTCGAAGCCGGCGCGCATCCTGGGCGTGGTGCGCGAAGAGACGGTCGATCTGAAGAAGCGGCTGGGCGACGCGCGCCGCACGCCGGTCGAGGCGCTCGAAGGCGAGCTGTCGATCGAAGACATCATCGCCGACACCGATGTCGTGGTGACCGCGACCGTCGGCGGTTACATCAAGCGCGTGTCGGTCGACACGTTCCGCGCGCAGAATCGCGGCGGACGCGGTGTCATCGGCATCTCGAACCTCAAGAAAGAAGACGTCGTCCGCAACTTCTTCGTCGCGACGACGCACCAGTACGTCCTCTTCTTCACCAACAAAGGCCGCGCGTTCCGGCTGCGCGCGTACGAGATCCCCGACTCGACGCGCCAAGCGCGCGGCACGGCGCTGGTCAACCTGCTGACGCTGCCGCCGGGCGAGCTCGTCACCGCGCTCTTCCCGGTGCGCGCGTTCGACACCGAGGAATACCTGGTGATGGTCACGCGCCGCGGCGTGATCAAGAAGACGAAGCTCGGCGAGTTCGAGAACGTGCGCCGCAACGGGCTCATCGCGATCGGCTTGGACGACGACGACGAGTTGCTCGCCGTCGACCTGAGCAGCGGCGAGCGCGACGTGCTGCTTGCGACGCACGACGGCATGGCCGTGCATTTCAGCGAGAAGGACGTTCGCCCGATGGGCCGCCCGGCGCGCGGCGTCAAGGCGATCACGCTGGCGAAAGGCGACGAAGTTGTCGCGATGGACATCGTCGAGGACGACCGCACCGAGGTGCTGATCGTGACGTCGCAAGCGTACGGAAAGCGCACGCCGATCGACGATTACCGGCACACCTCACGCGGCGGCAAAGGCGTCAAGGCGTTCGCCAAGGAGAAAGCGATCGGGCACGTCGTCGACCAGATCTTGGTCGATCCCGAAGACGAGCTGCTGCTGATCACGTCGGGCAATCAGGTGATCCGCATACCG
Organism: Candidatus Elarobacter sp.; assembly: GCA_035943995.1. GTDB lineage: Bacteria > Vulcanimicrobiota > Vulcanimicrobiia > Vulcanimicrobiales > Vulcanimicrobiaceae > Vulcanimicrobium. The sequence goes on along the minus strand of DASZBS010000110.1, from coordinate 67,640 downwards.
GTCAACCAGATCCGGCGCGCGGGCCGCTCGACCAAGGGCGTGCGGCTGCAACGGCTCGCCGAAGGCGACGAGGTCATCGCGATCGCGAACCTGGGCCAGCAGTCGAAGCGCGTCGCCGACATCACGGGCGAGGAACCGCCCAAGGCGTAGCCCTTACTTGACGGGCGTCGTGTCCACGTAGTCGCCCACGTGCGGGGTGCCGTTGCCGACGACGCTGGTCGCGACGTACCGGCGAGTGACTTCGACCACGAGGAGCTGGATCGGCGCGTGCGGGTGCGCGTTGCGGTCGGCGTAATCGCGCAGCATCTGGTTCAGCGCGAACCCGTCGGTGATGTCGAGGAAGACGACGCCGTCGATGATGCTCGCGATGCGCGCGGTGCGCACGGGCGGGGCGAGCATGAGCGGGTCGTGCGCGAGCGACATGCGCACCGCGCGCTGCCACATGCCGGCGGCGATCGCGGCGTCGCCCTCGCCGCGCGCCGCTTCGGCGAGCGGCTCGCTCTCGATGCGGACCGTCTTCATCGGCGCGACGACGCCGGTCTGGCAGTTGCGCACGGTGAAGCGCGCGATGCCGTACGCGCGATCGGTGTCCTGCGCGAACCCCGGCAGGCGCATCGCGCGGTCGAACGTCGCGAAGACGGCGTACGTGGCGTGCGCGCTGCGGCAGCGCGCTTCGTCGGGCAGGGCGGTGCCGTCTTCCGCGACGACCGCGTGCGCGCCGACGTAGTCGACGACGAGCTTGCGCCACAGCGCGCCGGGCATGGTGCTCTGCGCGCTCTCGCCGACGTCGGCGACGACGAGCACCGTTCCCGGGGGCGGCGGCGGTGGCGTGGCGGCGGATGCCGCGGGCACGCAGGCGGCGAGCACCAGGCCGGCGAGCACCGGGAGGACGGCAACTGCGAGCGGTCGCACGCCGCGTCCCTTCGACGGCTCGCGCCCGAAACCGTCGCCCCCGGCGCAGGGTCCGAATGCTCGGAGGTATGAACCCACAGCCATGAGCGCACTCCCCGACGTCACGCAGAGCACCTTCCCGGCCCAGGTCCTCGCGTCCGACAAGCCCGTCCTGGTCGATTTCTGGGCCCCCTGGTGCGGCCCGTGCAAGATGCTTTCGCCGGTGGTCGAGAAGATCGCGGGCCAACTCGGCGAGCGCGTCATCTTCGTGAAGCTGAACACCGACGAGAATCCGTCGCTAGCGGGCGAATATCAGGTCTCGGGCATCCCGTGCCTCATCCTGTTCAAGGGCGGCAAGGCCGTCGACCGGATCGTCGGATTCGTCCCGGAGAACGCGATCAAGTCGATGCTCGAGAAGCACCTCGTCGCGGCGGCGTGATCGCTGCCTGAGCGCAGCCCGGCCGCCAAGCGCCGCGGCCTCCCGGCCGTCCACCGGATCCTCGACGAACCGCGCATCGCGCGGTTCGTCGTGCTTCTCGGGGCGCCGACGGTGAAGCGCCACGTGGCGGCGGCGCTCGACGCCGCGCGCGCCGCCGACGCTACGCCCCCCGCCGACGTCGTGGTGAACGATGTCGTCGCGCGATTGGCGGCCGAGGCGCGGCACGGGCTCATGGGCGTGCTGAACGGCACGGGGATCCTGCTGCACACCAACCTCGGCCGCGCGCCGCTCGCGCGCGAAGCGCTCGACGCGATCTCCGAGGTGACCGGCGGGGCCTCGAACCTCGAGTACGATCTCGACGCCGGCACGCGCGGCTCGCGCTACGACCGGCTCGGCGCGCTCCTGCGCGCGGCGACGGGCGCCGAGGACGCGATCGTGGTGAACAACTGCGCGGCGGCGGTGCTGCTCGTTCTCGACACGTTCGCGCGCGCGCCCGGCGGCTCGGCGCGCGAGGTGATCGTCGCCCGCAACCAGCTCGTCGAGATCGGCGGCGGCTTCCGGCTGCCCGACGTGCTCGCGCGCAGCGGCGCAGCGCTGGTCGAGGTCGGCGCGACGAACAAGGTGCGCATCGACGACTACGCGCGCGCGCTGACGCCGCGCACCGCGCTTCTGCTGCGCGCGCACGCGTCGAACTATCGCATCGAAGGCTTCGTCGCCGACGTGTCCGGTGCGGAGCTGGTCGCGCTCGGCGCGCGCGCCGGCGTTCCCGTCGTGGAAGATCTCGGCAGCGGCGCGCTGGTCGACCTGCGCGCGTACGGCCTGCCGCACGAGCGCACGGTGCAAGAAGCGGTCGCGGACGGCATCGACCTGATCGCGTTCTCCGGCGACAAGCTGCTGGGCGGCCCGCAAGCGGGCATCGTCGTGGGCCGCACCGCGGCGGTGAACCGCTTGCGCGCGAACCCGCTGCTGCGCGCGCTGCGCGTCGGCGCAACGACGCTCGCCGCGCTGGGTGCGACGCTGCGGCTGCATCTCGACGATGCCTCGCGCGAGCGCATCCCGTTCTATCGGATGCTCGCAACGCCGCTCGACGAGTTGCGGGCGCGCGGTGAAGCGTTGCGCGAGCGCTTGCACGGGCTCGACGTGCGCACCGAGCGAGTGGAGGGGTATGCAGGCGGCGGAACGCTGCCGTCCACCGCATTCGAGTCGGTTGCGCTCGCCTGGCGTCCGCCCGGCGGCGATGCCAATACAGCCGTCGCCCGACTGCGTCGCGGAACGCCTCCGGTAATTGCACGTGTGAAAGGCGATCGCGTCCTCATTGATCTGCGGACGATTCCGCCGGAGCGCGACGGCGACGTGGCGATCGCGTTGGAACCGGCATTCTGAAAGGCTGCGTATGCGGAGTACGGCGGGAGAGGGCGCAGGAGTCGCTATCGTTTATGTCCACGGGATCGGAACGCACCCGCGCAGCACGGTCAAAGAGAGTTTCGCGACCGCCCTACGCCGTGCGCTGGGGCGCGAGACGCAGCGTGCCCAGCCGTCGAACCGATGGAAATGCGAAGCTGTCGCGGGGTGTGTGAGCCCGCGCGGCGTCATCCCCGCGCAGCGGCTCACTTTCGTGCAAGACGACGACCGCCCGTGTGACGGCGTGCCGCAGCTCGACGTCTACGAAGTGCCGTGGAGCGCAACGGTACGGTATGGGACCTTTCGCTGGAGCTCGATCGCCTGGATGGCGAAGAACGTTCGTAACCTCGGGAGCGTCATCAGCTTTCGTCCGCCGGCGAAGGGTCTTTCCGACACAGCTGCTGCAGCTGTCCTCGGCGCGGCGGTCTTCAGTACAGTAGCGTCGGTGGCGTTCGCCGTGTTCGTTGCGTTCTTGGTCCTGATTTGGTTCGCAGCCGCGACGGTCGCGCAACGAATTGGTTTCGTGAGCTCGTTCGTACCGGCCCTCATGCTGCTCGCATTGATCCAGCTGGTCATGTTCTTCTTCGACCAGAAACTCGGTGCGTCGCCGTCGCCGGATGTGGTTGATGCGCGCACGGGGGCGCACCATCCGCGCAGGCGCTTCTGGCGCTTGGTATACGACCGGATGCCGGAGTTCAATGCGTTTGGTGCGTTACTCCGGCGGGCGCGCATCGCCGTGTTCTGGTTCATCATCATCGGCAACACGGTGCTGTCGCTCGAACAGAGCCGCTATGTGCCGCGAAGCGTCGTCGGACCTGTCGTCGCGGCACTCCTTGCAATCGGGATCGTAGTCGCGCTGGTGCGCTGGTTCTGCGTGCTTGAAGATCTTTTTGGCGACGTCGAGGTCTTTGCGGCTGAGGATCCGCTCGACGGCAAACAAGTGGAACGCCGCGAGCGCATCATCGACGACATTCGATCGCTTATCGCGGCCGTCGGTGCGGCTCGTCCTGGCGGTCGGCTCTACGACCGGGTGGTGCTCGTCGCGCACAGCTTGGGCAGCGCGCTGCTCGCCGATTGCCTTGCCGACGATGCCGATCGTGCCGCGCTCGGCGATGAGGACGCCATCGCACGCCTTCGACGCGTCAACCGTCTCGTGGTGTACGGTAGTCCGATCGCGTCGTTCCGCCGGTTCTTCGCGTCGCGTGCCAGTGACGAGCGCCGGCGCCGGGAAGCGCGGTTTGCTCAGCTCGCCGGGATTGGCGTCGTCGCGACGAGCAGCATGCTCAAGCTCGACATCCTCAATATATGGTGCTGTGCAGATCCTGTGTCCAACCCTTTTCCCGCCGAGTTCGGCAGTTGCGAGAACCGTGAGGTTCGCGGCGTCTGGGGAATGGCACACGTGCGCTACACGAGCTCGCGCAAATTTTGGGCCTGTGTTCTGCCTGCACTGCTGGACCAGCAGACCGCCACTGTTCGCGCCTGATCGAAGGAGCTACCCTGAACCGCAGCGGAGTCCGGCCTATGCAAGTCGTCGGCACTGCCGGGCATGTCGATCACGGGAAATCGTCGCTCGTGCGCGCGCTCACAGGCACCGATCCGGATCGCTGGATCGAAGAGCGCTTGCGTGGCATGACGCTCGACCTCGGCTTCGCCCAAATGCGCTTTGACGACGGCGTCGAAGCGGGGATCGTCGACGTGCCTGGCCACGAGCGCTTTCTGCACAACATGCTCGCGGGTGCGGCCGGGATGGACGTTCTGCTGCTTGTCGTCGCGTCAAACGAAGGCGTGCGGCCGCAGACCGTCGAGCACCTCGCGATCCTCGACTTCCTCAACGTGCGGCGCGCGATCGTCGTGCTGACCAAACGCGATCTCGTCGACGACGAGACGCTCGCGGATGCTGAGCGCGCCGTGCGCGAGGCGACGCGCGGAACCGTCGCGCAGAACGCACCGGTCGTCGCGGTGTCGACGGTCAACGGCGAAGGGCTCGACGCGCTGCGCGAAGCGATTCACGACGCGCTCGTCGCGCTGCCGCCGCGGCCCGCCGATGCGCCGGTATTTCTGCCCGTGGACCGCGTGTTCGCGCTGCCGGGGCACGGAACGATCGTCACCGGCACGCTCATGCAAGGCACCCTGCGCACCGGCGACACGCTGCGGCTCGATCCGCCTGGGCGTGACGTGCGCGTGCGTTCGCTGCAAGTGTTTGGCGCGGCCCGCGGCAGCGTTGGCGGCGGCGCGCGCGTCGCGGTGAACGTGCCCTCCGTCGATGCCGGCGAGCTGCATCGCGGTGCAGTGCTCGCCGAAGCGACGTTCGCGCCGCGGTCGTCGCTGCGTGTTCGCTTTCGCGCGCTCCAGGCTGCGACCAGCTCAGCGCAGTCGGCGGGTGGGCTCTTGCGACGCCGCACCCCGGTTCGCGCGTATCTCGGCGCGGCAGAGATTCTCGGCACGCTGGTGTTCGATCCCGCGCCGCCGGCCGATACGGCGGCGGTCGATGCTACGTTGCACCTGCGGCGCGCGACGACGACGTATCCCGGCGAAGCGTTCGTCCTGCGCGCGCTTTCGCCCAAGACATTGCTGGGCGGCGGCACGGTCGACGCGGGCGTCGCCGAGGATTCCGGGCGCGCCGAAGGCGCCGACGAGAGCGTCGCTCCCGACGTCGACGCGGTAGCGCGCGCGCTCGGCGAGAGCGGGCTGACGCCGCGGACGGCTGCGGAGCTCGGCGCGCGCGCGAACGTGCGCGAGGAGCGCGCCGCGGAGATTCTCACCGAACTAGCCGCGCATGGCGGCGCGCGGCGGCTGCACAAGCCGCTCGCATACGTCGACGGCGCCGCTGCCGACGCGTTCTCGCAGCGCGTTCGGGACGCCCTCGCGCGGCGAGAAGCCGACGCGCCGTGGATGCTCGGCACGACGTCGCTCGCGCTCGCGCGCGAGCTCGCCGTCGAGGAGGCCTTTCTCGTGCGCATCCTCGCGGCGGACGCCGACGACGGCCGCATCACCGCGCGCGCCGGCTACTACGCGACGCTCGAGCACCGCCCGCAGCTCACCGCCGAGCAGCGCGCGTTCTTCGAGCGCGCCGTCCCGCAGGATGCCGCGCAGCCGCTCGTGCCTGCGCCGCTCGACGACGTCGTCGCGCAGCTGCGCGCCGCGCGCATCACCGGGCTGCCGCAGGCGTTCGACACGCTGGTCGCGATGGGTGCGCTGGTCAAGGTGGGCGGCGACGTGTACCGCGGCACGCAGATCGCCGAGATTCGCAAGCGCCTCGAAGTGTCCGTGCGGCGCGACGGGCCGATCACGATGGCGCGCTTTCGCGACGCCGTCGGCACGACGCGCAAGTACGCCGTGCCGCTGATGGAATGGTTCGACGCGACGGGTGTCACCGTGCGCGACGGCGACGTCCGCGCGCTGCGCGCCGCCGCTACGCGCTGACCGGAGCGAACATCGCGTCCTGCTCGCGGCGCAATTTCCACAGGAACGACGTGTCGTCGAACAAGACGTCGTCCGTGCCGATCGGGTGGTCGGCCGGCACGTCGTGCACGAGCCTCAGCCCGTGCGCGAGGCCCATCGGCACCAGCTTCCGCTCGCGCGCGAGCTCCGTGGGCACGCACGTTCCGTACGCCGCGTAGCCGCCCTCGCCGTCGATCACGTCGCCCGCACGCAGCGCCGTCCGCGTCGCGCACACCACCTCCGCGCGATGGCCCGCATACGGCGCGCCCGTCGGCTCGCCGCGCAGCACCGCCGACGCGATGGACACGCCGATCTCCAAGCCGATCAGGTGGTACGGGCGCCACAGCGCCGCGTACTTACCGCTCGGATCGGTCGCGATACCGTACTCGCCGAAGCACCGCGTCGCGTAGTCGCTCTCGGACGTGAACGTCACGTATACGCCCCAGCGCAGGTGATCGGCGACGAACTGCTCGTCCGGCGTGATGCACGATACCACATCAAGAATTCCGGCACGCGGCAGTATGCCGCCGTCCGCCTTCGGCCGCAGCAGCATCGGCAGATCGTACACCGACGCCGGCGCGAACGACAGCCCGTCTTCCGCCACGTCGAGCCCGGTCGCGTTCGCGACGGCGACCATCTCGATCGCCGACTTCGTGCCGTCGAGGAACGAGTTGAACATCTTGGGGTTGAAGCCGCCCGTCGCGATCTGTTCCGCGGTGAAGCCGTAGTTCGCGAACGCCGTGTCGGGCGTCGAGCGCCGGTAACGCGGCGCGAACTTCGTGCCCTTGCCCGCGGCGACGACCTCGAAGCCGCACGTGCGCGCCCAGTCGACCAGCTCGCAGATGATCGCCGGTTGGTCGCCGTACGCCATCGAGTAGACCACGCCCGCGCTCTCCGCCATGCGGTGCAGATACGGGCCGATTACGACGTCTGCTTCGACGGTGACCATCACCACGTGCAGCCCGCGCTCGATCGCGCGGTACGCGTGCAGCGCGCCGGCCTCTTCGTGGCCGGTGGCTTCGATCAGCACGTCGAGCTCGCAGTCCGTCGCGAGCACGCCGCTCTCGACGAGCGCGACGCGCCCGCCGCGCGCGAGGTCGTTCGCCGCGCCCGCGGTTGAAGCAACCGCGAACGCATCCCGGTCCCAGCCCGCCTCGGCGGCGGCGCGGCGCGCGCGGGCGGGATCGAGGTCGGCGAGCACGCACAGCCGCACGCCGGCCATTAGCCGCAGCTGCGCCAGGATCATCGTGCCGAACTTGCCGGCGCCGATCAAGCCGACGCGGACGGGGCGTCCCGCCGCTTCGCGCTGCGCGAGCCCGCGCGCGAGGTTCATACCGCCACGGCTTCGGTGCGCGCGAGCTCCAGCAGTGAGTCGTCGGCGAGGGTTTGGATCGGCGTGAAGTCGCGGTGCGCGATGTAATCGGGGCGCGAGAAGCGCCGGATCGCGTTGTTCGTGCGGTTCAGCGACAGGTACACGATGCTGCGGTCCCACGGCGACATGTTCGACGTGGACGCGTGCACGATGTTGCAGTGGAACATCAGCATCGAGCCCGCATCACCGAGCGGCGCGACGAGCCCGCCGTGATCGGCCATCGCGCGCACGGTCGCGTGATCGAGCGTCCACAGCGGGTACGACGTCGTCGTCGTGTCGTGCTCGGCTCCCAGATAGCCCGCTTTGTGCGAGCCGGGGATGATCATCAGCGGCCCGTTGCACGCGGTGACGTCGTCGAGGAACACGGAGATGTTCATCGCGCGCGGCTCGGCCATGTCGTCGTCATTGATCCAGGTGCCGTAGTCCTGGTGCCATTGCCACTGCTCGCCTTCGAACGCGGCCTTCGCGTTGATCTTGAACTGGTGCATGTAGACGTCGCCGCCGAGGATCTGCTGCACCGGCTCGACCAGGCGCGGATGCGCGGCGAGCCGGCGGTACGCTTCGTCGTACGTCTGGCACGCGAACGCGGTGCGCGGCACGCCGCTGCGCTTCTCGCGCACGATCTCTTGCCGTTCCATCTTGAAGATCTCGTCGCGGTGCTCGCGCAGCACGCGTACTTCATCCGACGAGAACCGGTTGGGGAGGAAGAGATATCCGTCCACGTCGAGTGCGCGGAGCTGTTCGGCGGTCAATTGCATCGGCGGTGTCTCCGGGTTCGGTCGCGTGTACCTGGCCGGAGGATTTCGCTCAGTGGTGCAGCGTCCCCCACGCCAGCGACGTGATCTTCCATGCCGCGCCGGACTTCGCGAGCACGAACGCCCATGTGCCTTCCTCGGAGACCGGCTTCCCGGACATCATCGCGACGAATTTCACCTTCGCGACGACGTACGCATGGTTGCCGGTCACGTCGATGAACGGGTGCGGTGCCACGGTCCCTTTCGGGTCGCTCATCTTCACCTGCCTCATGAACGTCTTGAACGCCGCGGACCACCGCACGCACGTGTCCGCGCCGGACCATGAGTACGGCGCGAACTCGTCGACGACGGTGGAAGTCGGCGCGCACGCGGCGCGCAGCGCGGTCGCATCGTTGGTGGTGAGCGCCGCGACCATCTTCGCGGGCAACGCCGCGAGCGCGGGATCGGGTGGAGGAGCGGCGCTCCCCGGCGCGGCGACCGTGATGATCGCGGCTAACGCGACGGCCGACGAGAACGCACGAACGAAACGCATCTGAATACCTCCGACGACGGCCCGGCGCGACCGTCTTTGCCGGGGTCGGTTGCCCTCCTGCCTCGCTTGGGGCCGCAGCCGAGCGAGGCCCGCCGTCCGAGCGCGGTCCGGCGAAACTTCGCTTTAGCACTCGCGGTTGTAGAGTGCGAATGAACGTCGAACGTATGACCCAGCGCGTTCAAGAGGCGCTCAATGCGGCGTACACGCGCGCGGTCTCCGAGCACCACACGCAGACGACCCCCGAGCATCTGCTCGCCGCGATCCTCGACCAGACCGACGGCGTCGCGGGCCCGATCCTCGAGAAGGCCGGCCTCGACCCGCGGACCGTGGACCTGCGCGTCGCGCAGGCGGTCGCGGCGTTGCCGCGGCTGCAAGGGGCGCACGCCGACCAGAGCCACGTCACCGTCGCGCCCGCGCTCACGCGCCTGCTCGGCAAAGCCGACGACGAGGCGAAGTCGCTCAACGACGAATACGTGTCGGTCGAGCACCTGCTGCTCGCGATGACGGCCGACGGCGGAGCGGTCGGTAAATTGTTCCGCGAGCTCGGGCTCTCGCGCGAGAAGCTGCTCGCTGCGCTGCGCGACGTGCGCGGCAACCAGCGCGTCACCACGCAGAACCCCGAAGGCACGTACCAGTCGCTCGAGCGCTACGGCCGCGACTTGACGAAAGCCGCCGAAAAGGGGGAGCTCGATCCGGTGATCGGCCGCGACGAAGAGATTCGCCGCGTCGTGCAAGTGCTGTCGCGCCGCACGAAAAACAACCCCGTGCTCATCGGCGAGCCCGGCGTCGGCAAGACGGCGATCGTCGAAGGCCTCGCGCAGCGGATCGTGCGCGGCGACGTGCCCGAAGGTCTCAAAGACAAGCGTCTCATCTCGCTCGACATGGGGTCGCTCATCGCCGGCGCAAAGTACCGCGGCGAGTTCGAAGAGCGGCTCAAAGCGGTGCTCAAAGAAGTCACCAGCGCCGCGGGCCGCGTGCTGCTGTTCGTCGACGAGCTGCACACCGTCGTCGGCGCCGGCAAGACCGAAGGCTCGATGGACGCGGGCAATTTGCTCAAGCCGCTGCTCGCGCGCGGCGAGCTGCACATGATCGGCGCGACCACGCTCGACGAGTACCGCAAGTACATCGAGAAGGACGCGGCGCTCGAACGCCGCTTCCAGCCGGTGTTCGTCGACCAGCCGTCGGTCGAGGACACGATCTCGATCCTGCGCGGATTGCGCGAGCGCTACGAGCTGCACCACGGCGTGCGCATCAAAGACGCGGCGATGGTCGCCGCCGCCGTGCTGTCGAACCGCTACATCGCGGACCGCTTCCTCCCCGACAAAGCGATCGACCTCGTCGACGAGGCCGCGGCGAAGCTGCGCACCGAGATCGACTCGATGCCGACCGAGCTCGACGAAGCATCGCGCCGCATGATGCAGCTCGAGATCGAGCGCGAAGCGCTGCGCAAAGAGAACGACAGCGCGTCCAAAGCGCGCCTCGAAAAGCTCGAGCAAGAGCTGGCGGAGCTGCACGAGCAGACCGACGCATTGCGCGCGCGCTGGCAGTCCGAGAAGGACGCCGTCGCGCAAGCGCGCGAGCTGCGCGAGCAGATCGAAGCGACGAAGCTGGAGATCGACCGCGCGTCGCAGGCGTCCGACTGGGCGAAGGCGTCGGAGCTCAAGTACGGCCGGCTCGCCGAACTCGAGCGCACGCTGCGCGAGAAAGAAGCCGCGCTGACCGACGGCCGCTCGCGCCTGCTCAAAGAAGAAGTCGACGAAGAAGACATCGCGGGCATCGTCAGCCGCTGGACGGGCATCCCCGTGAGCAAGCTGCTCGAGGGCGAGATCCAGAAGCTGCTGCACCTCGAGGACGAGCTGCACCGCCGCGTGATCGGCCAGGACGAAGCGGTCACCGCCGTGTCCGAAGCGATCGTGCGCGCGCGCTCGGGTCTCGGCGATCCGAACCGTCCGCTGGGCTCGTTCTTGTTCCTCGGCCCGACGGGCGTCGGCAAGACGGAGCTCGCGCGCGCGCTGGCGTCGTTCCTGTTCGACGACGAGCGCGCGATGATCCGCATCGACATGTCGGAGTACCAGGAGAAGCACACCGTCGCGCGGCTGCTCGGCGCACCGCCGGGATACGTCGGCTACGACGAAGGCGGCCAGCTCACCGAAGCGGTGCGCCGCCGCCCGTTCTCCGTGCTGCTGTTCGACGAGATCGAAAAGGCGCACCAGGACGTGTTCAACGTCTTCCTGCAGATCCTCGACGAAGGCCGGCTCACCGACGGTCAGGGCCGCACGGTGGATTTCAAGAATACGATCGTCATCATGACGTCCAACGTCGGCTCGCACCGCATCCTCGACGCGTCGGGCGACATGGGCGCCGCCGATTACGCCGTCATGCGCGCGACGGTGCTCGACGAGCTGCGCCAGCATTTCCGCCCGGAGTTCCTCAACCGCGTCGACGAGATCGTCGTGTTCCACAAGCTGACGGAAGAACAGCTCAAGGCGATCGTCGACATCCAGCTCGACCGCGTGCGCACGCGCTTGCGCGACCGCCGCATCCAGCTCGAGATCAGCGACGACGCGAAGACGCACCTCGTACGCAGCGGCCACGAGCCCGCGTACGGCGCGCGCCCGCTCAAGCGCGCGATCCAGCGCGAGGTCGAGACCCCGCTCGGCCGCAAGATCCTCGCCGGCGAGGTGCGCGACGGCGACGTGGTCCGCATCGGCTTCGACCGCGACAAGGGCGAGCTGACGTTCAAGGTCGTGGAGGCGCTCCCGGACCTGCCGGCGTTCCGGTAAACCGTGACCTTTCGGCCAATCTCATCGATATAGCGACTAAGACTCAATGATTTAGCGATATATAAATAAACTGCGCCTATAGTTTATGCAGGTATGCTATAGTAGCCAGGTGGCAAGCGACATTAGCGATATCGCGGGGACGCTCCGAGGGGCGAGGCGTGCAGCCGGCTTGAGTCAGCAGGAGCTCGCTCGCCTCGGTGGACTTCCTCAGAGCCAAATCTCTCGAGCGGAACGAGGTGAGGATATCCGCCTCTCAACGCTCAGGGATATCTCACGCGGGCTCGGGCTCGAAACCGTTTTGGTCCCAGTCAAGAGCCTTTCCGCTGTGGGGCTTCTGCTCGATGCTGGGGACGCGAGTGCGCCACGATCGCGTTTCGCCGCCTCGGCGGAACGAGACCCTGAATGAAAGAGCTCGAAGTTCGGTTGAACCAAACCGTCGTCGGACGCCTGATCAATTTGGATGGCGATCGAAACATCTTCACGCTCGATCCGGGCTACGTGGAAAATCCACGGCGCCCCGTCCTCAGCCAATCTTTTCAGGATATACGCGGCGGGTTGAGCGACGTGGTGCGCCCGACGTCCCGCAGGTTGCCGCCGTTCTTTTCAAACCTCTTGCCGGAGGGCCACTTACGGCAATATGTCGCGAATCGCGGTTCGGTAAACCAGGACCGCGACTTTCCGCTGATCTGGTTACTTGGGACCGATTTGCCGGGCGCTATCATCGTCACCGATCCTGACGGTGCGCCGTTGCCGCCGACCGAGACTGGAGCGGAGCGCCAATCGGCGTCCCATCCGTTGCGCTTTTCACTCGCCGGCGTGCAGCTCAAGTTCAGCGCCGTGCTGTCGCGCGACAACGGGCTCCGTATCCCGGTCGAAGGGATGGGGGGCCAGTGGATCGTCAAACTGCCGTCTGCCACGTACGGAAACGTTCCGGAGACGGAGTATGCGATGATGTCGTTCGCGAGGGAAGTCGGTATCGACGTCCCCGAAGTCGCGCTCATCCCGACCTCGCGTATCGAAGGCCTCCCTAGTGAGATGCGGCACGACCTCGGCGACGCATATATGATTCGGCGTTTCGACCGGACCGAATCCGGAGGCCGCATCCACATTGAAGATTTCGCACAAATCCAAGGGCTCTATCCCGAAGAGAAGTACCAACGAACGAGTTACGCCATCATGGCAGCGATCGTCAACGAGGTCGTCGGCGCGAAAGGAGTCGAGGAATTCATACGGCGTCTGGTTTTTACCATTGGCATCGGAAACGCTGACATGCACGCGAAAAATTGGTCACTGATCTATCCAGATGGAGAGTCGGCCCGGATCGCGCCTGCCTACGATTTCGTGTCGACGCTACGCTACATTCCTGACGACGTTCTGGCGCTCAATCTCGCCGGCACGAAAAGATGGGAAGAGTTCGATATGGAGCGGTTCGAGCGGCTCGCGGAGCGGGCGCATCTTTCCGTGCGCCAGGTTCGTGAAATCGTTCGCGAGACCGTGAAGCGTATGCTCGACGCATGGGCTCGGATCAACAGCGATCTTCCGATCGACACGGCCACCCGGTCGATCGTAACGGAATTGATGCACACCGTCCCCGTATTCACCGGTGCTGCGGCAGTACGACGGCACGGTGCCGGATTGGCCACGCGCAGTGCGAGCCAGCCCGAGGTCGGCTAAGGGCCCGACGTCCGACAAAGGTCGGAAAAGCGGTCGGCTGGAACGGGACGTCCATCCCGTTTTCATCCGATCGGAGATTTTCCATGAGCAAGATCATGTCCGGATTCCTCGCGCTTTGCATGGTGGCGGCGCTCGGCGCCGGCGCCCAGGCGAAAGACAACGACAAGATGCACGGCGCGATGGGGGGCGGCATGGGCCACATGCACCGCTGCCCGCCCGGCAAGCATTGGGTCAAAGGCTACACGAACAAGTACGGAAAGCACGTCAAGGGCTACTGCCGCTGAACGACGAGGAGCCCCGCGCGAGCGGGGCTCCTTTCACGCGATGACACCGCAGGACGAACGCAAACGCGAGGCCGGGTTCGCCGCCGTCGACCGCTACGTGCGGGCGGGGACGTGCATCGGCCTGGGCACCGGCTCGACCGCGCGCTGGGCCGTCGTGCGCGTCGGTGAACGCGTCGCGGCGGGCGAACGGATCGTCGCCGTGCCGACGTCGCTCGCGACCGAACGGCAATGCCGCGAGCTCGGCATCCCGCTCGTCGCGCTCGGCGACCGCGAGATCGACGTCGCGATCGACGGCGCCGACGAGGTCGCGGCGGACTGGTCGCTGACCAAGGGCGGCGGCGGCGCGATGTTCCGCGAGAAAGCGGTCGCGCTCGCGGCGCAGAAATTCGTCGTGATCGTGACGCCGGAGAAGCTCGTCACCAAGCTCGGTGCGTTTCCGACGCCGGTCGAAGTCGTTCCGTTCGCACTTTCGACCGTGATCAGCGGCATCCACGCGGTGCTTCCGCAGGTGCGCGTCAAGCAGCGCAAGACGGACTTGGCGCCGTTCGTGACCGACAACGGCAACGCGATCCTCGACTGTTCGCTCGGCCCCATCGCCGATCCGGAGATCAGCGACATCGTGCTGCGCGCGATCCACGGCGTCGTGGCTACCGGACTCTTTGCGGCGACGTTGACCGGTGCGGTCATCGTCGCGGACGAGAACGGCGTGCGCGAGCTGACGCGCCCGAACAACGTGTTTCCGCTTCAGCGCTAGATCGAATACTCCCAGGTATTCCAGAACGTCGTGACGGCGTGTGCGGGCTTGTAGCCCTTCACGTCGTTGCTGACCACGTCGAAGCGGCGCGCGAACCACATCGTGATGAAGGGCACTTGGTCGACGAGCGCCTGCTGCACGCGCCCGTAGGCTTTCTTGCGCACGGCCTGATCGTACGAGCTGAGCGCGATCGCTTCTTGCGCGTCGACGTCAGGGTTGCGGAAGCGGTAGTTGTTGTTGCCGCTGGGCGGTATCTGCGCGCTGAGCACGACCGACGAGTCGTCCGGATCGACCCCGTTGACGAACGACGAGAACTCGACGTCGAACTTGCCGGTCTGCAAGATCCCGCCGGCTTGGAACGTCGCAAGCATCAATGCCGACGCGTATTGCTTGATCGTCATCTCGACGCCGGCCGCGCGCCACGCGCTCTGCAACTGCACCGCCAGCCGGTTGCCGACCGCGCTGCCCGTGATCGTCGCCGCCTCGAGCCGCAGCCGCTGCCCGTCCTTGACGCGCACGCCGTCGGGCCCGGGATGCCAGCCCGCGGCATCGAGCGTCGCTTTCGCCTTCTCCAGGTCGAACTCGATCGGCTTGAGGCTCTCGTCGTACGCCCACGAGAACTTCGGCTGGTCTCCTTCGTTGAGGACGTTGACCCCGTACGATACGAGGTCGATCAAGCGCTTCCGGTCGGTGGCCATCGCGAGCGCGCGCCGCACTGCCGGATCGGAGACGAGCGGCCGGGTCGTGTTGAACCCGACCGCCGAGTACTGGTTGAACGGCGTCAGGACCGCGTGCGTGTCGGGCACCTTTGACGCCTGGCCGTAGAGCGTCGCCGGCGCGTTGTACCACAGGTCGATCGCGTGCGACTCCATGGTGGTGAGCACGGTGTTCTCGTCGGGGATCGCGGTGTAGTCGACTTCGGCAAGCTTGGGCGCGCCCCGCCAGTAGTGCGGGTTCGCGACCATGCGCAGCGTCTGGCCGCGATGCCATTCCTTGACGATGAACGGTCCCGTTCCCACCGGCGCGCTGTTGTACGGGATGCGGTTGAGATCGGGATATTTCGACAGCAGATGCTTCGGATAGACGGGGAACGGCTGGCTCGACATCGTCAAGAACGCGGCGACGAACGGGGAGTACGGCTTGCGGAGGTGGACGACCGCGGTGTATTTGTCGGGCGTGTCGATGCGCGCGATCACGTCGTAACCCTGGCGGCTCGCCACGTTGGTGTTCGGGTTCATCACGGCGTGCCACGAGAACACGACGTCACCCGAATCGAACGGAGCGCCGTCCTGCCACGTGACGCCCTTGCGCAGGTGGTACGTGATCGTGAGGCCGTCGCGCGAGATGCCGCCGTTCGCGAGCGTCGGCTCCGCGACCGCGAGCTCGGGGACCAGCCGGTTCTGGTCGTCGTAGTTGAACAGGTAGCCCGCCCAGAACATCGACAGGTCGACGTCGACCTGGTACTCGCCGACCAGCGGGCTGAGGCTGTCGGGATCGTTCAGGCTCGCGATCCGCAGGATCCCGGGCTTCGTCCAGGTGTGGTGCGCGCCGCTCGGCCCTCCCGATGTGGTCGCCACGGTGTCGACGCGCGTGCACGCGGAGAGGGCGATCGCGAGCGCGACCGCGAGGAGGCCGATCTGTCTCACCCGGCCCGCTTCTCGGTCTAGTTCGCGAAGGCTTTCTCGCGCTTGCGCGACTTGATGCGGTCGCCTTCGTCGAGCAGCCGCTTGCGCAGCCGGATCGACTTCGGCGTCACCTCGACGAGCTCGTCGTCCTCGATGAACTCGATCGCGCGCTCGAGCGACATCTCCTCGGCCGGCGGCATCTTGAAGTTCTCGTCGGTGCCGGCGGCGCGCATGTTGGTGAGCTTCTTGGCGCGCACCGCGTTGAGCGCGACGTCCTTGTCGTCGTTGGCGCGGCCGACGATCATGCCTTCGTACACCTCGGCGCCCGGGTCCACGAAGAAGCGGCCGCGCTGGTCGAGGCCCATCAGCGCGTACGCGGTGACGGTGCCGCTGTCGCTGGTGACGAGCGCGCCGTTGGAACGGCCCGGGATGTCGCCGGCAACGGGCTGGTGCGTGTAGTAGACGTGCGACATCACCGCGGTGCCGCGCGAGAGCGTCATCAGCTCGCCGCGCAGGCCGAAGATCGCGCGCGTCGGCATCGTGTACTCCAGCCGGCGCGTCTCGCCGACGGTCACCATGTTCGACATCTGCGCGCGGCGGCGCCCGACGGACTCGATCACGGCGCCGGAATACTCTTCCTGCACGTCGATCACGACGTACTCGACCGGCTCCATCTTTACGCCGTCGCGCTCGGTGATGATGACGCGCGGCTTGCTGACCGCCATCTCGTAGCCTTCGCGGCGCATCGTCTCGATGAGGATCGAGAGATGGAGCTCACCGCGTCCGCGCACTTCGAACGTGTCGGCGGAGTCGGTGTCCTCGACGCGCAGCGCGACGTTCGATTCCAGCTCGCGCATCAGCCGTTCGCGGATCTGGCGCGACGTGAGGTACTTGCCTTCGCGCCCCGCGAACGGCGACGCATTGACCATGAAGTACATCGAGACCGTGGGCTCGTCGACTGCCGTCGCTGCGATGCCTTCGGGGAACGCGGCGTCGGCGATCGTGTCGCCGATGTTGAGGCCTTCGATCCCGGACACGCAGATGATGTCGCCGGCCGAGGCTTCCTCGACCTCGATGCGCTCGAGCCCGTGAAATGCGAGCATTTTCGTCAGCCGCAAACCGGTGGTGACGGTGCCGTCGCGCGTGACCTTGACGATCGGCGCGTTGACTTTCGACGTGCCGCGGAAGATGCGGCCGATGCCGATCCGCCCGACGTAGCGGTTGTGGTCGATCGCCGACACGAGCATCTGAAAACCGCCGTCCTCGGCGGGCGCCTCGGGCACGCGCTTGACGATGGTGTCGAACAGCGGCTCCAGGTCGGCGCTCTCGTCGGCCAGCTCGTACTTCGCGATCCCGGCCTTACCGTTCGCGTAGACCACGGCGAAATCGGCCTGCTCGTCGGACGCGCCCAGCTCGATGAAGAGGTCGAACACCTCATCGACGACTTCCACCGGGCGCGCATCGCGGCGGTCGATCTTATTGATCACGACGATCGCGCGCAGATCCAGCTCGAGCGCCTTGCGCAGCACGAAGCGCGTCTGGGGCATCACGCCCTCGGCCGCGTCGACGAGCAGCACGACGCCCTGCACCATCTGCAGCACGCGCTCGACCTCACCGCCGAAATCGGCGTGGCCGGGGGTGTCGACGATGTTGAACTTCACACCGTTGTGGTCGATCGCGGTGTTCTTGGCGAGGATCGTGATGCCGCGCTCGCGCTCGAGGGGGTTGGAGTCCATCGCGCGCGCTTCGGTGTGCTGTCCCTCGCGATAGATGCCGCTCTGACGAAACATGGCATCGACCAGCGTCGTCTTCCCGTGGTCGACGTGAGCGATGATGGCGACGTTGCGGATATCGGGCCGCGTCCGGACATGGGCCATAAGGGTCTATTCTACCATGCCGATCGAGAGGACGCGGCTGCTTACGTCGCCGTGAGGGCGCATTTGACGGCCGGGGTATTGCGTCGGGAGCAAGCGGCCGATAGGTCTTCCCGCCGCCACGCTAAGCCTTTGCTCGAGAGTGTCCCAAATGCGTCGCTGAGCGACTGCGGCGAGGTCCGCGCCGCTCAAAAACATCTCGGCGGTGCCGCCAGTACATCGTATCCGTCACGCCTTCCCATCCTTGCGGACTCCAACTTATCAACCGCGCTCCCTGCAGCGCGGTCAAATCACGCGACAGCGTTTTTTCGGTCGTTCGACCATATGATTTTGCAAGGGTGGAGGTCAACTCGGACATCTGTGAGCGCGAAACCGGACCGGGGCTGCGCGCGATCGCGATCGCAAGGTCTTGCCGGCGTTTGATCACATCCGCGCCGTGCCCCGGCGTTCGCGATCGCACGATATCGACGTACACGAGGTTTGCGTATTGGCTTGTGGAGATAGTCGAGTTGCGATGAAAGTTGATCGACGAGGCCTTGGATTGCGTAACAAAAAAAAGGCGTCAGGTTACGCCTCAGGCTGGCTTGGTCGAGCATTTCATAGTAGCGTGTGCGTGTGAGATTGTAATGATTGCTCAGCACATGCGTCGCAACGGATGCGATGCCGCCATGGTCGAGCGTTCTCCATTCGATCAGCCTCGCGGTGCGCCCATTACCATCGCCGAACGGGTGGATGAGCACGAAGTACATGTGCGCCGCAATCGCCTTGATGATCGACAGCGAAACGCCGTCGAGCCCTGGCGCCTCGGCGGGAAATTCATTATACCAGGAAACGAACTTGTCAACGAATCTCGGCACGTCGTCTGCTCGAGGGCAGACATAGCGTCCGACCGTAACGACGTCGTGCCGGTATTCGCCCGGCGTAACGTGAGCCGCCACCGTCAACCCGGCGAGCACCTGCGCATTCATTTGACAGATCTCGTCGCGGCTGATCGTTTCGCGGAGCGGCTCGGCCCATGCCACATTCATGGCTTTGACGATGTTGTCGGCTTCGATTCCGAGATATGCTCGCGAAGGGGGCAAGGTAAGCTCTCGCCTGAAAATCGCCATGACCTCTTCCTCGGTCAGGGTGTTGCCCTCGATCGCCGTCGTCGAGTGAACACCGCGGACGAGGTAGACCCTTTGCAGCTCTTCCCAGGTCTCGGGCAAAAGCGGCGCCCGCAAGATATGCTCGCATTTCGACCTCGCCTCGCCGAGTTGCTTCCAAAACGAAAACGGCAAAACACTGAGATCGACGACGAACTTGTCTAGGTCGAGGGCATCCCGAAAGCCCGGAAGCGGCTGCTCTCCATAAGCCATCGAGCGATTATTGGGCCCGGATTGTCCACGACCTTGTCCATGGGTCTGTCCGCGGCATTTTGGCCGAAAAGACGTGTGCCCTGATTGAGCACTCGCCTGCTATGCTACCGGCCGAAGCGGCGCTCGCGGGTGGCGAACGCGTCGATCGCGCGGTCCAGAGTTGCGGCGTCGAAATCCGGCCAGGGGTCATTCGTCGACCACAGCTCCGCGTACGCGCTCTGGTAGAGCAAGAAGTTCGACAGCCGCAGCTCGCCGCCGGTCCGGACCACCAGGTCGGGGTCGGGGAAGCCCGCGGTCCACAGCTTTGCCGCGATCGCGTCCTCGTCGATCTGTTCAGGTGCGAGCGTGCCTGCGGCGACATCGCGCGCGAGCGAGCGGCACGCGTCGCGCAGCTCCGTGCGCGCGCCGTAGTCGACCGCGATCGCGAGCAGCATCGCGCTGCCGTGCGCGGTGCGCTCTTCGAGGATGCGGAACGCTTCGACCACGCCGCTGGGCAGACGGTCGCGTCGTCCGATCATGCGCACGCGCACGCCGCGGGCGGCCAGCGCGGCGGCTTTGTCGCGCGCGAACGATTCGGCCAGACCGAACAGACCGAACACTTCGCGGTGCTCGCGCGTCCAGTTCTCTTCGCTGAACGCGTACACGGTGAGCATCGCGATGCCGGCGCTCAGCGCGGCGTCGATGGTGCGTTCCAACGCTTGCATCCCGCGGCGGTGGCCTTCGAGCGCGGGCAGCGCGTGCGTGCGCGCCCAGCGGCGGTTGCCGTCCATGATGATCGCGACGTGGCGCGGCACGCCGGTTACGACGGGTGCGCGTTCGATCACGACTGCGCCGCCAAGCGTGACGCGGGTGCTTCCGCGCGCTGCTGCACGCCGCGCACGACGGCTTCGAGCTCGTCGACGTAGGCGAGAAAGCGCGTGCGGCCGTCGTCGGTGATGCGCACGATCGTCGTGGGGCGGCCGTGGCCGCGCACACGCTCGCTGGTCACGACGCCGACCTCGGCCAGCGCGTGCAAGTGCCGGTTCAAGTTGCCGTCGGTCAAACCGCACGCGTCCTGCAAGTCGGTGAAGCGCATCCCGTCGGGGTTGGCGACCAGACACGCGCACACGGCCAACCGGCCGCGCTCGTGAAAGATCCGTTCCAGCCCGGCGAAGGCGAACGGCGCGTCGCCGTTCACGCGCGCACCGCGTTCGTGTACATCGCCTCGTCGCGCAGGATCAAGATTCCGATGACCGTCTGCCCAAGGCCGAACATCAGCGGCATCACCCACCACGCGAGCGCGTTCGTACCGGACGCGAACAGCAGCGTCGAGCCGATCGCCGCGAAACCGAGCGCGACCGCGACGGCCCGGCGCGGCAGCATCGAGCGCGCCGCCAGCAAACCGAGGCCGTAGCAAAGCGCCCACGTACCCGGCAGCAGCCCGATCTCGCCGCGCGCGAGCAGGGCGGCCGTGAAGGCGCCGCCGGCGACGACGGACGGGACGATTGCGACGGCCGCCGTCTGCAGCTCGGTCCGGGCCCGGAACGACCAGTTCTTGACCAGCCAGACCGCGACCGCGCCGTAGTTGAGCGCCAGGGCGAACGCGAGGCAGGCGATCCAGATCGCGACGTAGCGCGCCGCGTCGTCCGCGGTCCGCGGGGACGGGATCAGGGTGAGCTGGACCATGCCGCTCCCCAGCGCCGCCAGCCCGCTGGCGAGCGCCGCGGCGCCCGAGAGGCCGCGAAAGCGCTGGACCGAGGCGAGGCGGGATCGGACTTCGTCGAGGTCGGCGATGGCGCGGGTGACGTCCACGGGGCGGCTCCGATGCAGAGAGTTCGCGACGACATACTCTGTACCGCAAAGATAACCCTTCAAACCGTGCTCGGGCACGCGTCGCGGTCGCCGCGCGATGTTCCTCGGATGACGACGGGCCGGGGAACCGAACCCCAGATCCCCGTGCCGGGACCGCGTCTCCACAACTGGAGGTTACCGCTGCGCGCGTGGCAGCGGGCGGCGTTCGAAGGGTGGGATGCGGATCGGCCGAGCGATGCGCTGATCGTGGCGACCCCGGGCGCCGGGAAGACCCGCTTTGCGACGCGGGTGTCACACGCGCTGCTCAAGGACGGCGCGGCCGGCCGGATGATGGTCGTCGTGCCGCGCGAGCACCTCAAGGCGCAGGTGGCGCGCGCGATGCTGGGCGCGGGGATCGTGCTCGACCACAAGTTCTCCAACGCGCACCAGCGGCTGGCGCGCGACGTCCACGGCGCGGTGGTGACGTATCAGCAAGTGTGCGCGGCGCCGCGGCTGTACCGTCAGCTCTCGCGCGACGCGAGCACCGAGAGCGCCGGCTTGGGCGTGGTGCTCGACGAGATCCACCATGCCGGCGACGACGCGACGTGGGGCAAGGCGTTGCGCGACGCGTTCGAACCGGCCGCGCACCGCGTGTCGATGTCGGGCACGCCGTTCCGCAGCGACGGCGCCGCGATCCCGTTCGTGCGCTACGACCGCGGCCTGTCGCTGGCGAGCTTTGCGTACGATTACGCGACCGCGCTGCGCGACGGCGTGTGCCGCGCGCTCGTGTTCGCGCTGCACGGCGGTGAGGCGGAATGGATCGCGCGCGACGGGATGGAGATGGGCGCGACGTTCGACACGGCGCTGCGCGACAAGCGCCATCACTCCGAGCGGCTGCGCACGATGCTCACGCACGAGGAATGGATCGGCGACGTGCTGTCGCTGGCGCACGCGCGGCTGCTGTCCGTGCGCGCGGAGGGCCATCGCGACGCGGGGGGCCTCGTGGCGGCGATGAACCAGGACCATGCGCGCGCGATCGCCGCGCTGATGCAGCGCAAGCTCGGCGTGACGCCGGCGATCGTGGTGTCGGACCTGGCCGACGCCTCGGACCGCATCGCGGCGTTCGCGCGCTCCGCCGACCCGTGGATCGTCGCGGTGCACATGGTGAGCGAAGGCGTCGACATCCCGCGGCTGCGCGTCGGCGTGTTCGCGTCGAACGTCGTCACCGAGCTGTATTTCCGGCAGTTCTGCGGCCGGTTCGTGCGCACCATCGACGGCGCGAACGATTCCACGGCGTACGTGTTCGTCCCGGACGATCAGCGGCTGCGCATGCTCGCGCACGGGATCACGGTGGACGTTCGCCACGGGCTGCGCGCCCGCGACGAGCGCGACGCGGATGCGGCCGCGCTGGACGCTGCGCGGCTCGCCGAGCGCGCCGCCGACGCGGGGTTGTACGAAGCGCTCGCCGCGCGCACGACGGCCGAGCGCGTCGTCGACTACGGCCCGCTGTTCAATCCCGCGGCGTTCGCCGCCGGCGCGCCGTTCGCACTCGACGGCGGCGAAGCATCGCGCGACGACGAGCCGCCGGAGCCGGCCGTGACGAGCGCGGAGCGCAAGGAGGCGCTGCGCCGTTCGCTGCACGCGATCGTCTCGCGCGTCAGCAACCGCTTCGGCGTCGAGCACCGCAAGATTCACGGGACGCTCAACCAGCGCGTCGGTGGCAACGTCGTAACCGCCACCGAGCGCGAGCTCGACTTGCGCCGCCGCGTCGCGCAAACGTGGCTAGCACGCGACCGCTACGACGGGTTGCGCTAGCCCGCTACCCGCATACGAGCCCTCGTCTGAATGCCCGTCGGGGTGGGTCGGAGCGGAACGTAGGGAGCCGGCGCGGCGTTCTTGCTGCGTGAATCCCCTCGCCCCGATCGTGCTAAGTTTGCTCAGCGTCGCAGTCGCGGCGGCGAGCACGCCGACGAAATCGACATCGCCGGTCCCGCTGAAATCGGCGGCCCCCGCGCCGGCGAAATCGACGGCGCCGCTGTCAAAGTACGAGCGCGAGCATCTCAGCCTCATGCGAATCTCGGCCCCCGCGGATGAATACTTCGGGCGGCTGAAGATGAGCTTTCTCGGGATCAACAATACGCTGCACGATGCGGGGATCACCGCGGGCGACCACACCACGGATCCCTCGGTCGTCGCGAAGGTAGCGTTTGCTGAAGACGCGCTCAAGGATTGGGAGAAGCGCTATCCGCGCGATCCTCAATTGGGGCGCTCCTATTATTTGGCGATCTCCGTCGAAAAAAAGATTTGGGTGCAGGCGAACCAGCAACAGGCCTGGGCCTACATGAACCGCATTGCGACGGTGTTTCCGAACACGTACTTCGGTAAATTGATCAAGCGCGAGATCGCGATCGGGTTCACCGAGCATTATTACTCCGTGCCGGTGCCGTGCCAAACCGCAGCGCCTACCGCATCACCCGAGCCGACGGCGGTCCCCGTTCCCGTCGCGACCGTGACTGCTGCGCCTCGCACGAACCGCGGGCGACCGGTCGCGTCGCCGTCGCCCACGCCGACGCCGGCTCCGACGGCAAGCCCGACGCCTGAACCGACGCCGAGCCCGTCGCCCGAAACGATGCAGATCGCGAAGGGATTGAAGGCCCAAGTCCTCACGCCGCCGTGCGTCGCGCCGCCGACCCCTACTCCGGTCCCGACCGGGACGCCGGCCGCCACACCGCTCCCCGCGACCGCGTCGCCGCAGCCGCCGGCCGATTCGCCGAGCCCATCGAGCGCGTCGCCGCAACCGTCGACCTCGCCGCGCGCGACCGCTGCACCGAAGCCCCCACGATGACGTAGCCATGTGTTTGGCGGTGCGCGTCGAAGCCGCCCGCTGTGAACCACGACGACAATACCGCGACGCAGGCCGATCCGCTGGATCATCCCGACGTCGCGAAGCATCTTTCCGAGGAGCTGCGGGCGATCCTCAAGCGCGTCGACGACGGCGACGAGTCCGCCCGCGCCGAAGCGCTGGGGCCGGTCGCCGCGCTGATCGACGCGTTCGCCGCCGTCGGCTTGCTGGAGTTCGCCTACCTCGCGCCCGGCCACGACGAAGAGGAGGACGGCCCGATCGCGTGGTTCGAGGCGAGCGAGGCGATCGTCGACAAGGAACGCGACTCTGTCGTCGTCGCCGGCAGCGAGGTGCTCGAGGTGTTCGACGGCCCGATCACGCTCGAAGACCCGCCCGAGCACGAGGGCGACGAATAGAATTTACGGCGCGAGCGTCCAGGCGCCCACGTTCCACCACGCCGTCGACAGCCCGTTCGTCTGGTGTTGCAGCCGGTCGGTGAACACGTCGAGTATCGGCCGCTGGTACAGCAGCATGATCGGCAGGTCGGCGTACAGCAGCGCTTCGAGCTGCGCGTAGATCGCCTTGCGCTGCGCCGGGTCGTACGTTTGTTGTCCGCGTTTGAGCAGCGCGTCGAGGCGCGGGTCGCAGATGCGCGACTTGTTGTAACCGCGCGGCGGAACGTTCGCGCACGCGAACTGGTCGGTCGTGTCGGGATCGTCGCCGTTGACGAACGGATACAGCGCCATCTGGAACTTGCCGCCGTACACCGGCCCGCCTTCCGACACCGGCGCGACGAGCTGCCCGATGTTGAACGCCTTGAGCGTCACGCCCACGCCGACGGCCTTTTCGTACTGCGCGACCTCGTTGCCGATGAGCGTGTCGCCCGGCGTCGCGGCCTGCAAGATGAACAGCACGTCGAGCTGTTTGCCGCCCTTGCGCCGGATGCCGTCGATGCCCAGCGTCCAGCCCGCGGCGTCGAGCAGCTTGCGCGCCTGGTCCGGATCGTACGGGATGTCGGGGTACGCCTTGGGATCGTGCGCCCAGATGAACAGCCCGCGGCCGGCGGCGTGCGTCGTCACCGCGCCGCGGTACGTCTTCTGCATCATCGACGGGATGTCGAGCGCCATCGCGAGCGCGTGGCGCACGCGCGGATCGCTCGTGAGCGGATCGCGCGTATTGAAGATGATCGCGCCGACCGCGTTCATCGGCGTGAGCTCGACGCGCACGCCCGCGATCTTTTGCAGCAGCGGGTAGTTGCCGAGGTCCTGATCGGTGAACTCGCCGCCCACTTCTTTGGTGCGCAGCAGGTTCATCGCGGTGTTCGGATCGGGGACGAAGCGCACGTCGATGTGCTCGATCTTCGGCTTGCCCGCGTAGTAGTACGGATTCGCGCGCATCTGAACGCGGTCGCCGCGCGCCCACTTCGTCACTACGTACGGGCCCGATCCGAGCGGCATCGAGTTGAACGGGATGTGGTTGAAGTCGTGCAGGCTCGCCAGCAGGTGCTTGGGCAGGATCGGGAAGCCTTGCGGCGCGAGCACCACCGTCAGCAGCGGTGCGAACGGGCGCTTGAGATGGAGCACCAGCGTCGTGTCGTTGGGCGCGTCGGCTTTGCGCACGACGTCGTAGGCGAAGCGCGACTGCGGGTTGTTGCGCGGATCGTTGATCGCGTCGACCGACCACGCGGCGTCCTTCGCGGTGAGCGGCACGCCGTCGGCGAACTTCAGGCCGCGCCGCAGGTGGTACGTGATCGTCACGCCGTCCTTGGCGATCCCGCCGTTCTGCAGCGACGGCACTTCGGTCGCGGCGTCGCCGACGAGCTGCCCGCGATCGTCGTACTTGACCATGTACTGGAACAGCAGCTCGCCCCATTGCGTCGACGACGTGCCGTTCTCCAGCGCCGGGTTGAGCGACGCCGGCTCGCGCTGCTGCGCGACGACCAGCGTATCCGCCGCGCTGCCCCCGCTGCCGGTTTGCGCCGGCGGCGAGCAGTTGCAGAGCAGCGTTGCGGCGGCGACCGCGCAGACGCGCGCGAGAGCTCGTGCGTTCACGTGCCTTCCTCCGGCGGGCAGCGGCGCTTCACCTACGCGCGTCGAAGGTGTGCCGTAATGAAGATGATCGCGGGCGGGCTCAGCGCCTGGAGCGACGGCTCCGCTTCGCGTATGCGTCCGCGAGCCGCTGAAGGTACGCCGCGTCGTCCTCGAAGATGCGCTGCGGCGTCGCGCGGTGGAACTGCAAGGCCAAGCCCAGCCGCCGCGCGGCTCGCCAGTCGCCGCGGTCGACGCGTTCGCGGAACAAGTCCAGCGCTTCCGGGTCGCGCGCGAGGGGGTTCATCGGCGCTCCTCCATCGCTCGTATCGTACCCGCGGGCGAGCCCTTTCGATTCACCCCATTTCTGGGGCTTCGCCGCTTCCTCGCTCTCGATTCGCACGGCGGACGTGCCGATGATGGATAAGCGGGTGGACGCGAAGGGATTTCGATGGGCTCATTAGTCGCGTGCCCGTGCGGGCACGGGGTCGAGGATCATAACCGCGGCGGCTGTCCGGGCACCGCGCGCGAGAGCTGCCCGTGCAAACGCACGCCGCAAGCCGCGCTCGACGCCGCGGTTGCGGCGGTGCGCAGCACGTTCAACGCCGACCGCGAAGCGCGGGTCCGCCGGCCGCTCTAAGCCGCCTACGCGCCGAGCGCACGCGCGATCGCGGCCTCGTTCCACGCCAGGCCGCTGCCGGGGCGATCGGCGATCGGTACGTGTCCGTTCTCCACGGCGACCGGCTCGGCGAGGATCGGGCCGGCGTGATCGAGGTATTCGAGATACCGGCACGTCGGCGTGACGCCGAGCAGATGCGCGCTGAGCTCGGGGAACGTATGGCTCGACGCCGGCAGCCCCGCCGCGTCGGCGAGCGCCGCGGCGCGCAGCCAGCCGCTGACGCCGCCGAGCTTCATCACGTCGAGCATCGCGTGGTCGGACGCGCGCGCGGCGATGCTCTTCGCCATGTCGTTCGGTCCCCACCAATTCTCGCCGAGTTGGATCGCCGTCTTTGCCGCCGCCGCGATGCGCGCGTGGCCGTCGAAGTCGTCCGCGCGCGTCGGCTCCTCGATCCAGTACAGGCCTTCGTGGTCGAGCGCATGCGCGCGGTCGATCGCGTCGGGTACGGTCAGGCTTTGATTGTAGTCGACCATCAGCTTCGCTTCGGCGCCGATCGCGCCGCGCACCGCGCGAATCGTCTCGAGATCGGCGGCGAGATCGGCGCGCCCGATCTTCACCTTGATCGCGGTGAAACCGCGTGCGACGAGCTCTGCTGCTTCCGCGGCGGCGCCGGCGGGGCTCATCGTGCGTAAGCTCGCGTACGCGGGGATCGGTTTCGGTTCGCCCCCGAGCAGCGTCACGAGCGGCACGCCGCACGCTTTGGCGCGCGCGTCCCACAGCGCCATGTCGATGCCGGCCATCGCGATGCCGGTGAGCCCCTGCGGGCCCAGCAACCGGAAGTGCCGCTGCAGCTTGCGCTCCACCGTCGCGGGCGCGGCGGCGTCGCCGCGCAGCAGCGGCTCGAGGTTCGCGATGAGCATGACGAGCGGGTCCAGCGCGACGGGCGTGTAGCAGCGCACATAGCTGCATCCCGCGATCCCCTCCTCGGTTAGGAGGTCGATCAGCACGAGCGGCGCGGTGCGCATCGTGCCGCTCGCGGTTTCGACCGGCCGCTGCAGCGCGAGGTCGATCCCCCGTGCGCGAATGGTGCGGATCGTCAGCGCAGCCGTCATGTCACCGCGTTTCGCCGGGCGCGGGAACGAGGCCGCTACGGTTCTCGCGAAGGCGGCGCTGCAATCGCAGGGCGAGCGACGCGCGCGCGTTGAGGTGGGCGGCGCGCTCGGCGAGGTGCGCCGCCTCGGTTCGGTCGCCGCGGTCGAGTGCCGCGAGCCCCATCCCGGCGACGGCGTCGGCGCTCGCGGGATCGATCTCGACGGCGCGAGCGAAAAGTGCGTGCGCCGCGTCGGCGCGATGCCGCTGCAGGGCGAGCATCCCGGACTCGATGAGATATTTCGTATTGAACGGCGCGAGCGCGCGGGCGCGAGCATAGTCGCGCTCGGCTTCAGGCAGGTCGTGCATGCGCACGGCCAGCCGTCCGAGTCGCCACCAGCTGTCGGCGACGGCGTTCGGGCGCGTCTTCGACGAGACGAGCCGCTGCCGGACGCGTTCTTCGAGCGCGTACGCCTCGCGCCCGCGGCCGGTGTTCATCAACTGCATGACGTCGGCTTGCAGCGCCGCGTCGTCGCCCGCTTCGAGGAAACGCCGGACCGCTTCGTCGTGCCGGCCGCGCGCGAGCGCGATGCGCGCTTCGTCTTCGTTGCGCAGGGTGCCGGCGGGCATGCGCGCTGCGTGCGCCGCTGCCGCCGCCAGGTCGCCGCGCGCGAGCGCGTCGTCGGTGAGCATCGCTTCGACGAACGGGAGCGGCGCGACACGTTCCAGCGTTTCGTAGATCCGCGTACCCAAGCCGGGCGGAAGACGTGCCGGGAGCGAGACGGGCGCCGCGGCGCGGGCGAACACGGCGTCGGAACCGAGCTGCACGAATCCGCCGATCGCGATGCCGATGCAAAGTGCGACGGCGATCGCCGCGCGCGCACTGCGCGGAAGCCGCCCGTGCGCCGGGCGTTCATCCTTCGGAGCCGCGGCGCTCGCTTCGGCATCCGTGGTGACGAGCGCCAGCGCCATGAACGGAAGCCACAGCGCGAACAAAACGACGCTCACCATGTCGATGAGGCCCTGCACCCACGTTCCCACCAGCCCAGCGGCGATTGCAAGCGCAAGCGCCGGCGGTGCGGACGCATGCCGCAACCGCTCGCGAAACACAGCGACGAAACGCCACCAGCCGAACGCGACCGCGGCCACGCCGGCGAGCCCGGCTTCGGCAGCCACCGTCAGCAGGAAGCTGTGCGCGTGGAATGCGGCAGGCTCCGCGTCGGGGAGGCGAACCAGCCCGTACACCGTCGAGAACTCGAACGGCCCGACCCCCGTCAGCGGGAAACGCGCGATCGTGGCGAGCGCCGCTTGCCAGATCGAGAGGCGGGTGAAGTTCTCCGACGGATCGTGGTGCGAGTTGAAGACGAAGCCCAGCACGACGATCGCGACGCCGACGACGGCGATCGCATACCGCGCGCCGCGCCGTCCCTGCTGCATGAAGACGAAAAACGCAATCGCCGCGACCATCCCCACCCACCCGGCGCGCGAGAACGTCAGCACGAACGCGGCGGCCCCGAGGACCAGGCCGGCGCGCGCGAGCGTGCGCAAACGGTGGGGCGCGCCGATCGCGAGCGCGTACGCGAACGGAAGGTAGATGATCAAATATCCCGCCAGCTCGCCCGGCACGATGAACGTCCCGATCGCGCGCCCGTGGCCGACGGTGTACAGTCCGGCCGGCGTTTTCGCCAAGACCATCCCGACGGCGACAGCCGCAGCGAGCGCGCCCGACGCGAGAAACGATCCGTAGATCGCCGTTGCAACGTGCGGCGCGCGAAAGAACCGCAAGATCATCACGTGCCACATCAAACCGGCCGCGAGGATCGCGATGAAAAGTGCGCCCGCGCGCGCATCGAAACCCAGCAGCGCCGCAACGCCGGCGGCGGCGGGAAACATCGCGAGCGGCACCAGCGTCGGCGCCCGTTCGCCGCGCGTCGTCGCGAGCGCCAGCCCGAAGTACACCGCGATCGCGCAGGCGAGCGCGAGAAGGGCGAGCGCAAGCGGCTTGGGCAGCAGCGAAACGCCCGGAACGCCCGCAGTGGTGAGCGTGATGAACGCCGGGAACAGCGGGATGAGGAAGAACGCGGTTCCGAGCACCGCAGGCGCGACGCGCAGCAGGCGCTTCACCGCAAGCGCGTCACGGATGCGATCCGAAATACTTTCCTATGGCGAATGCCGTCGTGACGACGGCCGCTAGGGCCGTCACCATGCTCCAGAGATGTCCGGGATGATCCATCGGGCCTCCCTTCACGAGCCCGATTCCACATCCGTGGGGCCTACTCCGGCTTGCGGATTCCCATCGTGTCGAGTAGGTTCGTCTTCTTGTCGATGATGAAGACGAGCGTCATCGACCGGCTCGCGAACTGCACGCGGTAGGTATACCGCACCGCGGCCGGCCTGTCGCCCTTGCCCGTGAAGATCACTGCTTTCGGTGTTCCGAGCGGCGCGAGTTGCTCCGCGATATGCTTTTGCACGTCGTACGTCGCAATTTTCTGAAACTGCGCCGACATCTCGCCCGCCGGTATCGAACCGCGCAGCATCTCGTCGATCAGGTGCAGAACGTGAGCGCGCACGGCCGGGTCCTCGCTTTGGGCGGGTTTGTCCGCCGCCGCGGCGGCGTCGGGAAACATCGCCGCGAAGACCGCGGTTTCGATCTGCTTCGGATCGACACCGAGGCTGTTTTCGACGACGATGATGGCGACGTCGTCGCGCGGATACGTCGCGTTCATCGCCACCGCTCCGTTCGTTTCACCGTTGTGCCACACGCGCTCGTGACCGTCCAGTTCGTCGATCCCCAGCCCCATTCCATAGGCGGTCGACCCGCCGTTGCTCAGCCTGAACGGTGTGGACATCAGGACGTAGTCGTCGCGGGTCACGATCTTGCCGCGCGCCAGCGCCGTATCCCAGGCGGCTACATCGCCGACCGTCGAGACGATCGCCCCCGCGCCGCCGGCCCACGATTCGAGGATCGGCGGCGCAGGGCGCGTCCGGCCTTTCTGATCTGGCCCTCGCCAATACCCGGTCGCGAAATCGCTCAGCTTGGATTCGTTGCTCACGAAATCCGAATGCGACATCCCGGCGGGAGCAAACAGCTGCTCCCGCACGTAGGCCTGATACGATCGGCGGGAGACGATCTCGATCACGCGACCGAGAACGTAGTAGTTCGTGTTGCTGTACTGCCACTGCGTTCCCGGCTTGAAGTGGAGTGGTCCCTTCGCGTAAGCGGCGACTTTTTCGATGCCGCCCGGTGCCGAGGAGAAGATCGTCTCGGCGCCTTTGACGTCGAAATAGTCCGGCATACCCGAGACTTGGTTGAGCAGCTGGCGCAGTGTCACGTCGCGCGCGTGCGGAAACGACGGCAAATACTTCGCGAGCGCGTCATCGAGCGCGAGTTTCTTGACTTCCTTCAACTGCAGGATCGCCGCTGCCGTGAATTGCTTGCTTACCGAACCGATCTCGAACTGCGTGCCGGCGTCGACGGGCTTGTGTGCCGCGACGTCGCGCAGCCCGAAGCCCTTGGCGTAGACGAGCCGTCCGTTCCGTACCACGCCCACGGCGGCGCCGGCCGGCAGCCGCTGCATCACCTTCGAGACCGCGGCGGTAATCCGGTCGCCAAGCGGAGCGGAGCCCGTAGGTGACGCAGCAAGGAGCAGGCCGACCAATAACGTCGAGAGTTTTTCCACCCGGAGGCTAATGCTACCCGAAGGCCCAAAGCCTTTCAGGCGATACGTCTCCCCATCGTGGGAGCGTACGGGTCTGGTGGCCCGCCCGGTCTTCAAAACCGTGGAGGTCGTCGCAAGGCGACTGGTCGGTTCGATTCCGACACGTTCCCGCCACGCGCCGTGGCGGCCGTTGCGCTACGCGCGTTCGCGCTGCGTCTGCGGCTGCAACTGCATGCGCTGCATCATCTGCGGCGTCGGCAGCTTGACGTCGCGCGCCAGCTTCAGCCACGCGAGGACCTTGATCGTCCACCAGGTGAAGTCGATCTCGAACCAGCGCAGTCCGTGGCGCGCGCTGAACGGGAACGCATGGTGGTTGTTGTGCCAGCCTTCGCCCCACGCCAGGAATGCGACCCACCAGTTGTTGGTCGACTTGTCGCCGGTGCGGAAGCTCTGGTAGCCGCTATGGTGCGCGGCGCTGTTGACCAGCCACGTGATGTGATACGTGATCACGATGCGCACGAAAACGCCCCAGATCAGCCACGACCAGCCGCCGACCGCGAAGAGTACGGCTGCGAGCGCGACCGTCCACCAGAGGTACGAGTTCTCGAGGAACTGATAGAACTTGTCGTTCGCCAGATCGGGCGCGAGCCGGACCTGCTCGGCCGGCGAGAGCATCGCGTCGTTGGGCTTGTAGAGCCATTCGAAATGGCTCCACATGAGGCCGCGATGGATGTCGTGCGGATCGCCGTCCTTGTCGGTGTGCGCATGGTGCGCGCGATGCGTCGCGATCCAGTCGATCGGGCCGCCTTGCAGCGCCAACGTGCCGAGGATCGCCGCCGCATACTCGAGCGGCTTCGCCAGCTTGAGGCTGCGATGCGTGAGCAGACGATGATAGCCGAGGCAGATGCCCCACGCACCCGTCGTGTAGTAAAGCACGACCATCACGATCAGCGCGCTCCAGTGGAACGTGCCCGGGATGAAAGCGCACAGCGCGCCGAGATGCACGACGGCGAGGCCGGCGAACGTGGTCCAACGAGGAAGCCGCTGCTTGGCGGAGGCGATTTGCATGACCGTGGGAGGTGCGACCTTCACGGGCTTTGTCCTGGCGGCCCGACCGTACCGAAAGGTTAAGGATTGAGTTGCGCGTCGAGCTCGATCTCGACCGCATTGAGCGCTCGGCTGACGGGGCAATTTTGCTTCGCGCCCTTGGCGAGCCGCTGGAACTCTTCTGCATCGACGCCCGGCGCCGTGACCGTGGCCGTGAGGTTGATCCGCGGGATCGTGACGCCTTGGTCGTCGCGGTGCAGCAACACGGCCGCCTTGGTGTCGATCGTCGTCGGCGGGTGACCGTCGCGGGTGAGCGCCAGGCTCAGCGCCATCGTGAAGCACGCGGCGTGCGCCGCGGCCAGCAGCTCCTCGGGATTCGTCCCCGGGTCGCCGCTGAAGCGCGTGCCGAACGAGTAGTCCGCGGTTACGAAACCACTCTCGGCCGTGACGGTGCCTTTGCCGCGAGACACGTCGCCCTCCCAGTGGACCGATGCGGTGCGCGTGACGTCGGTTGGAGTTTGCATGATGCCCCGTGATTCCGCGCGGCGTGCGAACGGTTGCGCTGCAACCCCGCGCCGCACGCATCCGCTCTTGGCGCGATGTGATCGACGTCCACACGCACTTGCATCCGCCGCGGCTGTTCGCCGCGATCCGGCGCTGGTTCGCCACGCATTCGCCATGGGTGCTGGAGCACCCGACCGAACCGCGGGACGTCGCGCGCGTGCTGCACGAGCACGGCGTCGAGCGGTTCGCGTTCTTCTCCTACGCGCACAAGCCGGGCATCGCGCGCGACCTCAACGCGTGGCTCACCGACACCGCGCGCGAGCTCGGCGACGGAGCGGTGCCGCTGGGCACCGTGCACGTCGAGGACCCCGATCCGGCGGGCGACATGCGCGACGCGCTGCGCGCCGGCTGCGCGGGCGTGAAGGTACACGAGGACGTGCAAGGCTTCGAGCTCGACGATCCGCGGCTCTCCGGCGCGCTCGACGCAGTGGCCGAGCACGACGGGTTCGTGCTCGTGCACGCGGGCCGCATCCCATGGGCGAACGAGACGAACGATGCGCCGGCGCGCATCGCGCGCGTGCTGGAAGCGCATCCGTCGCTGCGCATCGTGGTCGCGCACTTCGGCATCCCGGACCAGCAGCGCTACATCGAGCTGGCGCGGCACGAGCCACGGCTGTTCCTCGACACGACGATGGCGTTCGCACCGATGTCGTCCATGCGGCCGCAGATCACGCGGGCCGACGTCGAGCGCGTCGCGCGCCAGCTCGTGTACGGCACCGACTTCCCGAACATCCCGTACCCGTACGACGGCGAGCTGCGCGGCCTGCGCGCGCTCGGCCTCGACGACGCGACGCTGCACGCGATCACGACGGAAAACGCACGCCGCCTGACCCCCGCGTTTTCGTAGCGTCCGCATTTGGTCATGCTGAGCTTGTCGAAGCATGTGCCACGATCGTGGCGCACCCTTCGACGGGCTCAGGGTGACATGGGCCTACCGCACCACCGGCAACCCCTGATCGTCCAGCTGTGTGCCCACCAGCAGCTTCAAGAAGAGGCCGTACGATGCGACGCCGCCTGCGACGCCGCTGCTGCGCAGGTAGCGGTCGTAGAACCGCCATTGCAGGGCGAAGATCTGCGGTTTGTAGTGGCGCAAGAAGCGCTCGCGGCCGGCGCGGAAGTCGGCGATCACGCGCGGGTCGAGCCGCAGGCGGCGGCGCTCCGACTCGGGCAGCTCGCCGTACGTCCAGTACGCACCGGAGTAGCGGATCAGCGGATCGTTCGAGCGCAGGCACGCGAGCGTGCCGATGTAGTTCGCGTCGCCCTCGTTGGTGAAGCCGCCGACGTGCGCCCACTCGTGCGCGATTGCGCGCGGGGCTTCGACCGGGAGGAACGACGCGTTGAGCAGCGTCTCGAAGCCGAACGGCGAGTACTGCCCGCCGATGCCGGCCGCGTCGTAATACGGCTGCAGCACCGTCGTCTTGGGCACCGCGACCGCGACGTCCCAATCATCGCCCAGCCGTTGTACCACGGGCTCGAACGCGGCGCGCAGCTTCTCGCGGTCGAGCGTCTCCGCGTGCGCGGCGGCCACGTTCGCGTTGAGCGTGTCGACGATGCGCTCGCTGAAGCGCGCGACCGCTTCGTTCGTCACGCGCGCCTCGCTGTACCGCACGCGTTCGGTGACGGTCGCGCGGCGGTAGTCGATCCCCCACACCAGCTCGAACAGCACGATCAAGAGCGCGGCGAAGCCGGCGGTGTGCGCGACGAGCGTGAGCACCGTGCGCCGCTTGCGGCCGCGCGGCGCGCGCCGGATCGCGCGCACCCACCACACGACCGCCGCGATCAGCACGCCCGCGCCTTCCACGTCGCTCACCGCGAAGGGGACGCGATCCGTCAGTGGCACGAACGCGCGGTTCAGCGCGGCGAACAGCCCGTTCGCGTAGGCGTGCTCGACCCACGCGCGCGGCAGCGGCGCCGCCGCGGCGATCCACGCGAGAACGATCGCGACAGCGTCCAGCGCGAACGCGAGGCGCGCGGAACCGCGCCTGCGACGATCGCGCCTCACGGAAACAGGTACGTCGCGAACGTGCCGGCGCGGCTGAAGCCGAGCCGTTCGTAGAGCGCGATCGCTGGTGCGTTGAAGCCGTTGACGTACAGCGAGAGCGTCGCCTCCGTGGTGAGCAGCTGCCGTGCGATCGCACCGAGCGCGAACGTTGCGTAGCCCTTGCCGCGTTGCTCGGGCGGCGTCCACACGCCTTGCAGCTGCGCGGTCGCGGCGCTGCGCGGGCCGACGTTGATCTGAAAGCGCAGCACGCCGTCGACGACGTACACCCACCACAGACCGTTCGCGATCGCGCGCCGCACCGCGGCGGTGAAGCCCGCGCGGTTCATGCGCGGATCGTAGCCCAGCTCGCCCAGGATCATGCGCCCGCTGTTCTCCACCACGAGTTCGACGTCGTCGGGGCGCGCGCGCCGCACGCCGTCGTCCGGGCCGGGGGCGCGCAGCGCGTCCGGCGCGACGACGTAGAGCGGCTGCGTGTCGCGGACCATCACCGGCTGCGGGTGCCAGCCCTGGACGCGCGCCCACAGCCCGTCGACGGCGTCTTTTGGCCCGACGAAGCTGCGCAGCCCGCGGTGCCTGCGCGTCTCGACCGCGAACGCGTCGAGCGCGCTGTCGTCGTCGGCGGCGATCACGAGCTGCGCGCCGTAGTACACGAGCCCGTTCACGCGGCCGCGCTGGTCGCGGTGGAGCACGAGGTCGTCGGACGCGCCGGGGCCGTGGCCGCCCTCGAGCACCCATTGGAGGAAGACGTTGTCGTACGGGCGGCGCGCGGCGTAGCCGATCGCGTCGCGGCGCGTGGCGCGGGTGACGTTTTCGAGCAGGGTCTTCCGTTCGGGAGGGGCGTCAGGTCAGCGGGCGGACGAAGGTCGGCGTCGACGTGGGCGCTTTGCTTCCGCCCTCCGGTTCGACGCTGACCGCCACGACCCCGACTCGCGTCGCGTCGACCGGCAGCGGGACCACCGTGACCCCGCCGGGGTTCGGCACGAACGTGGGCCCCGGTGCCATCACGGTCGAGCCCTTCGGCGCCGTCCACGCCTGGTAGACGTGGCCCTTGGGCGGCGGCGGCAGCTTGGTCAGCGCGAAGTAGAGCCGGTTTTGGCGCAGCACCACCGACCCGTCGGCGACCTGATAGCGCTTGGCGTCCGGCGCGACCAGGTCGGCCAGCGTCTGGCGGTCGCGCGCCGAGCTGCGCTCGTTTTGCGCCAGTTGGGTCTGCAGGTTCGCCGCCCGGCGCTGCGTGGTCGCGAGGTCCGCGCGCACGTTGACGTCCGAAACGACGGTGACCAGCGAGAACACGATCGCTGCCGCAGCAGCCAGGCCCGTGCCCCAGAGCCAGGCGGGATAGGCGGGCGAGATACGGCGCGGGACCACGGTCCCGGCGGCGGCGTCCGACCGCACGCGGGCGAGCAGGCGTTCCTTCATGCGCGCCGAGGTGGCGGAGTCCACCGGCTCTTGCGCGGTGTGCGCGATCGCGTCGGCGGCCGCGCGCAGGTCTTCGTACTCGCGGCGCGCCTCGTCGTCGTTCGCGATGAAGGCTACGGCGAACGCGGCCTCGTCGCGCGGCAGCACGCCCAGCGCGTACAGCGCGACGGACTCGAGCATGGCCTCGCGGCGGTCGTCGGCCATCACGACACCCGCTCCCCGAGCGACTCGCGCATGCGGCGCAAGCCGTTGCGGATGCGCGTCTTCACGGTGCCCAGCGGCGTGTCGGTGCGGCGCGCGAGCTCCTGGTGGGTGACGCCGCCGAAGAAGCCCTGCTCGATCAGCCCGCGCTGCTCGGGCGGCAGCTTGGCGAGCGCGTCGCGCACGCGTTGCGCGTCAAGGCGCGCGAACACGTCGTCGTCGAGCGCGCCTTCGAGCGGCAGGTCGGCGGGGATCTCCGTTTCGGGCCGCACGGCTTTCGCGCGCAGCACGTCGAGCGCGCGGTTGCGCGTCACGCGCGACACCCACGCGACGAACGAGCCGCCGCGAAACGCGTCGGGCGCAGTCCAAATCTTCAGGAACACCGTCTGCGTCAAATCTTCGGCCATGGTCGGATCGCCCAGCATCCGAAGGCCGATCCCAAAGACGAGCCGGTGGTAGCCGTCGTAGAGCGATTCGAACGCGGATACGTCACGCGCGCTGACTCGTTCCATCAGGCGGACCCCGGGATCCATTGGGCGGGCCTTCGCGTACTCGGTGCAGTCACCTCGGCGGGGTAACGTCCTCGCGCGCCGGACGGATGGCGCCGGTGGTCGAAGCGGATACGCGTCACATGAGAGATGCCGAGCCTGCGATCGATCTCGACGACCTCCGCCGCCGGCTCGCTGCCGCTCGCTCGGTATGCGTGCTCACGGGCTCCGGCATCTCCGCTGAGAGCGGGTTGCCGACGTTTCGCGGCGTCGGTGGTTTGTGGCGGACGCACCGCGTCGAGCAGCTTGCCTCGCCGCAGGGCTTCGCGCGCGATCCGCGCCTGGTGTGGACGTGGTACAACGAGCGCCGCACCGCCCACAAGGGTGTCGAGCCGTCGCCCGCGCACGTCGCGCTCGCGGAGATCGAGGGGCGCGTCCCCGACTTCACGCTCGTCACGCAGAACGTCGACTCGCTGCACTTGCGAGCCGGCTCGCGCAACGTGCTGGAGCTGCACGGCAAGCTTCGCGAGGCGAAGTGCACGCGCTGCGACGCGCGGCGGCCGTTCGACGATGCGTTCGACCTCGATGCGCTCGAGCACGACTGCGGCGGGATGTGGCGGCCCGACATCGTGTGGTTCGGCGAGTCGCTGCCGCCCGACGTGCTCGCGGCGGCGTTCGACGCGGCGCGCCGCGCGGAGCTGATGCTGGTGGTCGGCACGTCGGGGATCGTGCAGCCTGCGGCATCGCTGGCGACCAAGCGCTGTACGCGCGCGTACGTCGTCGAGATCAATCCCGAGGAGACGGCGCTCACGCCGCATGCGGATCGATCGATCCGCGCGCGCGCCTCCGACGTGCTGCCGCAGCTCGCGCGATGAACGACGTCGCGCACGGCGTCGGCGGGTTCGTCGCGCTGCTCGGTGCGGCGGTGCTCATCGCGATCCTCGCGGAACGCGTGCGCGTGCCGGCGGCGGTGGCGCTCGTGGCGATCGGCGCGTTCTTCCAAATCCCACCGCCGTTCGCGTTCGGCGACACGCTGCTGTTCGTGTTCTTGCCGCCGCTGATCTTCGAAGCCGCGTGGAATCTCGACCTCGATTCGTTGCGCCGCGTCGCGTGGCGGATCGTTTTGCTTGCCGTGCCCGGGACGCTCGCCACGGCCGCGATCGTCGCGGGCGGCGTGGTGCTCGCCGGCGCGCTACCGCTCGCGCCCGCGGTGCTGCTCGGCGCGATCGTCGCGGCCACCGATCCGGTCGCCGTCGTCGCCGCGTTCCGGCGCGTGCACGTCCCGGCCGACTTGCGCACGCTGGTCGAAGGCGAGTCGCTCAGCAACGACGGCGTCGCGCTGATCCTGTTCGCGTTCGCGGTCGCGTTCGCGAGCGGCCAGGCGACGTCGATCGGCGGCGACGCGTTGATCGGCGTGCTTGAAGTGCTCGGCGGGATCGCGATCGGCGTGGTGGCCGGGGCGCTGTGCGCGGCGGTGCTGCGCGCGACCGACGCGACGGAGTACGAAGTCACCGTGACGGTCGTGCTGGCGTACGTCGCGTACTTGTCGGCGACGGCGCTGCACTGCTCGGGGATCTTTGCGACCGCGACCGGCGCGATCGCGCTGCGCACCGCTTTGCGCCGGATGCCGAGCGTGTTGAGCAACGCGGACGACGTCGACCGTGTTTGGGCTGCCGCCGCGTTCATGGCCAACTCCGTCGTGTTCCTCGCGACGGGATTGCTGATACTGCCGAGCCGCATCGTGCACGAGCCGGTCCTCGTCGTCGCGGCGGTCGTGACGGTGACGCTCGCCCGCGTGGCGCTGGCGCTCGTCGCGACGCGCAAGCGCGCCGGCCGCATCACGGTTTTCCTCGCGGGGATGCGCGGCGCGCTGCCGCTCGCGCTCGCGCTCTCGCTCCCGGACGCGCTGCCGTACCGCGCGCAGATCATCGACGCGACGTTCGCGGTCGTGCTCGTCACGATCGTCGTGCAAGGCGCGCCGCTGGAGCTCGTGCTCGCGCGCCTTTACGGCGGAACGGCGAACGCAGGCGCGAAGACGTAGCGATGGATCGCGAATACATCGAGCTGCCCGGCAAGACCCTGCGCCCGGGCATGACCCGCTGGCCGTTCAGCGACGCGGTACGCGTGGGTGACACGCTCTATCTCGCGGGGCGCATCGGGATCGATCCCGCGACCGGAAAGCCGCCCAGCGATCTGGCCGACGAAGCGCGCGTGCTGATGGACGACGTGCAGCGCGTGCTCGCCGCCGCGCGCATGACGATGGACGATCTCGTGATGGTCACGATCTTCGCGCCCGACGTCGGCGACTTCGCCGCGTTCAACGCGGTCTATCTCTCGTATTTCAAAGGCGCGTTGCCGGCGCGCGCGTTCATCGGCTCGGGGCCGCTGCTGTTCGGCGCGCGCTTCGAGATCACCGCGACCGCGGTGGCGCGTGCTCAGTAGTCGAGCGGCGGACCGCCGTCTTCGTACGTCGCGCGGCGCGCCGGCGGGTCGGGCAGGATCGGGCGCGCGTCCTCGTCTTGCGGGAACATCCAGCCGCGCTGCAATTCGGGTAGGCCGAGCTCAGGCGCGCGCGTCGCAGTCGCCGTCGGACGCGGACGCGGTCGCGCGACCGGCAGCTCGGCCTCGGCTACCGCGGGCTTCGCCGCCGGTGCGGGCGCGGGCGCGGGCACAACATTGGGCGGCGACGGCTCGATCGTCGTCTCGACAAGCGCGTCGACCGGCACGGTGAATTTCTCGACGCCGCGGTTGCGGCCGCGCACGACGAACGCGTCGAGCAGCCGCCGCACGCCGGCGAGCGGGACGCCGGCGATCGGGACGAGCTGGTACTCGTCGAGGTGCGACGCGCACGTCGAGCGCGCGGCGACGATGTACGCGTTGAGCACGAACGCCGCTTCCTGCAAGCGGTGCGCCATCGTCGCCTCGCTGCCGACGACGGTGAACTCGCGGCGTTCGCGGAAACCGGCGTCGCCGGCGATCACGTCGCCCGTGTTGATCCCGATCCCGATGGTGAACGGCTTGCGGTGCTGCTTCGCCCAGCGCTCGCGCATCGCGACGACGTGGCGCACCACGTCGAGCGCGGCGCGCAGCGCGTCGTCTTCCTGCGTCGGGTTGTCGAGCGGGACGCCGAACACGGCGACGATGCCGTCGCCCAGGAACGTGTCGATGATGCCGCGATGGCGCTGGATCGCCGTGCCCGCGAGCCCGTAGAACTCGTTGAGGTAGCGCAGCGTCTGCTCGGGCGTGAGCGGCTCGATGAAGTGCGCGAAGTTGCGGATGCGGCAGACGAGGATCGTGGCGCGCACCGCGCGGCCCGTGAAGAGGCGCTCGTCCTTGCGCGCGAGGAGCACGTCGACGACCGACGGCGCGACGTAGCGCGAGAAGGTCGCCCGGACGCGCGCGAGCTCGCGCCGCGCCACGCGCCAGCGGCGCCACGCGACGACGCACCCGGCGAGACCGCCGAGCGCGATGAGCCCCACGAGGACGGACATACCCGGGTGATCGGCCGAAAGGCGCCGTAGCCGGAGGGATGACCGACCTCGAGCTCCTCCGGTCCCGGATCCCAGACTATGCAGACTACGCGAACGCGGACGCGCGCCACCAGGTCGACAAGCAGATCCGGGCCTGGCTGGGCGAGGCGATCAGTGCCGCCCGGGACCGGCTGAGCCCCACCGGCTCCGCGGCGGAGCGGCTGGACGGGCTGCTCTTGCGCTGCGAGTTCTCCGACCTCCGGGTGATCCACGCCGCCGACCACGCCCGCTTCGACGCGGAGCTGGTGAACCACGTCCACGCGCTGGACCGCCGCATCGTCGAGGTGGCCGACCGCATCCGCGCGACCGGTTCGCTGGACGACCTGGCGACGGGGCTCGACGACGCGTCCCGTGTCCTCGACGAGCGTTTCGGCGCGATCGCCGACGCGCCGGCGTAGCGCGGACGCCGGATCGCGCGTCGCACGGTGCGACGAGTGAGAATGGGGTGAAGCCTAGCTGAGAGTTCGCTGAATTCGGCTATACGCCAGGCGGGCGTGGGCGTTACGCTCTCGTCACGCGGCGCGACCGCGTCGCGGACATCAAGCACTCATCGCATTCATCCGAGGTAAGCATGAACGTTCGTCTCATCGTCCTCAGTGCAGCACTCGCCGGCACCGCGCTCGGTACCGTCGCCTCCGCTCAGCAGCAGCCTCAGTACAACACCACCGTGCAGCAGCAGCAGCCGCGCCTGCGCGGCAACCGCGGCAGCGACCAGAACCTCCGCCGCGAGTACCGCAAGCTCGAACAGGTCATCGACGGCCTGCAGCGCGACCAGCGCGACTACGGCGGGCACCGCGTCCAAGCGATCCAGAATCTCCAACAGGCGCGCCAGCAGCTCGACGAAGCGCTGGAATACGACCGCACCCACGGCCCCGGCCACTGACGCCGACGCACCGCCGGCGGCCTGCGCGGTCGCCGGCGGTGCGCGTCAGATCTTGCGCGCCGGCGCGCGCAGCGTGCGCGCGATGACCGCGCCGCACGCGAGCGCGAGCGCGCACCACGCGAGGCCTTGCCCGACCTCGCCCAGCACGAGCCGGCCGATACCGAACAGCGTTCCGTAGACCAGCCCCAACCCCGCCACCCAGTCGAGCAGCGCGATCCCGAGCTTGTCCTCGGAGCCGCCGCCGACGCGAGCCGCGACCGGCGCCCATCCCGCGCCGCTCGGCCGAACGCGCTCGTAGAAGCGGTTCAGCGTCGCGTCGCTCTCGGGCTTGGTGACGAACGTGACGACGACCCACACGATCGTGGTCACGGCGACGGTGATCAGCAGCCGCTTCGCCGTCGCGTTCGGATCGTCGCCGGCGATGAACGGCAGCTTGTAGCACAACGTGCCGACGATCGCCGACGCCGCGAGAGCCGAGATCTCGCTCCACGCGTTGATTCGCCACCAGTACCAGCGCAGGATCATCACCAGCCCGACGCCCGCGGTGAGCGTCAGCATGTACTTCCACGCTTCGCCGACCGACGTCATGAACAGCGTAACGACCGCCGCGAGCACCATCGCGACGACGGTCGCCCAGCGTGACGCGACCACGTAGTGCTTCTCGCTCGCGTCCGTTTTGATGAAGCGGCGGTACAGGTCGTTGGTGAGGTACGACGCGCCGAGGTTGAGCTGCGTGCCGATGGTCGACATGTACGCCGCGAGGAAGCCCGCCATCATGAGCCCGCGCAACGCGACGGGGAGATGGTCGACCAGCGTCTGCACGTACCCCAGTTCCGGATCGACGGAGCCGTTCGCGCCGATCACGCCGTGCGGGTAGAGCAGCAGCGCCGAAAGGGCGACGAGGATCCACGGCCACGGGCGCAGCGCGTAGTGCGCGACGTTGAAGAAGAGCGTTGCGATCACCGCGTCTTTCTCCGTGCGCGACGCGAAGATGCGCTGCGCGATGTACGAGCCGCCGCCGGGCTCGGCGCCGGGATACGACGACGCCCACCAGCTCACGCCGACGAACACGAGAAACGGCATGAGCGGCATCCAGCTGTTGTCGCCGCCGTTCGGCACGAACGCGAGGATCGAGCCGTTGCCGCGGTGCGCGTCGAGCGCGGCCAGTCCGGATTTGAGCGCGCCGATCCCGCCGACGGCGGCGACGGCGACGACCGCGAGCACGACCGCCATCGTCATCTTCACGATGAACTGCAAGAAGTCGGTGACGAGCACCGACCAGAAGCCGCCGATCGTGACGTACAGCGCCGTGAGCGCGAGGCACACGTAGAGCGCGGGCAGCGTCGGCACGTGCAGCGTCAGGCTGAGGATCTTCACCATCGCGAGGTTGACCCAGCCCATGATGATCGTGTTGACGAGCACGCCTTGGTACACCGCGCGCACGCCGCGCAGCGCGGACGCCGGCTTGCCGCCGTAGCGCAGCTCGATGAACTCGACGTCGGTGAGCACGCCCGACCGCCGCCACAGCGCGGCGAAGAAGAACACGGTGAGGATGCCGCTGGCGGCCATGTTCCACCACAGCCAGTTCCCGGCGATCCCGTTCTGCGCGACGAAGCCCGTCACGGCCAGCGGCGTGTCGACGGCGAACGTCGTGGCGACCATCGATACCCCGGTCAGCCACCACGGCGCACTGCGGCCGGAGAGAAAATACTCGCCGACGCTCTTGCCGCTGCCGCGCGCGAAGTAGAGCCCGATCCCGAGGTTGATCGCGAAGAACGCGACGATGACGGCGATGTCGAGGCCGCTCAGCTGCATGGCGGTCGGTTCGGCCGGGCGGAAAGGCTCCCTCCGCTCCCATGAGCGCCGGTTGGCTCGTAGGGGAGCAGAGCCTGTTCATCGAATCCACGGCGTCCGCTCGATCCGAAAGAAAGCAGGGTGTCATGGCAGACAAAGGCCACATCGAGTCCGACCACACCGCACCGACCGTCGCCGGCCACACGCTCAAAGCCGGGCAGAAGTTCGAAGTCAAAGCGGTGTCCGTGAAGGAAGCCCAGCTCGCATCGACCGCAAAGGTTGGCGCGCGGCTGTGCGGCGGCACGGACACGTGCCTCGCCCTCGTGGAAGTCTAGCGCCGGCCCGACGCGGCCGATGCAGACCCTCCAGCCATCCCGGTACAACTTCTACGTCTCCGGGGCGCTGTACAACGCCCTGACGGGGGCGCTTGTGAACCTCGACGGTGACGATGCCGACGTGCTCGGCCGCCACCTCATGGAGACGCGCGCCGAGCTCGAACCGGACGCGATGGACCGGGAGTTCGTCGACTTGCTGCGCCGCGGCGGGTTTCTCATCGATCGAGATACCGACGAGCTCGCGATCGTGCGCGAGCGCTACTGGCGGGCGCGCGGCGAGACGCCCGCGGTGTTGACGATCACGACCACGATCGATTGCAATTTAGGCTGTTACTATTGCTACGAGCAGCGCTCCACCGAAGCGCTCGCCGTGCGTGACGTCGGCGCGGTCGTCGAGCTCGCGCGCAAGCAGCTCGCTAAAGGCAACAAACGCGCGCTGCACGTCGACTGGTATGGCGGGGAACCGCTGTTGAACGTGGAGTTCATGGAAGCCGCGTCGTACGCGCTCCAAGCGATGTGCGCGAGCGAGGGGATACGCTACGTCAGCTCGGTGATCAGCAACGGCACGGTGTGGCCGTCCGACGTCGCCGGCTTCGTCGCGCGGCACCGTATTCGGCAGGTGCAGATCACGTTCGACGGGCTGGAAGAGAATCACAACAAGCGGCGCCGCTATCGCTCCAAGAAAGACCAAGCCGAGAAGTCGTCGTTCATGAAGTCGGTCGAGCTCGTCGACCGGCTGATCGCGTGCGCGCGGGTCGATCTGCGCTACAACGTCGACCCACGCAACCGCGACGACTTTCTACCGTTCATCGATTTCGCCGTCGCGCGCGGCTGGTTCAAGGCGCCCTACGAGGTCGTGTTCCAGCCGGCGCGCGTGTCGGCGTATTCCGAGAAGGCCGCGTTCTTGCGGCCGCACGAGCTGACGCTCGCGGAGTTCCAGGCGCTCAAAGACGCGGCGATCCGCCGGCTCGGCAGCAACGGGCGCATCGAGGAGACCGCGATACCGGACGGTTACCCGTATCCGAAGACGTCGGTGTGCGCTGCGTTGGCGAGCGACTCGGTCGTCGTCGGTGCCGAAGGGAAGACCTATCGCTGCGGCTTGCAGGTCAGCGAGCCGCACCGCGCGGTCGGTACGATTCACGACGATTCCACCGGACCCGACGCAGCGTGGTGGGAGCAATTCGACCCGACGACGATGCCGACGTGCTCGCGGTGTTCGTTCCTCCCCGTGTGCATGTCCGGCTGCCCGAAAAAACATTTGGAGTGCGACGAGCACGCGATCCGCGAGCAGGGGCGCTATTGGCGCGACAACCTCGCCCGGATGATCGGTCACGCAGCCGGTCGCAGCGGCACCGACCGAACGGCGTTCACCGAGGCGGAGCAGTTTCGAGCCTGACGCCCGTACGCGTGCGCTAGATCGTCCCGCAGATCAGGATCGTGTCCGGGCCG
Organism: Candidatus Elarobacter sp.; assembly: GCA_035943995.1. Classification (GTDB taxonomy): domain Bacteria; phylum Vulcanimicrobiota; class Vulcanimicrobiia; order Vulcanimicrobiales; family Vulcanimicrobiaceae; genus Vulcanimicrobium. The sequence continues at coordinate 22,739 of DASZBS010000110.1, read as the reverse complement.
GCGAGGTCGCCCGGCGCGAGGTGCTGCTTGCGACCGTGGTCGGTGAGCGCGTCGTACTCGCGCTCCTCGCGCTTGAAGCGCTCGAACCCGTCGCGCCCCTGCGCGTGGGCTGCGGCGCCGAACGCGAAGACGTCCGGCTCGACCGGCGTAGCCTCCGCGTTGAGCGCGTCGCGGACCGCTTCGGCGATGCGAACGTGGCCGATCTCGTGATGCTCGATCGCGCGCCGCAGCGTCGCCGCTCGGCCGCGGTCCGTGATGCTCATCCCAGGCCATGAGATCGTGCGCGGCAGGTGGATCACGACCTCGCCGAGCGAGAACGTGAGCTTGCCGCTGTACTTGTGCGGCGCCAGAAAACGATCGCCCGTAACCTCGTAGCGAAACTGGAACGTCGCCGAGCCGCTCTCCGGATCGTGCGCGACGACGTCGCGGCATGATTTTGCGACGAGGTCGTATGTTTCGTAGCGCACGTGCAGGCGCTGCACGACCTCGTCGTCGCTTCCGGCGGCCAGCGCCGTCGCCATGAGCACGGCGCCGAACAGTACGTTCGTCGTCATGGCGACGGCGGCGGTGGTGTCGACGGACGCGGTGTCGGCGCCGGACCTGGTGTCGCGGGGAAGCCGAGCGCGCTGCGCGCCGCCTGCGCGGAGAACTCGGCGTCCTGCACGCGCGCGGCGGCGAGCGGATCGGCACCGTGCGGGTCATAGCGCACGCGCGCGCCGGCGACCGTTGCGATGGCCGACTCGAGCGGCACGGTGCCGCCGCCCTTGTCGTCGGGGTAGTGGGCGTTGGATGCGAAGACGATCGCGAGGTCGGTCGCGGGATCGATCCACACGCTCGTGCCCGACGAGCCGGTATGGCCGAAGCCGCCGCGCGGCAGCACCTCGCCGCGGTTGCGCGAGAAGAAGCTGTCGACGTCCCAGCCGAGCGCGCGCACCTCGCCGTCGCCGACGTAGCGCGGCGCCGTCATCGCCCGCACCGTTTGCGGCTTGAGTGCAAAGCCCGGCGCGGGCAGGTCGCGCGCCGCGCGCAGGTACGCGACGGCGAGCCTCGCGACGTCGTCCGCGGTGGCGAGCAGTCCGGCGTGGCCGTTTACGCCCGGCACCGTACCGAACTGCTTGCGCAGTAGCGCTTCGCTTTCGCCGCGCAGTTGCGGCGCGAGCCGCGCGCGGTGCGCGGCGTCGATCGTGACGTCGAACGACGCGTCGTTCATGCCGAGCGGCGCGAACAGCGCGTCGTGCGCGAAGCGTTCGTACGACGTACCGCTCGCGCGCGCGATCACTTCGGTCAGCACGATGAACGCGAGGTTGCTGTACTCGTTGCCGGAGCCCGGCGCGAAGCGCAGCGGCGCATCGTACGCGTGGCGCAGGATCGTCGCGCGGTCGGCCCCGTAGTCGGACTCCTTGAACGACGGCGGCATCCCGGCGGTATGGGTAAGCATCTGCGCGAGCGTGACGTTGTGCTTGCCGTTCGCGGCGAACTCCGGGATCCAGCGCGCGACGCGGTCGGACGTGCGCAGCACGCCGCGCTGCACGAGTGCCATGAGCGCGGTCGCGGTGACCGCGGCTTTCGTCACCGACGCGAACTCGTAGATCGTCCATACGTCGTTGGGGACGGTGCGCGGTTCGAACGTGCGCGCGCCGTACGCCTTGCGGTAGAGCACGCGCCGCGACGAGGCGATCACGACGACGGCGCCCGGGAAGTCGCCGGCCTTGATGCCGGCTTCGACGAGCCGGTCGATCGTCGCGGTCGCGTCGGCCGGCAACGTCGTCGCGACGGCGAGCCGCGGGCCGGCGTCGCGCGTGGCGGCCGCGACCGGAACGGCGGTGGCGAAAACGGCGGCGGAGCAAACGGCGGCGAGGAGACGGCGCACGTCCTGGTGTAGCGCGGGACGTGCGATCGTTCCTCGTCGCGATCTTCTTCCTGGTCGCGACCGCATCGGCGGCGACGGCGCAGCCGGTGGTCATTCCAAAACCCCGCGTCGCCGTGGTCACGGAGTGCCGGGCGAGCTTCGCAATGGAAGAGCCGCTGCGGTTTCCGCCGGACACGGATCCTGGGGGCTTCGAGATCCTGCGCGAGCGCTGGACCGCGCTCGGGATACCGGCCCCGGTCATCGTCGCACACGGCGCCGCCGACGTGCTGCTGCGCGCCGAGACCGGCGCCGGCGTTCGTCCCGAGCGACTGACCGGTGTCCCGATGCTCCCCGGCTATCGAATCGACGTCAACGGCCGGCATGTCGTCCTGACCACGACGAACGACGACCCCGCGCACGACGCATCGTTCGATGCGCTCGTCACGCTCGCGCAGCTCCCCGAACCGCGTCGTGGGGGTTGGGTGCTGGAATGCCAGCACGAGGAGGACACGCCGGCCATGCACTGGCGCATCGTGTCGGACGACGTCTCGCGCGGTCCGTTCCCGACCATGCAGTACGCGAAGGAGCGCATCCGCACGCTCGCGTCGTTCAAGATCAACGGCTGGTCGCCGTACATGGAAAACGTCGTGGTCGACCCGCGCTATCCGTTCGTCGCGTGGCCCAACGGGTTCACGACCGCGCAGCTTCGCGAGCTCACCGCGTACGCGCTCCGCTTCCACGTCACGTTGATACCGGAACAGCAAACGTTTGCGCACATGCACGAGACACTCAAATGGGAAGAGCTAGCACCGCTCGCCGAACTGCCGCACGGCTACCTCGTGAGCGAAAGCGACCCGAAGACGTATGCGTACCTCGGGCCGCTCATCCGCGAGGTGCTCGACGCGACGAAGCCGGCGCCGTTCCTGCACCTCGGGGCCGACGAGCCGATCGATCTCGGTCGCGGCCGGACGCCGCGCACAGCGCAGGTGTACGCGGACCACCTCAAGCGCGCGGCGGCGTTTCTGGCTGGCAGCGGCGCGCGCCCGATGATCTGGGACGACGCGATCCAGCAGGACAAGTCGATCCTCGCCCTGATCCCACGCGACACCGTGATCGTCACGTGGCATTACGGTGCCGAGCCGTCGTTCAAGCCGTACATGAACGTCATCGAGGCCGCCGGCTTCCAGCAATTCGCGGCGCCGGGTGCGTCGAACTGGACCGAAATCTATCCCGACCTCACGAACGCCTACGCCAACGTCGGGCGCATGATCGCCGACGGGAAGGACGTCGGCCCGAAAAGCGTGCTCGGCATGTTCATGACCGTCTGGCACGACGACGGCGAGACGCTGTACGAAGCGACGTGGCCGCCGCTGGCGTATGCCGCCGCCAGCGCGTGGCAGTCGGCCCCCGTCGACGGCGCGACGTGGCATACGATGTTCGCGCGCGCGTTTTTCGGCACCGATGATGCGCGCTACGCACGCGACCTCGACTTGCTGCAGCAAATCCGTGACGCACTGCGCACCAAGCCTTCCGACCCGATCGACTACCTGTTCTGGGCCGACCCGTTCTCCGCGCGGCTGCAAGCGCGCGCGCAAACGCTCGACCTCGCCGGCATCCGAAACCGTGCGGAACGCGTCATGACCGACCTCTGGGATGCGCGGCCGCCGCTGCACCGCGATGCCGTCTCCGTGATGCGGCTCGCCGCCGTGCGCTACGATCAGCTGGCGCGGCGCATGCAGATCGGCCGCGAGGCGCACGACTACTACGAAGACGCGCGCGCGCACGCCGTTAAGCCCGGCCAGAACCAAGTTTACCGCAGTCTCGGCGTTGCGAAGTACCTGTGCTGGGAGATGCGCGACGCGCTGGCCAACCTGGAGCCGCTCTACGAACGGGCGTGGCGCTACGAGAACACGGAGCCGGGCCTCGCGCACGTGCTCGTACACTACCGTCTGGCGGAGAACGACGCGCAACGCTGCGCCGACCGGATCGACGGCGTGATGCGCGAGGACTACTTGCGCCACGACACCGTGCCGCCGTGGGACGACATCATGCCTTCAGCCCAACCGCAGGTGACACCATCGCCTCGCTGAGCGGCGTTGCGATCGTCGTCGTGTTCCTCGCGCTCGCGGGGCTGATGATCGCGCGCAAGCTGCCGGCGCTGCTCGCCGTTCCGCTGATGGCGCTCGCGACCGCGGCGCTGGCGGGCGTGCACGATCTCGCCTCGATCGTGACGCTCGGCGCGGTGAAGCTCGCGCCGGTGTACGCGACGCTGTTCTTCGGCGCGCTGCTCAGCCGTGTCGTGCTGTCGACGGGGATCGCCGAGACGCTCGTCACGTACGCGGCGGAGTTCGGCGGCGACAAGCCGCTGGTGCTCTCGCTTCTGCTGTGCGCGGTCGTCGCGATCTTGTTCACGACGGTGACGGGGCTGGGCGCGATCATCATGATCGGAACGATCGTGCTGCCGGTGCTCATGACGGTCGGCGTGCCGCGCGCCACCTCGGCGACGCTGTTCCTGCTCGCGTTCGGGCTGGGCTACATCCTCAACATCGCGCAGTGGAAGTTCTACAGCACGATCTTCGGCGTCGACCGCACGACGTTTCAGGGCTACGCGTTCGTGATCTTCGCGGTGCAGGCCGTCGTGCTCGTCGCGTACGCGATCGTGCGCGCCCGCGCGACGCGCGACTACGCCACCAAGGTCGTTCCGGCGGCGGACGCCGACGCGCCGCGCAAGCGCGTCGGGCCGTTTGCGCTGATCACGCCGTTGCTGCCGCTGGTGCTGCTGCGCGGGTTCGGCGTCGACGCGATCGTCGGGTTCGCGCTGGCGGCGCTCTACGGCGTGCTCGTGACGCGGCCGCGCGACGCGGTCAAGACGCTGGTCGCCGCGTGGATTCGCGGGATCGAGGACGTCGCGCCCGCGACGATCCTGATGATCGGGATCGGCATGCTGCTGGTCGCGGCCAACACACCGCAAGTGCAGGCCGCGGTCACGCCGCTCGTCGCCGCCGTCGCGCCGCGGTCGCCGCTCGCGTACGTCGTGCTGTTCGGCCTGCTGTCGCCGCTAGCGCTCTACCGCGGGCCGCTCAACCCGTACGGCGTGGGGATCGGCGTGTACACCGTGCTCGCGACGCTGAACGTGCTGCCGGCGGTCGCCCTGGTGGCCGCGGTGATGGCGGTCGTGCAGGTGCAGAACGTGTGCGATCCGACCAACACGCAGAACGTGTGGGTGGCGAACTTCACGGGCACGGGCGTCGAGCGCATCACGCGGCTGCTGCTGCCGTGGCAGGTCGGGGTCGCGACGGTTGCGGCGATCGTGGTGGTGCTCTTCGGCGGGGCGCTGTTCGGCAAGGCGCCGTTCCCACCGCGCGCCGCCGCGGCCGCGACGTTGAGCACCGGCTTGTTCGCGCCGCCGTCGGCCGCGCACGCGATCGCGGTGGTCGACGACGGCACGCCCGACGGCGCGGTCGCCGCGCACGAAGTCGCCGCCACCGTTGCGCGCGGCTGGGCGGGCTATCGCATCGTCGAAGCGCACGGCGAGCCGTCGGCGACGGACTGCCGCGTGAAACCGTACGCCGCGGTGATGAAGCTCCGCGTCACGCCGCTCGGACGCGACGGGCGCGACGTCGCGCTCGAGCTGTTCGACTGCGCGGGCTGGAGCGTCGACCAGTGGCACGCGCAGGGCGCGCTGCGCGCGGCGGCGCTCGACGCGCTGTTCCGCGTGCGCGTGTGGTCGCACGAGCACCCGGCGCTCGCGGCCGAAGTGTTCGAGCGCGGCCTCGCGTTCGATCCCGCCGACCCGCACCCGACGTACTTCTATGTCATGTTCAAGCCGTTCGACGGCTACATGCGCGCGCTCGTGCGCCCCGGCGGCCCGGCATACGCGGCGGGGCTGCGCACCGGCGACGTGATCGACAAGCTGGACGGCCGATTCTGGTGGGAGTACGGCACGTACCAAACGCAGCTGCGCGCGTACGACGGCAAACCGCACGATTTCGACGTCGAACGCGGCGCGGTCGGCGGCCCGCCGGCGCACGTGCAGCTCGGCGAAGCGTTCAGCGGGTAGCCGTCGTGCTCGTTCACCTCGTCGACGGCACCTACGAGCTCTTTCGCCATTACTTCGCGCTGCCGTCCGCGCGCGACGAACAGGGCCGGGAGGTCGCCGCGGTGCGCGGCGTGGTCGAGTCGGTCCGCGGGATGCTGCGGGGCGGGGCGACGCACGTCGGTGTCGCCACCGATCACGTCATCGAGTCGTTCCGCAACGGCCTGTGGCCGGGATACAAGACGGGCGCGGGCATCGATCCCGAGCTGTTCGCGCAGTTCCCGCTGCTCGAAGAGGCGCTCGTCGCCGCCGGGATCGTCGTGTGGCCGATGGTCGAATTCGAAGCCGACGACGCGCTGGCGGCAGCGGCCGCGACCGCCGCCGCTGATCCGCGCGTCGAGCGCGTGATCATCTGTACGCCGGACAAGGATCTCGCGCAGTGCGTGCGCGGCACGCGCGTCGTGCAGCTCAACCGTCGCACGCGCACGTTCTTCGACGAAGCCGGGATCGTCGCGAAGTTCGGCGTTCCGCCGGCGAGCATCCCCGATTACTTGGCATTGGTGGGTGATGCGGCGGACGGCTTTCCGGGGTTGGCGGGCTGGGGTGCGAAGTCGGCCGCGAGCGTCCTCGCCCGATACGGCCACCTCGAAGCGATCCCGGCCGACCCGCGTGACTGGAACGTCAACGTCGCAAGTCCCGTCAGGCTGGCACAGACATTGCAGCGCGATCGCGACCTCGCGCTGCTCTTCCGAAATCTCGCGACACTCCGCACGGACATCACGTTGTTCGACGACGTCGAGTCACTTCGCTGGACGGGTCATTTCGACTAGCTGCCGCCGGACGCCGCGCGGTAGTTGACGTGCGTGCGACTGTCACGGAACCCCCTTCTCAGTCGCCTCAGCAACCTGAAGCGGGTTTCCAACGACAGTCGACATTGTCGGTGTGGGGCGTGCTGCCCACCACTTGCGCGGCCAGGTTTCGAGCGCGTCGACGCCTTTCGATCCGCCGCCGCAATCTCGATCTGCGCGCAGTGACGGTGCGAATGGCCCCGTAGGACCGGAGGAAGCGAACGCGAGGCCGTCCGGTGGGAACGAATGCTTCATGCGCACGCTCACCGCTCCGCCCGGTCTCTTCGTCCTCGCCGTCGTGCTGGCGGCCGGGTTCGCGCCGGTGACCCGCGCCGCGGCGGACGAACCGACCCCGTCGCCCACCCCCTCGGTAACCGCCTCACCGGTCGCGCTTCCGCCTCCCGCAGTGGCCTCGCCCGCGGTGGCCTCGCCCGCAGTGGCCTCGCCCGCGGTCGTATCCGGCGTCGCGGCCGGCACGCGCATCCGCTTTCACGTCGACGCCCCGCTTTCGTCCGCGACGAGCAAGACCGGCGAGACGTTTGCGTTCACGCTGCTCGATGCGGTTCACACGACCGGCGACCGCGTGATCCCGGCCGGCACGAAAGGGAGCGGCACGTTGCTGCTATCCGGTCATGCCGGCTCCGGCGGTCACGAAGGCGATCTCACGCTGCGCCTCGACACGCTCGACCTCGGCGGCGGTCAAACGCTGCGCTTCGACAACCAACGGTTCGAGGTCAACGGCCGCAATCGCAAAGCAGCATCGAGCATCCTCGGCTTCATTCCGATCGTCGGCTACGCTGCGATGTTCATGCGCGGAAACGAAGCGCGCATCGACCCGGCCACCCCAATCGAGACCGTGCTCGAGCGACCGGCGCTGATCTCGACGAGCCCTTAGCGTTTGTCGGGGACCGGAATCGTCGTCCCGGTCGCGGTGGTGGTGGTCGTCGTGTTCGTCGTCGGGCCGCTGAGGTCGATCGCGCTGAGTTCTGCACCGAACGCCGCCCCGGCTGCCGCGCCGGCTGCCGCGCCTATCGAGGCGTCGTTCACCGCGACTTCGTCGTTGTCGCTCGATGTCGTCTGATCGTCGTCCATGGTTCGCCTCGAGTTTCGGATTGCTTGGAGAGTTGGGAAGGGGCGCTTCGGTGCTCCGCAGTGATTTCCCGTACTGATCGCTGATGGAAAAGAAGCCCGCCGGATCGCTCCGGTGGACTCATGCTTCGGCCGTATCTGCTTCAGGCGTGCGTTAGGGGTACTTTTGGACGCAGCTGTTGGTGGCGTTGCTCCAGAGCGGCGCGGTGGGATAGCCGCCGGCAGCAGGGTTGTTGATCAGGCCGCTCCACGCGCACTTGTCGGCGATCTCGCCGGCGCCGGTGGCGTCGAACCAGCCGCTGTTCGGGATGGGGTCGGTCTCGGTCTCGGCCTGCTCGCTGCCTCCGACGACCGAGACGCCGTCGAGGATGCCGGGGTTGTTGACGGAGCCCGAGCCGCACGCCGCGCCCGCGTCGGGCAGATATGGATCGTTCGTCCACGCGATCGTGTGGCCGGTGGCGGTCGTCGTGCTGTGGTACTCGCAGTACTGCGTGCCGAAGCCCGAGGGCACGATGCCGTGCGGCAGCGCGACGATGTACGAGGCGTTCACCGTGTAGTCGCCGTAGTGCGCGGCGGCCTTGACGATTTCCGCGGCCAGCTGCGACTGCGTCGGCTTGGGCGGGGGTGCGCTCGTGGTGTCGACGTACGAGCCGACGAAGCTGCCCGGCTGGTTGCCGACGTGCTTGCCGTCGCTCTGCGTGTACTGCGTCACCGTGTTGAGCCACCCGCTGCCGCCGATGATGCGCAGGAACCCCTTGAGGCGCGCGGCGACGCCATCGGGATCGCCGGTGCCGTTCCACGCAGCGCCCCAGAAGACGACATAGATCTTCGGGTCGGTCTGCACCGGGCCGCCGTGGTAGACCAGCGCGCCGCTGGACTGCAGCGCGCGCTGGCCGGCTTGCGACGCGCGCAGCGCATCGATGACATCGCGCGTCGGGACCACATGGACCGTCTCGCCCGTGACGTTGTTCTGCGCCGTGAACGCCGAGAGCGACGTGAATTCACGAAGTTCCGACTGCGCTTGCGTGGCGCTGTCATTGGAAGGGACGAGCGTCTGACCGCCGCCCGAGCAGGCCACGAGGAGCAGCGCCGAAACAGCGGCGGCGAAAAACCGAGCTTTCACGAAAACCTCCACACCGTAGATGCCAGAAGAGCCCGCCGAGTGCTTCGGCGGGCCTCCTGCTTTCGCTTCTCGCCATCTCAAACTGATCATGACCATATCGCGCCGCCGTGCGTGAGATAGTCGTGAACTGCCTCCAGTGCATCGCCTTGGTGCTTCTGCAGCTTCATCCCCAACAGGATTTCGGCGTGGTCGGCGGCAGCATGAAGATCGTCGGCGACTGCTCCTTGGCGACGTGACACGACGGCCAACAGGAGGATGGACACCAGTCCGTTCGGACCGCACGAGGCCTCGTAGGTGAGAAATGCCTCGCGCAGCGATCGCTCGGATTCGGTTCTGGCCTGTCGCGTCCAATCGATGCCGAATCGAGCGAACTTCGCCGGAGCCTTGAATGGTACGACGTTCATGCTACAGGTGCTCCGTGATGAACAGGTAGATCAGCAGACGCATTGGATGCAGATATACTCGCCCAAATATCGGCCCACTCGGGTCACGTCTTTGACGTCGCGGCGTACTGCGTACATGGAGAGACCGAACCGCCGGCGGTAGTCGGCTAAGCATGCGTGATCGTCCCGAAGGAGAAGCGCGGAGAGCCAGATCAGGCGAACCTCCCGTGGTGCGTCGACGTAGGTGCTACGGCGCATCGGAATCAACGTCGAAGCAGACCATGCGGTAATTGCCGACCGCGTTCGTCTCGAGGTAGAAGCCAGCTTGGCGCAGCAATGCGACATCGCGGCGAAACGATCGCAGCGAGACGCCGAATCGGCGTTGGTAGTCCGCGATGGTCACCGACTCACGACGGGCGAATAGTGCGGTAAGCCAGATAACACGGACGATATGGAAGGCGACGCTGCCGCGGTTGGTGTGACGCTGCTGTTCGCGGCGCGACCGGGTTTTCGACGCGAGCGCGTCGAATCGTGAGTTTGTCATTCGGTGGCTGATCCCATCGGGTGACGGACTCGGTCGGTGTTACTAGCACCGGCCGAGTCGCTATATTGTTGGCGCGTTTGCGCGTAGCAAGATTATAGCAGGTGCCAGCGCGTCGAGCAAGTGAAAGTGATGTAGATTTTCCTAAGCGACGTGCCTGACGATGCGTGCCCTTTCACTGAAAAAGCGACTCCACCAACGAAAAAAGAGGATCAGCATTGTGGGCGCATCCACCGGTATCGCAAAGGAGGTCCCTATAGTTGATGCGGTCTGACATTCCGCCCAGCGCAAGGCTGGTGCTAATCCCGCATAGCAAAGTCTTTAGGTCGCAGAACGGCTTGGAGGCGTGTGCGGAAAGACTCGCGGCTAAGCTACCGCGTGCTGCTGCGATTACGTGTCTCGGGCAGCTCAGTGCGATGCACTATGACAATTCGGACAGCCGGACTCCGCCCGAGCAGCGGTTTCGGCTAGCGCTGGTTGGACCGAGAAGCACGACACCATGGTTCGTGCGCGTCGAAGAGTTGGTCGACGAGGGCGGCGTTCTCATACACGAGCAGGGAATCGCGATGCTGCTGCGGCTCGTACTTCTGCACGCGACTGACGGGCCTCCGGGTGACGACAACTTTGTCGAGACACTGGTCAAGCTAATGCTTGTCGTGAATGAGCTGTTCGGAAGTCACCAGGGGCTTATCAAACCTGATATTTCTGATGAGGATCTGGTCGACATCGAACTGCGCGGAGCGATCATTCCCGCAGGCGATACCACATCATTGCTCGCTCGCCCGTTCACATTTCTACGGTGGGCCGACGAAGCGGATGGGAAAAGCGTCGACAACTGGATCGATGTGCGAGGCGATTTCGTCCGGCTGCTGCACATGACTGTGGATGAGTACATTGTTGGCACGGCCTTCTTCGTACTTTATCTGGTGAATGCAACACGCCGCTTCTCGAAGCGGACCTCTTCCGTGATTCGAATCAGCGATCTAGAGCGCTCGCTCGCAGATCCGCAGCCGCTACGTCGTTGGATCGCGCAGTTCATAAGCCCGCTCAGTGCCGTTCGCGATGAATTGGTAGCGTGCGAGCATGATTACTCGTCCGCATCGCTTGTACCATTTCTCCGACATCCGCTCATTAGTATTGACGGCGACCGCGTCGTTTGCCCGCTTCCGGCGACCCTCGATAACTTACTCGCTGCGGGTTTCTATTTCGCACTGTTCGATGCCTATAAGAGCCATGGCGAAGAGTCAAACTCAAAACGATTCTCTGCTATGTATGGCCGGTTTTTCGAGGACTACGTCGACACGCTGCTGGAGCGAATCGTCGACCCTGAAGTTAGTACGATGTCGCGCGAGCGCAGCTACGCTTCAGGGAAGGGCGAGTCACGAACGTCGGACTTCTTAGTGCTTGACGAAGCACGGCGACTGGTCGTGGTCGAAGCTGCAAAGACTCGGTTAAACTTTAAGACGACGCTGATCGATCGCAACCGTGAATCCTTGACCGGGGACATTCGGCGCATCATCGTCGCGAACGGGCGACAGATTTCACGCACGATCAGGGATCTCCGAGCCGGTCGTTTTGGTTTCCCATGCAGGCATGAGGAACTTAATGGTGTCTACGCCATCATTGTCGCGGGACAACGCCTTCCGGGTCTTTACGGCGTGAACGCGATCGCCGAAGATGCCCTACGCAATGACGGCGGCCTACCGGAGTGCCGCGGGCTTCATGTGATCGACATCGATGAGCTCGAGATTCTCGCCGCGGAACACTACCATGCTCTTCCGCTCGGCGAGATACTAGAAGCAAAATCTCAGCATGCGGACCGCTTTGCGCGCACATGCCGGCTGCAAACCTTCATCGATCACTATACGGACATAAAGCCCGCGCCAAAGCGGATAGTACCATCCGCCTATGACGCCTTTTTCGACGACGTCATGATGCCGATGCTCAAAGAGTGGGGCCTTCGCGAGTGAGCGCTTACGCAAACGTCGGCTACGTTGCGATGTTCATGCGCGGAAACGAGGTGCGCATCGACCCGGCCACCCCGATCGAAACCGTGCTCGCGCGAGGGGCGCTCATCTCGACCTGACCGCGGCTCGGCGCAGTAACGCACCGCCGCCCAGGCTCGGATGCCTAGCGCGACGCGGGAATGGTAGCTGAAACTACTTGCGCTTAAAGGTCAGCTCTAGCGTGGTTTCGGCGCCGACTGTCGCGATCCCGAAGTGACCGTCTGCGCTGACCGTGATGCCGACGGTGACTTCCTCTAGGTTAAAACCATGTTCGCCGTCTGGGCCCAAGTCGGTCAAAATGAGCCCAATGTGTCCACGAACTTTGCTGAGCTCCTGCTGCAGCTTGTCGCGGGTCACGGTTACCGGTTTGAGTCGTAACCACCTCCGGACCGTTTCGACCGGGCCGGCTTGCTGCTCTTCACCGTACTTCCCTACGGTCGGCGCCACAGTTGCGGTGCCGATGGACTCCGGAGCGAGAAAAACAACATCATCATTGCGGTCCTCGTTGCTCATTTGGTGTTGCTCCTACTGAAAGGCGTTCAACTCGAAGTATTCGATGGCTTGATACAAACTCTGTGCGATCCCGTGCTTCGGCGTTCCCTCCCCTGCGCTGAAGAAGCTCCCAAGATACGCACCACACGGCTCGCGTGATGGCAGCACGCGGATGACGCCACCACTGTCGCCCGGGACGCCGTGGACGTCGGTTATGATGCGCTGTCCGAACAGAGTGCCGACGAACAGCACGTCTTGATGAATGCGCAGAATCGAGCCCGTAGCCGTCGTGTTTTTTCCTTCAAGTTGTATCGTGGCGCCACATGCCACTGGCGAAGCAACGGACCCGACAATGGTAACCGGCGAGACGCCCGTCGGCCAGCCTACCCCGCTTGCGTCCACGACCGCGGCGTCAATAGTGCATGCGGTATATTCCACAGTGCTTGTGGTCACCGCTGACCCGCCAACGGGTGTAACATCGACCGCGTCGAAATTCTTTTCCACGACATGGCGCGCGGTCAGGAGCCCCTCGCCCCATCTGCGTGTGCCCCGCGGCGTTACCCACAGCGAGCACGAACCTGAAGCGGGCCAAGTTATCGCGGGGAGAACGTGCTGTTCTACGGGCGCATTGATAAGAAATACAGGAAATACGCTGCCGAAAGCCGCGGTGGTTCCAAAGTTAATCGGTCCCGTTATCGCGCCTTCCGCAGCGTCGCAATGTATAACGACGCCGAAACACCATGGCCCATATGAGAAGGCTGAAGAGCCCGCTTCCGGAGCGAAAACGAATCCAGCTGAAACGTCGAGAGTGCGCGAGAGCGGTGATGGCGGCTCAAAGTTTTGAATGTTGAATAGTAGGGCCTGAGCCGCGATGTATGTAGCCTTTAGCGCGGGTGCGTAGTTCTCTGGTTCACCGTCGGTGACACCCGCCGCGGTGGTGGATACGATCCGTCCGCTCGCTTCGCGAATAAAGCGTGGCAGTTGCGAATCCCTCCACACGACTTCACGAAGCCTTGCCGCAATGATATCGAAGGACTCAGAATCTAGCCTCGCCACGTAATTGTCTGGCGCGGGTATATCGCCCATTCGCTCTGCCTCCCCCGGATGCGGGACCGCTCAATAGATTGTCATCGTACGAAGGGCTGATGGTGCAGTGGGGTGCCGGTTGCCAGTTCCACCGGCTAAACACCATCGTCTGTGCGGACGGTTTGCCGAGACGCTTACTCTACCCATCGACCCTATACCCGCCCCATGGCCGCGAATTTTTTCCCAGGTTGTTGACAACGTACTAGTACAGGTGGTACAAGTGTAAGCGTACTAAGACAACTGGTACAACCCGCACAAGTCCAGCAGCCCCTGAGAGGCAGCCACTACAATGTTCAACACGACGACCGTCCGCCCGATCCGCCGCCCGCAGCCCGCCCAGCCCGTCGTTGGCCCCACGCTGATCCGCACGCCGCGAGATTCCAGCATCTTCGGCGGCTGGGGCGTCAGAATCTAACTCCCGTGCCGCCCGCCTTCTTTCAGGTCGATCCGCACGGTGGCGCCCCGCTCTACCTGCAGCTCACCGAACAGATCAAGCGCGCCATCGCGGTCGGGGCGCTCGCTCCCGGCGAGCGGCTCCCCACCGTGAAAGGGCTTGCGCTCGACCTCAAGCTCAACGCCAACACCGTGGCCCGCGTCTACCGCGAGCTCGAGCGTGAGGGCGTGATCGCGACCGCTCCGGGCCGCGGCTCGTTCGTCAGCCAAAACGGCGCGCTCGGCGATGCGCGCCGCGTCGCCACCGACGTTGCGACGCGCGGCGTCGACGACGCCGTCCGCCAGGCCCGCGCGCTCGGCATCACCCACACCGAAGTTCGTACGATCGCCGATGCGTCGATCGCACACTTTTATCCGGAGGAAACGAAGTGATCGCGATCAGCGGCCTCACCAAGCGCTTCGGCGACGTGCTCGCCGTGGACGACGTGTCGCTCGAAGTCCCGGAAGGCTCGGTCTGCGGCCTGCTCGGCCGCAACGGCGCCGGCAAAACGACGGCGTTCAAATGCCTGCTCGGCTTCGCGCGCGCCGACGCCGGCGAAGTTCGGTTCGACGGCGCGCCGCTCGGAGCGCACACGTTCGCGAAGCTCGGCTACGTGCCGGAGCGCCCGGAACTCTATCGCTGGCTCACCGTCGCGCAACATATCGAATACGCGCGCCGCTCGCAGCCGGCGTTCGACGCCGCGCGGGCCAAAGAGCTCGTCGCGACGTTTCGTTTGAACGAGCGCAAGAAAGCCGGCAAGCTTTCGAAGGGCCAGCAGACGGCGCTCGCGCTGATCCTCGCGCTCGTCCATCGCCCGAAGGTGCTGATCCTCGACGAGCCGGCCAGCGGCCTGGACCCCGTCATGCAGCGCGTCGTGCTCGACATTCTCGTCGACGCCGCGACGAGCGGCGCGACGATCCTCATTTCATCACACCAGATCGGACAGATCGACCGCGCCGCCGACCGCGTCGCGATCATGCGCGACGGCAAGGTCGTCGTCGCCGGCGTGATCGACGATCTGCGCGAAGCATCGCGCGTCGTCGAAGCGACGTTCGCCGGCGACGTCCCCGAGCTCACCGGGCTCGATCCCGCGATGCGCATCGAACGCGTCGGAACCAGCGTGCGGGCGCACGCGAACGGCCGCGCCGATGCAGTCGCCGCGCGCTTCGGCGCGCTCGGCGCCGTCGGCGTGCGCGTGGTGGACCGATCGCTGGAAGACCTCTTCTTGGACGCCGTCGACGACGGGGGAAACCACTGATGGAATACGTCGAGATCTTGCGCACACGGCGCATCCTGATCTGGTACACGGCAATCATCGTCGCCGGGTTGGTGATCACCGCGATCAGCTTCTATGCCGGTCACGGCCACAACGGGAACAGCGGAAACCTGCCGTTCAGCATGCTGGCGGCCGGTGCGGGGATCGGCGCGCTCCTCATCGCGACCCTCGTCGCCCCCGGCCTCAGCGCGGAGGCCGCGAACACCACCGCGCTCATCTGGACGCGTCCGGCGCCGCGCGACGAGGTCGCCGCGCGATTCGTCGGCATCGACGTCGCCGCGATCGTGATCGGATATGTCATCCTGCTCGTGGCGATGGTCACCGGCGTCGCGATCCTCGGCGCCTTTCCGATAATAACGTTCGACGCGCCGGCGGTTCTGCGCAGCGCCTCCCTCGCCGTTGGCGGCGCGCTCATGTGGTACGCCGTGATCTCCGTCGCCGCGGCGCGCCTGCCCGGCCGCGGCGCGCTCATCGCCGGTTTGGCGTGGGGGGTGTTCCCGATCCTCGCGGGGCTTTATCACGCGCACTCCTTCCCCATCTGGCTGCACGACGTGATCTACGCGCTGAACTTCTTGAATCCGATGGCATGGCTGGGCGGCACGACGCCGCAAGGCAACTCGTCGATCATCCCGCTCAGCGTGTGGGGGCGTGTGCTCGGTGAATGCGCGATCGCGGTCGCGCTGGCCGTCGCCAGCGTCCGGCTGTGGTCGACGCGGGAGGCATGACGATGACGATCATGGCGACGCACTTCGCGATCGTGCTCGGAGCCTGGCGCTTGCGTGTTCGCATCGACCTCGATGAGCCGCGCGAGGACGCCGTCGACTCCGGCACGCTCGCGGACGATCGTGCGCAGTCCGGGTCACGCGCGCATAAGGGCACGCGGTCGGCCGCGTCGGCCGCATCGCCCTGGAACTGAGCGCACCGAAGCATCCGGGACGGGCGTCGGCGAAGGGAGCGATATGGACGCCCCTCACGCCGACGCCCTCATCGATCACGTGCGCGCCAACCGCGAGCGCTATCTCACCGAGCTGAAAGCCTGGATCGCCGTCGAGTCGATCTCCGCGCAGCCCGATCACGCCGCCGACGTGCGGACCTCCGCTGAGCACGCGGTCGCGCGCATGCAAGCAGCTGGGCTCACCGCCGAGGTGCTCGAAACCGCCGGCAACCCGGTCGCGTACGGCGAGTGGCTCGGCGCACCGGGCGCGCCCACGGTGCTGATCTACGGCCACCACGACGTGCAGCCGGTCGATCCGCTCGATTTGTGGACCTCGCCGCCGTTCGACGCCGCGGTGCGGCACGGCAAGCTGTACGGCCGCGGCGCCGTCGACGACAAGGGCCAGTGCTTGATGCACATCGCCGCGATCGAAGCGCATCTGCGCGTGAACGGCAAGCTGCCGCTCAACATCAAGGTGGTGCTCGAAGGCGAAGAAGAGGTCGGCTCGGTGAACTTCGAGCCCTTTCTCGCGCGCGAGAAGGAACGGCTCGCATGCGACGTCGTCGTCGTGTCCGACACCGCCGTGTTCGCCGAAGACGTCCCGTCGCTCACGACGTCGCTGCGCGGGCTCGTCGGCTGGGAGATCACGGTGCGCGGTCCCGCGACCGATCTGCACTCCGGCTATTTCGGCGGCATCGTGAAGAACCCGTTGGAAGCGCTCGCGCAGATCATCGCCGCGCTCAAGGACGCGCACGGGCGCATCGTCGTGCCCGGATTCTACGACGGCGTGCGCGAGCTGTCGGGGACGGAGCGCGCGGAGATCGCGGCGCTGCCGTTCGATCCCGCCAAGGAAGCGCACGCGCTCGGCGTCCCCGAACTCACGGGCGAGACGTCACGCCTCCCGCTCGAGCGGATCTGGTTTCGCCCGACGCTCGAGGTCAACGGCGTGTACGGCGGTTACCAAGGCGCGGGCTCGAAGACGATCATCCCGTCGTTCGCGACGGCGAAGCTGACGGCGCGGCTGGTGCCGCACCAAGATCCCGAAGCGGTGAAGCACGCCGTGACGACGTTCGTGCAGCGCACTGCGCCCAAAGGCGTGCGCGTCGACATCACGTCGCACGGCGACGTGCGCGCCGTCGAGACGTCGCGCGATCATCCCGCGGTCGCCGCCGCCGCGCGCGCGATGGAGCTCGGCTTCGGCAAAGCGCCCGTGTTCATCGGCACCGGCGGCACCATCGGCCCGGTGTCGTCGTTCGATCGCATCCTGCACCTGCCGCAAGTGCTGATCGGCGTCGGCCTCCCCGACGACGCGATCCACGCGCCCAACGAGAAATTCGACCTGTCACAGTTCTACGGCGGCATCGAGACGATGACGTATCTCTACGACGAGCTGGCGACCGCGTTGAAGCCGAGCTCGCGGACGTGACCGATGATGACGGTGTCGTCAGAGCTCGTCGCGCGTAACTTTGCGGTAGGACCCGTCGTCGTCGACCACCACGCAAGGCGTGTGTTCCCAGACCGCGGGGTTGGCTGCCTTCAGCCAGGGCTTGGCCTCGGCCGCGGCGGCGTCGAGCAGTTGGGTTTGCGTCGCCTTGACCAGCATGTAGCTGATGTCGTCGGGCTCGGCCGCCCGAAAGCCCGCGTTCAGATCCACGTACATTTTTTGCGCGACGGCGAACACGTGGCGTTGGAGCTCGGCGTCGGAGAAGGCGCCCCACGCGTCGGGCAACCGAAAATAAAAGGTGCTGTGGTGATCGCCGGATTCGACATGGAACCCGAGGTCGTTGTTCCAGGCCATCAGGGTATCGGTGAAGGCCACGGTGCAATAGCGGCTCAAAGGGTCACCTCCTCGATCGACGTTCGCCGGAAGACGAACGTGCAGTGGTTCTGTCGGCTGCCCGGCGTATACTGCCGGCAATGAGGATCATCCGCCGGGACGGACACCCATGAGCTTCACGGAACGCTTCACCGATCGCGCCGCAGACTACGTCGCGGGACGCCCGTCGTATCCCGGGGCTGCGCTCGACGCGCTGTTCGACGGGCTGGGCGATCCGCGCGACGTGCTCGCGGCGGACCTCGGCGCCGGCACCGGAATCTCGTCGCGGCTGCTCGCGGAATGCGGCGCGCAGGTGCTCGCGGTCGAACCCAACGCCGCGATGCGCGACGCGGCCGAGCCGCACCCGCGCGTCGAGTGGATCGCGGGCACCGCGGAATGGACGGGACTGGGCGAGGCTAGCATCGATCTCGTGACCGCGTTCCAGGCGTTCCACTGGTTCGACCACACGAAGGCCCTGCGCGAGATCGTCCGCATCCTGCGCCCCGGCGGCCGCGCGGCGGCAATCTACAACGAACGCGACGAGAACGATCCGTTCACCGCCGTGTACGGCGACCTCGTGCGCGCGTACCAGCTCGACGAAACCGAACGCCGCCGCGCCGACGGGCTCGAAGCGTTTGCGGCGTTCGAAGGCTGGCATACGAAGCGCCGCATCGAGGTGCGCAACGAGCAATTGCAGGACGTCGACGGCGTGCTGGCACGCGCGCGAAGCTCGTCATACCTGCCGAAGGAGGGCCCGAAAGCGGACGAGCTTCACGCCGCGATCCGCTCGCTCGTCGCGCAGCACGCGCGCGACGGTCGGGTCGTCATGGTGATGCGCACGATCGTTGAGATCGGCGACGTGGGCGCGGGCGGCGGTTGAGTATGGACACGACTCGGCAATGTGACGATCATGAACGCGAGGTAGCCTATGCGTGACATGGTAGTCCGATACGAACGAAGGCCCATCACAGTCGACGACTTCGACCGAATGATAAATGCTGGTATCTTCGGCTCGGACGAGCGGGTTGAGCTCGTTGAAGGGGTGCTGATCAGTCACTCGCCGCCGCATAATCCTCCGCATGCAGGGACGACTGGGTGCCTCACTCGGTTGTTCGGCGAACGCTTCGGTCGTCGCATCGTCTTGTGGATCCAGTTGCCGATCGTCGTGTCGAACAGGACGGAGCTGGAGCCCGATGTGACGCTCCTCATCGATCGAGGCCATTTTTATAAGGCGACCTTACCGCGGGTACGTGACGTATATGCCGTGCTTGAAGTTGCTGACTCGTCGCTCTGGTACGACCGAGGCAAGAAGCTCCAAATCTACGCTGAATCCGGAGTTCCCGAATACTGGATCGTCGATGTGGCAAAGCAGGGAATCCAAATCTACACTAAGCCGCTCGGACGAAGGTACGAGTCATACCGTTTAGCGCTCCGCGGAAGCACGGTGGCGTTCACCGCCTTTCCGGACGTCGTGTTCACCGTCGACGAGCTGCTCGACTGAACTGCGTGCACCTTCGCATGAGGCTTGAGTGAACGTATGGGTCACATGATCGTGCACGGGAACGTCCGCCGAATCTCGGCCGACGAGTACGACAAGATGGCTGAGTTCGGCATTCTTGCCGGCGACGAGCGCGTCGAGCTGGTCGAAGGATTCTTGGTCAGCTTCGCACCGCCCCAGCGTCACGAGCATGCTGGTATGCTGTGGCATCATGGCGAGCGTCTCAGAGAGCGGCTCCGGGGTGAGGTTATATGCTGGGGTCAGATGCCGCTGATTCTTTGCGAGGATGTGGTGCTGAACCCGGATCTCGCATTGCTGGTCGGGGAGGGCGACCGCTATACAAGGCGATTGCCTCGCCCGGACGACGTACACGCCGTCATCGAGGTAGCGTTGTCGTCGTTGATCTCGGATCGTACGCCGAAGCTCGAAGCGTACGCAGCGGCGAACGTCGTCGAATATTGGGTTCTCGACGTTCGAAATGAACGCATCGAGATGTATCGCGACCCTCGCGGCGTGGAGTACGCGTCGTACCGGCTCGCGCTTCGCGGCGACTCCATCTCTTTCGCCGCATTTCCGGACGTCGTCTTCGCTGTCGACGAGTTGCTCGGCTGAGTTCCGCGGCGCGGCTTCGGATCGGGATCGACGTCGGGGGGACGTTCACCGACGTCGTCGCCGTCGACGCTGAGACGCGCGCGATGGTGGCGTCGGTAAAGGTGCCGACGACGCACGACCATCCCGACGGCGTCGCGGCGGGGATTGTCGCCGGGCTCGAACGGCTCCTCGGCGAGCACGCGATCGACCCCGCGTCCATCGCGTTCATCGCGCATTCCACGACGCAGGCGACGAACGCGCTGCTCGAAGGCGACGTCGCGAAGGTCGGCGTCGTGTCGCTCGGCGGGCCGGTCGCGCGGATGTTCGCGCGCTTCGCGCCGTTCGCGCTGGCTGAGGGGATTCGGTTCGCGCCGGTGTGGTTCGACGGGCGCGACGCCGGCGTGCTCGATGCGCTACGCGAGGCCGGCGTCGAAGCAGTCGCCGTAAGCGAGCCGTTCGCGGTCGACCGGCCGCAGCGCGAGCATGCGCTGGTCGCGGCGGCGCGCGACCGCGGGCTCGCGGCGACGAGCGGGGCGGAGGTGTCGACGCAGTACGGCCTGCGCGCGCGCACGCGCACCGCGGCGCTCAACGCGGCGATCCTGCCGCGGATGCTGCGCACGTCGCGCGTTACCGCGCGCGCGGTGTCCGACGCGCGCATCCCCGCGCCGCTGATGATCATGCGCAGCGACGGCGGCGTGATGGACGTCGCCGAAGTCGAACGGCGGCCGATCCTCACGATGCTGTCCGGGCCGGCGGCGGGGATCGCCGGCGCGCTCTTCCACGAGAACGTCACCGACGGCATCTTCATCGAGGTCGGCGGGACCAGCGCCGACTGCTCGGTGATCCGGCGCGGCCAGCCGCAGATGCGCCCGGCGCGCATCGGCGGCCACCGCACGCTGCTGCGCACGCTCGACGTGCGCACGATCGCGGTCGCGGGCGGCTCGCTTGCGCGCGTCGCCGGCGGCCGCATCGTCGACGTCGGGCCGCGTTCCGCGCACATCGCCGGCTATCGCTACGCCGCGTTCACCGATCCCGCGCTGCTCGCCGATGCACGCGCGGAGCTCGGCGACGGCTTCGTCGCGCTCGTCGCGCGTGACGGCACGCGGATCGCGGTGACGCCGACGTGCGCCGCGAACGTGCTCGGCGTCGTCCCACGCGACGCCTTCGCGCACGGTGACGCCGCGGCGGCGCGCATCGCGTGCGAGCGCGCCGGCGCCGCGCTCGGCCTCAGCGCCGACGAGCTCGCGCACGCGATCCTCGATCGCGCGACGGCGCGGCTGCGCGCGACGCTGGACGAGCTGATCGCGGACTACGCGCTCGACCGCACGAACGTCGTGCTGGTCGGCGGCGGCGGCGGCGCGGCCGCGATCGTTCCCTATGCCGCGCAAGAGCTCGGCTTCGCGCACCGCATCGCGCGCGACGCGCAGGTGATCTCGCCGTTAGGCGTGGCGCTCGCGCTCGTGCGCGACGTCGTCGAGCGCACGATGCTCGATCCCACGCCGGACGATCTCGCGCGCATCCGGCGCGAGGCGATCGACGCGGCGGTCGCATCGGGCGCCGCACCCGACCGCGTCGAGGTCGTAATCGAAGTGGACACCGCGCGCAACCGCGTGCGCGCGACCGCGTCGGGCGCGACCGCGCTGGTGGAAGGCGCGCAGCACGCGGTCGTCGCCGACGAAGCCGCGCAGCTCGCCGCCGCGGCGACGCACCTCGGCGTACGCGAGCAAGACGCCCGCGTCGTCGCGCGCACCGGCGCGCTCGCGGTGATCGCCTCGGCAAAAGAGAGCGCGGTGGTCGACGCGCGCGGCGTGGTGCGGCTCGTCCTGCCGGGCGCGTTCGCGTACGCGACCCGCGTGGCCGACGTCGAGCGCTCCCTCGCGCGGGCGATCGACGAGCACACCGCGTTCGGCGACGTCGGACGCGCCCTGCCGGACGTCTTCCTGCTGCGCGCAGGCCGCATCGGCGAGTTCACCGGCATGGCGGAAGCCGTGCAGATCGCCGGCTTGGTGCGTGATGAGCTCGCGGGTGTCGACGCCGCCGAAGAGATCGTGCTCGTGATCGTTCCCAAGCGCGCGTAGCCTGCGCGCGGATGGGGAATCGACTGAGCCTATGGACGACCAGCCGATCACCGACCTGCGCGGCTACATTCTTTCGAACGACCCGTTCGTCACGCCGGCCGTCAAGGTGGCGCATTGGTATCCGACGCTCGGCGCGTTCCTCGACGCCTACGACGCGAACGCGCGCTACGCGCTCGCGGTCGACGCCGACGTCGCGCACTACGTCGCGCACGACATCCGGCTCGGTACGGAGACCAACGATCCCGCCCGTCCGCAGGCCGACACGCCTCCCGCGACGACGTTCGACGCCCGGATCGACTTTCTGACCGACGACGGCGCCGAGGAGGGCGTGGACGTCATCAACGTGCGCGCCATCGGCCTGGTCGACGACGGCGGCGGCGTGGACGGCGCGTAAAGCGCGCCGTTGCCGGGCTATTTGACGAAGCGGATCGCGAGCGGGTAGCGGTACAGCTCGCCGCGCGCGGCGCGCGTCGCGCCGGTGATCGCGAAGACGATCGATGCGACGACGCACGCGATCGCGCCGCACAGCAGCACCCAGAACGAGGACGACAAGCCTGCGAGCTGGTTGTCGACCATCACGAGCACCATCGAGATCACCAGCGCCAGCTCGACGATCATCAGCGTGATCTGCATGTTCAGCGCTTCGCGCGCCGTCTCGCG
>DASZBS010000109.1:0-3495 GCA_035943995.1 Candidatus Elarobacter sp. | reverse complement strand
GGGGCTAAGAGCCACGGGGGGCGCCAGAAGTGTGGCGTCAAGTGCCGTCAAACCGACGCCGAAGCCCGGTCAGCGGAAATAGGGCCATACCGGTTAGATGACGTGCGACGGCGGCGAGCCTGTGAGGCTCGCCGCCGTTGTGCGATTGGGACGCGTTAGCGCCCCGGCGACGCGGTCGGGCTCGGTGATGCGTGTGGCGATTCGCTCGGTTCGGGTGAAGCCGATGCCGTTGCGCTCGGGGACGGGCACGGGCTTGCGCCGGTGGCGGTGCCGCTCGTGAACGCGCTGATCGGTGCTTTCACCTCGATCAGGCGATGATGCTGTGCGTCGAAGATCTCGATGTGCAGCCGCGCGGACGCGCTCGAGATCGCGAACGACAGCGGTCCCGTGAACGGGCCGTCGAATTTCACCCGGCCGGCGTTGTCGTCTTCGTCGTCGGAGCCTTTTTCCTCGAACTTGAGGAACGCGACTGCCGGGCTCGCCGGGGTGAGAGTGATCGTCGTGCAGGTTCGCGTCAGCGTGAACGGCGCGTTCGCCGGCAACACGTTGCCGCTGTTCGCCGTCACCGACGTGACGTTGCCGTGGTTGTCTTCCGTCTCGTCTTCCTGTTCGGGGTCGTTCGGATCGACCACGCCCTTGTTGTCCGGATCCGCCGCGCTCTTCACGCTGATCGTTCCGTCCGCGTTGATCGTGATGAGCACGGCCGTCGCTTGCGCGCCCATGGCCAGGGTCGCCGTCACCGTCAGCTTGCCGGCCGTGATGGTGATCGTGCTGCCCGGTGCGACCGGAACCGTGAACGTGATCTTCGCGTGGCCGTCCTTGTCGAGCGTGCCGGTGCCGACGACGGCGCCGCCGACCGTCACGGTGACCGGGACGGATGAGAGGTCTTGCGGCCGGCGAACTTTCGCGAGCGTCTGCGTTCCGGCGAACGTCACGCCGAGCGACTGAGTGCTTTGCGCGGTGCGGCCGGGTTGGTTCGGGATCGTCGAGCCGCCCGGTGAGGTGCCGCCGCCTCCGCCGCATGCGGCCAATAGCGCCGCCACGGCAAGCGCCGCGCCGGATTTCGCGATGATTCTCATCGGATGACGATCCGAGCGTCGACGGAACGTTCTACCATACGGACCCTCCTGTGAAGCAGCAGTGTGGCGTGAACGTTACGAACACACTGTGAGGATCGCATGAAGAACAGCAACCGCGATGGTTCAGACATCATTCATACATCGCGTCATCCCGGGTAAAACACGCGGGCGTGATGTTGCTCACAATGGACGGAACCGCGCTCGCGAAGACGTTCGGCGTCGCGTTGGCCGTCGGGCTCGACGTGTAGGCTCCGTGCTCGTGCTTTTGCGACCGCTATCGCTTAATAGGCGCCGGAACCCAGACGCGTGTTGGACACGCCGAAGCGCAGCGCCGCGTTGAGCGTGTGCGTCGTGCGCTCGCCGCGGGCGATCACGTCCTCGGCTTCGAACGCCAGGCCGCGCGAGAGCAAACGCGTTCCGCCGATCGTGAGCGAGCGCGCGAAGCCGCCGCTGGAGTCGTTGACGCCGTCGTACCGCACGATCGCGAACGTTCCGCGCGGGAGCTGCCAGCGCACTTGCGCGAACCCGCCGCTCGACGAGATTCCGATGCCATCGCCGTTGGGGCTGGAGTTGTAACCGGTCTGCAGCACCGTCTCGACGGCGAGCCGGCCGCGGTAGAGGTTCACGCCGACGCCGCGGCGCGTGAACGCGTCGGGGATGTCGCCGAGCCGGCGCTCACCCGTGTAGTCGTACGCGCTGAGCACGACGCCCCCGATCGCCTCTTGTGCTTGGATCATGCGGTCGGTGCCGTTGCGCGCTAAACCGGACTGTTTGTCGTGTCCTTCGGCTGCCACGAACGTCGCGCTCGAGCCGCGAACCGGGTTGCCCAACGCGATCGTCGCGGCGTTGTGCGGGTCGATCATCGAGAACGGGTTCGCGCCGACGGTCTGATCGTAGATCGCGTAGTGCTGGCTCGTCTGGCGGAACGTCTCGGGATCGACCGGCAGCGGCAGCGTGATCGAACCCAGCGTGAAGCGAACCGGCGCGCCGCCGAACGAGCCCCGCGTGCTGTACTGCGCCCACGCCTCGCGGACCGCGCCGATCTGGCCGCCGTCGACGACGTAGAACTGGCCGGCGACCGAGACTTGCTTCGTGACGCGCGCCGCTAGGAACACTTCGAGCTCGTCGAGCGTCGCCTTCGGCAACTGGTTCGACGCATCGGGTTCGCTCGTGTACGCGAACGCGCCGCGCACGGCGACGACGGGCTTCCCGCCGGTGCCGAGGTTCGGCAGGCGCAGGTCGTTGCGCAGGTACGCCTGCCCGAGATCGTTCGTGCCGCGGATCGACGTGTGGCAGGCGTCGCACTGCAAGCCGGTCTGCATGGAGAACGACGGCAGCGCGTCCGACGGCGCGCGCACCGCGAGGACGGCGCCGAGCGCCGCGAACGCCGCGAGCGCGGCAAATGACCAAGTGCGGATCATGCTGGAGTTCCTCCGTGCGGGGCTAGTTCAGGCGGTGCGGTCCATGCGGACTCGAACGCGGTGAAGCGAAACGCCGCGAGCACGTCGTCCAATGCTTCGGCGCGCTCGCGGGTGTGGAACGTGGACGCGTCCACGCGTTTTAGCTGCGCCGCCGACTGCTCGGTGGCGGCGCTGATCTGCTGCATCGTGAGCGCCGTCTGCTGCGCGTGGTTTGCGATCGTCGTGATGAGCCGGTCGATCTCGGCCGTCACGACCTGCTGGCTCGACGCGCCGACCGCGTTTTTCTCCGCGTCCGCGGCGACCGACGCGATGCGCTCGGCGAGCTCGGTCGACGCCGCGCGCATCTGCGCGGCGCGCGCCGCGACGTCGCCGGCGATGCGCGAGGTTGCCTCGATGGCGAAACGGATTTGCGCGAGCGCGGCGTCGGCCGCTTGCGTCACCTCGACGCCGCTCGACGTCGCCTTCGCGGACTCGCGCACGGCGCCGGCGGCGCGCAGCGCGTCGGCGCGGATCGCGGCGAGGATGCCGTCGATCTCTTTGGTTGCCTTCTGCGAGCGCTCCGCGAGTGCGCGCACTTCCGCCGCGACCACCGCAAAGCCGCGGCCGTGCTCGCCCGCGCGCGCCGCCTCGATCGCGGCGTTCAATGCCAGCAGGTTCGTCTGGTCCGCGATCTCGTCGATGGCCGCCACGATCGTGCCGACGTGCGCCGACCGCTCTTCGAGCGCGTCGATCGCCGTCGCGGCGCCGGCGCTGAGCGTGCCGATCGACACCATCGACTCCGCGGCGCGCCGCACCGCGTCGCCGCCGCGTTGCGCCTCGCGCAACGCGCTGTCCGCGGAGCCGGCGAGATCTTGACCCAGCTCGTGAAAGCGCACGATCTCGCCGTCGAGCGTCGCGACGGAACGCGAACCCGACACGGCGGCGTCGGCTTGGCGGCGCGAGCCCGCCGCAATGTCGTGCGAGCCTTGCGCGAGCTCGTTCACGCGCGCGTGCAT
>DASZBS010000108.1:0-8569 GCA_035943995.1 Candidatus Elarobacter sp. | reverse complement strand
CACCGAGACCACGTTCGGCCTGGGCACGCTCGGCTACACCGACGCGCGCGCCGACGACCTGTCGGACTGTTTCAACTTCGCGCAGCAGCCGATCGCGTTTCGCACGATCCAGTCCTCGCGCCGGGCGAACTATTTCCAGCGGTTGCCGGCGGACACGCGCAGCCCGGACGACGATTTCTGAGCCGTCCGCCGGTCGCCGAGGTGGCCCGGCAGGGTGCCGGGTGAGGCGTCGGATGTCTGACGGGAAGTAGTCGCGCGCCCTGACCGGCGCGGCCGCTCAAACCGGCTTCGTGCCTTCGCTGGGCGCCGGGTCGGCATGCGCCGTGCGCCGTTCGCCGTCGTGCGCAGCCGAACCGAGCGCGCGCTTCAGATCGCGCTGATTCGCTCCGAGGTGCGCTTCGTTGGTCGCGAGCTCCCGGCGCAAACGCGAGAGCGACGAACGTACTTGGAACGCTTCGTAGCCTTCGCGGAAATAGCTGCTCACCACCGTGAGCGCGATGCCGATGGCTGCGACGGCCGTGAGTGCCAACGCTTCTACCGGCGCGGAGATCGCGAGCAGGGCGTCGTGCGAAACGTTGGTAAACGCAAGCCGCAGCTCGTAGCCGAGCGTCAAGAAGCCCAGCGTGAACAATCCCACGATCACGAATAGCACGGTCTCTCGCACATGGTGCCGCACCGGCTCGCGGGTGCGGCGGAAGAGCTCGCCCAAGACCACTGCGAGCAGTGCACCGATGATCGTGAACACGATCGTCAGAAGGTGCAGCTGCAAATTGGTGGTCGCGCTCGTGAACACTTGCGTGAACAGCGACGCCGGCATGTACTCGAAGAATACGCTGATCAGCGCGAGGATGGCGACGATCTGCAGCGGCCAGCCGCGGTGATGATCGGGGATCGAATCCTGCCGCTCCTCGGCAGCCGTGATTTGCGCCCGAGCGTTCTTGCAGCTCTCTTCGCACTTTTCGACCCGCTCCTGCAGGTCGGCGACGTGCTCGTTGCGTGCTCGCCGGTCGGCCGCGCTACTCGCCGTCGCGACGTAGCCAACCGAAGACACCCGCCGGTCGGGATCGGGCGGGCTGCCGTTGGTGCTCGGGTTGACCGTTCCGCCGTTCATCCAGGCACGCTCTTCTCCCCCAACAGATTGAGCCGGGCATATATGGTACCGTGTTGGGGTACTTTCGACTATCCACTGCGGGTCTCAACGTTTCAAGGGCATTTGGCCTATCCACAGGCGAGGACTGTCCTGCTTAACTTGTCTTGAAACGCTAGCGGGACAGGAAAACGGCTGGGGCGAACTTGCTAACTAGAATGAGCGAGCAAGCGAGCGGGGGCGCGGTCGCCAAACGGGCTGTCGGCATCATCAGCCTGGCGATCGTGCTATTTGTCCCATGGTCGGTCGGGCCGGCGCGGGCGCAGAGCGAACCTCCGCCCACCGTGACGTGCAAACCGGAGTGGGACGGGATCAAGGCGTGGCTCCCGCCCGGCGCGCGCGTCGAGCTGCTCGTCGCCGCCGGCAACACGATCCCCGCCGGTTATTGGCCGCGATATCGGGAGGCGGCGAGCGCCATCCTCGCGTGTGCCGGCGACGGAGCCGTCGTCGAGCTGCTGCCGATCACCGACAGCGGTGCGAGCGTCGCGCCGCTCTTCGTCGCGAGCGCGCCGACACCGCCGCCGGATTTGAACAATCCGTTGCGGTTGCGGCTCGAGCGCGAACAGTTTCTGAAGCACAGCTTGCCGGCTATCGAGACGTTGTACACGACGACCACGAAGTTCGGCGGCTACGACCCGCTCGGGACGTTGCAAGTCGCAGGCGAATCGCTTCACCACGCCTCCAACGGCAAGCTCGTCGTCATCATGATCGGTAACGGTTGGCAGCAAACGGATCACGTCAACTTGTTCCGGTGGCGCGACAATCCGGCCAATCACGCAGACGACGTCATTCGCAGGCTCAAGGCCGACGGCACGCTGCCGAATCTTGCGACGACCGACGTCATCATCACCGGATTGACGCGCGGTGACCTGCGGCTCAAGATGGGTTCCGCCGAGATCACCGGCCTGTGCACGTTCTGGAGCAAAGTCGTTCAAGCGGGCCACGGCAAGGTGGTCTGGTGCAAAGCGTTCTTACCGGGGATGACCGCTCCGCTGTAATCGTTTAGCGCGACGCGATAACGCCGGGCGATACCGAGCCTAACGGCGCGTCGCGGCGTAGCCGCCGCGCATTCGCCGGTACACGTGCCGCGCGAAGACCACGAGCAAGACGCTCGAGATCAGCGCCAGGACCGCCGCCACGAACGGCGCGATGAACGCGAGCACGACGCCGGCGATGGAGCCGGTGTCCTCCACCGTGCTCAAGACCGGATTGGCGAGCCCGCCGGTACCGACGGTGGACGCGGCACGTGCGGCGACGACGGCGCCGTGAATACCGAGCGCGTTGAGCGCGCCGACCACCATGAGGACGATGAGCTCTTCGTTTCCATGCGGATGGGTCGTTCCGCCGATGACGATCGCGGCCGCGGCCGGCTTCGCCGCGGCCTGGACGAAGTGCATCGCATGATCGACGAAGGGGATTTTGTCCGCCGCCATCTCGACGACGGCGACGGCGATCAGGATCCACATCGTGGCCGCGTGCCCGAGCCACGCGAACTCGCCGGCCGGATGGATCCAGCCGGCGTGCGCGGCGACCGACACCGCCGCCAGCGGAAGTAACGCGCGAATTCCGGCCGACGTGGTAAGCGCATATGCCAAGGCATATTGCGTCACGGCATCCATGCCGGTAGTGTAGCACGTTTACCGCGACGCGATAACGCCGTCCATTCCGAGCGTTTTCGTCGCTTCGGTCACGAAGAGCTGGGCTTGCGAGACCGGGTTCGAGACGTTGAACAGCGCGATACCGCCGGGGTAGATCGTGGCCGGCTGGTTCTCGGCGAACGGTGCACTGCCCGCGGTGCCGACCGGCGGGACGGTGACGGTCGCCGCGAGCGCGTCGTTCGTTTGCACGTTTTGGTAGGTGTGGCCGAACTGGATGCTCGTGAACGCGTACGGTGGTTGCGGCGGCGCGCCGGCCGCCGATGCAGCGAGCGTCGCGCCGAAATCGCGGAACAGGGCCGCGAACGACGGCGCGCCCGCGGCGGCGGCGAGCGCGTCGAACGAACCTTTCGTGCCGGTCAGCGGGTCGTTCTGCATGTACGTCCTGACGAAGCCGTAACCGTAGCGGTCGGCGACGTAGCGCATCAGCAAGTATGCGGCGCCGGAGTTGCCGGTGCTGCCGTTTCCGTGCGCGCCCGTGAAACCGAGGATCGAATAGTCTTGCGGGCGCGGCAGAAAGTCGTGCGGTCCGCTCAAGGCGACGTTGCCCAGGTCCGGGGTGCCCAGCGTGATGTCGCGTGCGAGCTCGGCCAGGCCCTCTTTGATCGCGGGCGGGGCGTCCGCGCGGCCGAGCACGATCACCTGGTCGACGAACTGGATCAGGTGCGTGAGCTCGTGCGCGAGCAGTTGCTGCACGTGGTAGTGCACGTTCGCCGTCGGTGTGATCGCCGCGACGATGAAGCCGCCTTCGTTGCTGTGGCGGTGGGGCGACGTGGTGTCGCAGTTCAGGTGCGCTTGCGCAAAGGTGTCGGTCGGCGCGAACTCGCCGCCGACGTTTTGGCCCAGCGTGCCGGGATCGACCACGAGCACGTTGACGTACGCGTACGGCGCGGCGTAGAACGGGCCCGTGCCGGCCGGGTTGCCGGTGCCGTCACAGTACGGCACGCTGGTCGTGCGCCCGACTGCCGTGTCGGTGTACGTCGCCGGGCCGATCGCCGCGGTGTCGGCCGCGTACGCGCTCTCGGCGTCGTTCGCGAACGTGCTACTTGCCGGCGCGAACTCGGCGACGCTCGCGTCTTCGATCCAGACCGCGGCGTGCGCGCTCGTCGACACCAGCGTGAACGGATACTGCGTGTAGCTCACGACGGGGCCGCCCGCGGTCGACGAGACGGCGACGAAGAACGACTGCCGCGTCCCCACCGGCGGCGGTCCGGACACCGCGCGCACCGTGACGGCGTGCGGACGCGATGCCCCGCGCGCGTTCGCGGCGGCGGCGCGGCGCTCGCCGCTCGCGGCGCGTGCGACCGACGACGTCACGCCTGCTTTTCCGGTGAGCAACACGGTGCCCGGCGTCGACGCGTCGGGCGGAAAGTCGACGGACACCAGACCGAGTACCGCAGCGGATGCGGCGGTGGGGACGATCCCAAACAGGATCGTTCCGGCGGGGTTCAGCACGAGCGGGTTGACGCCGAGCACCGCGGGCGGCGGCGGTGGGATCGACGTAAACGTCGGGCCGCTGCCCCCGCCGCCGCATGCGGCGAGCGCGAGCGCTGCGAAGAGCGCCGGCGTCCGGCGTGAGGCGGCCCGGTCGATGAAGCTCGCTACACCGCGCACCTCGCCCGCTTGTCGCCGTTATCGCCGGACACCTAGCATTCAAGCAATACGCTCGCTCGCTACTAGATCGCTCCCTGCTGTAGTCCGTAGTAGATCGCAACGAACGGAACCGCTCCCGTGTGCAGGGCCGAGGGGGCCGGCAAAAACACGGACCACGCACGTCCGACGTACGACGCGGACCCGAACGCCGGACACGGGCTCTTCAGAAATTGCCAATCCGGAGACGACGGCAGTATCGGCGCGCCGACCCCGGCTGCGGGATACGAGCAGGCGTCTTTGAGCGGGATCTCCGCGCCGACCCCCGTTCGATCGTCAAAGTGCGCGATGCGCGTGACATCGGTCTTCACGTGCACGCAGATCGACGCGCTCGAGCATTGGTACGTGTCCGTGCCGACTGCTGCGTAGGACCCGCTCACGATCATCCCCGGGGGCAGCGCCTGCGTGACGTTCGAGAGGCTCAAACGCGCGCGGAACGCCGGATCGGCCGCGTAATCGGGGACGCTGATGCCCGCCGTATGCGACCTCGTCATCGACATCGTCCGCGCCTTCGCGAGCGCAAGGAGCGGCTTGTCGAACGACGTCGAACGTGCGCGATTCGGCGCGCGCAGCGTGAGGGGACGCCCCGGCGAGTAGATCGTGAACCGCCACTGCATCGAGTTGGTCGGGACGAACACGTGCCCGTCCGCAACGGTGGGTCCCGCGAAGTGCGGGACGGCGCCGATGTCGTCGTGCCACAGCATGCCGAGCTTCTTGGCGTCGAACGCGTAGATCGCGTCCGCCGTCCACGGAAAATACCCGTGCACGATCGCCCAGACGACGCCGCTGTCCTCGTTCGTTCCGTTGGCCGAAAGCGCCAGCATGCCGCCCGGCATCACGTTGAGGCATCTCAAGATCTTGTCGAGGACGCACGGCGGGGCGAGGATCTGCGCTTTCGCGCTCCACGGGACGCCCGGGTGGGGGAACGTGAATCTGCCTTGCGCGGCATCGAAGTCGTACCGCTTGAGGTAATCTTTTTCTGCCCACTCGTACACGTACGCTTTGTTCGGCAACACGCGCCAGTACGTCGGTGAACCGTGAAGGTGCGGCCCCTCCTCCCACGTCTGGTATCGCATCCACGTTTGTTCGGCGCTCGAAACGCCGTTGACGTCGCCGGCCACGATCGACTGCTTCAGCGAAAGCTGACCGTCGACGACGTAGAAGACGCCCGTCTTGCCGCCGACGAGGACGCGCTTCGCAGGGCCCAGGCCGTCGACCACCAGCGGGCCGGCCGAGCCGAGGTCGACGTCGTTTTGCTCGTCGGTGTCCACCTCGGCCGGCGGCGCCCACGAGCGGTCGACGCCGAAGTCGGCGGCGGACGAACCGGCGCCTTTGCTGTGAAGCCGAACGATGCTGTCGCCGTACGAGCCCTCCTTCGGATCGTAGTGGCCGTTGCCGGTTATCACGTACACGTTGCCGTCGCGGTCGGCGGCGGGACCCGCGCCGCCTTGCCAGATCCCGGCGCCTTCGCCGGTGCACGCCATCGCGGACAGATCCGTCGTCCAGGTGGGATCCCAGGGCTTGAGCCGTCCGACGGGTTGCATCCCGGTCGCAGCAGCACCGGAGTGCATTGCATTGCCGTGACGAGCGCCGTGCGCGGCGGGCTCGGGAGCCGGGGGCTGCCATCCCGAGGGTCCGTAGCACGCCGTCCCGGTCGCGCGCGACGCCGTCGGGAAGTATTGCGGGAGCTGCGCGCCTTTCCAGTCCCACGAGTGCGGCGCAGCGTTGAACGCGCCCGCGAAGCTGAGGTCCGTTGCCTTGTACCGCAGCATCCAGCCGTAGTACTGGGAGACGTTTTCGTTCTGGCGCGCACTGAACGACACGTAGAGATAACCGTGGTCCAACAGCAGCGACGCGACGTCGTTCTCCTGTTTCGGATCGAACTTCATCGGCACGTTGTCGTCACGCACCATCGACACGTCGCCGATCTCGGTCCGCGAGCCCAACTTCCCCGTCGCGAGATCGAGCTTGACGAGGTAGAAGTGCACCGTGAGGTTCTTTCGCAGCGCCAGCTCGGAGCCGATGTTGCCGGAGAACGTCCCGCCGCCCAGTTTCGGGAACGGCACCGGGTTCGTCGCCGTGCTGAAGAGCACGTCGATCGTGCCACCGCCGTTTGCGAACTCCAGCACCGGGGTGGCGTTGATGCCGCGCGCGACGGCGGGCGCCGGGTCCACCAGCGGCGCGCGCCACAAGAAACCGTCCTGCAGGCCGTTCGACATGACGTCCGCATCGTAGGCGTACACCGAGTTGGCGCTGGTGGTCACGTACGCGACGTTGCGCGGCTTGCCGTTGACCATCACGCCGTGCGCGTACAGGATCTGCGTATTGATCATGCCGTCCACGGCGCGGTCGACGCCGTGCATTCCGGACTGCACGAGCTTCGGGGTGAGCAGCGCTTCGCCGAGGTTCGCACCGGTGCGCTGATTGTCGTTGTGCTGCGTGGGAACGACCACGCCCGCCGGCTCGACGGCGGTTGCGCGCGTGCCCCATACGGCGACCACGAGCATCATGGCGGCAAGCGCGCTGCTGATCGCTGCGCGCGCGACGGTCGGCTTCACAGCATCATTCCTTCACGTCAAAAACGCTCTTTCGACCCAGATGCACCGGCGCTCGGTCGGTCGCCTTCCTCCGCTGGGTTGCTTCGGGAGCCGATAAGAGCTACGATTGCCGCTCCAAACCCTTGCTGCAATGGAGCTCGCATGAGCCGAGACCTTTCCCCGCCTGCATGGTTCACCGTGCCGCGGAACCCCGGCCCGAGCTGGAGCATCCCGCCGGTGAGTGCGCCCGCGTGCTTGGGTTTGCTCGACGAATTTCAGACGGAATGGTGGTACTACGTCGGCGTCGTCGAGTCGGCGGACGAGCAGTTCACCATCCAAATCGAGGTGTTGCGAGAGAACCTCGGCACCCCCGGCTTCCCGATCGAAGCGGTTGTCGGGTACGCCGGCATCGGCACGCGTTCGGACGACCGGTACGTTTCCGCATTGGGGGTGGGACTCGGCGTGTCGACCGACCCCGGCTCGGCGCAAGGGCTCACCATCGCGCCGGTGACCGACTACGCGTACGACCTCAACTTCGCGGATCTGCTCGGCATAACGCACGTTCGCGCCACCTACACCGGCGGCGCCGGCGGCGCGCCCGTGGGAACTCCCGGAGCGCCGTACACAGTGCACGCGAGCGGCATCGACTCCGACGGGGATACGTTCAGCGCGGACTTCGACCTCACCAATCAGCGCGGCTTGGTGCTCGAAGGCCAGTCGGGGTACGTCGGACCCGGCATGCCCGGATCGGCGACGCTCGGCGGCGGATTGAGCTCGTACGAGTTCGCCGAACCGTTGCTGAACGTCGAGAGCGGGACGATCGTGCTCGGTGACCGGTCGTACAGCATCACCGCCGGTAACCTGTGGCTCGACCGGCAAGTGATCACGCCACCGCAACCCGCCACGCCGCCGCCGACGGCGCCGCCGCCGAGCGATGCGGCGGCGATCAGCAGTGCGCTGTCGCAGTCCACCGCGGGGACGCCGCTTTATTGCGGCGACTGGATCTCGATCAAGCTCGACGGCGGTCCGACGGTCGTGCTCGCGGCGTTCTGGCAGCCCGCCGCCGGCGCGAAACAATGGATCACCGGAACCGCGGTCAAGCGTCCGCCGCTCGGCGGCTTCGGGACCGTGTACTTCCCGCCGGATGCAATGTCATTGAACGGCGGGAGGGGCTTGATCGGAGCGCACGTCGCCGCGCACCACGTCGGTTCGGACGGCGTCGACTTCGACATCAACATCCTCGACCCGCATCATCCCGACCACTCGCCGCACTGGCAGTCGGCGGCCAGCGGTTACACGTACGCGACCGCTTGGGCGATCAGCTTCGACAAACGGTTGAGCGAGCTCGGCGTCCCCGCCGCGATGTACCTTCGCTTGCTCGTCGGCGGCTGCGAGGTCGACATGCTCGGCAACTTCTTCTCCGAGGGCGCAGCCTACATCTATGCGGACGAGGCGATGACGCAGCGCATCGGCACCGCGTACGTTGAGCAGATGGGCTTCAACTGACGGTCTGGTTTACAAGCGCTCGCGCAGATATTCGGCGAGCGCGCCCTCGGAGACGCGGTCCTGCTTCATGCTGT
>DASZBS010000107.1:0-50252 GCA_035943995.1 Candidatus Elarobacter sp. | reverse complement strand
GCGCGCGTGCGCGACGAGCGTCACGGCGGTCGCCGGGCTGCTCGCGCCGTTGCATCCCGACGCCGACGTCGCGCACGACGTGCGCGTCGTCGAGCAGTTCGCTTCGATCGTGATGAACCCCGATCCCAAAGCGTACGGCTTCGTCGCGCGCGACGAGGCGATGGCGGAAAACGTCGCGTGGCTCGCCGAGACGCGCTACCCGCACGCCAAGCTCGCGCTCTGGGCGCACAACGGCCACATCGGCGCGTCCGACGCTTCGTCCTACGTCACCATGGGCGAGCATTTGCGCCGGCACTTCAGGCCGGCGTACGTGCGGATCGGGTTCGCGTTCGACCGCGGCACGATCACGGCGTTCGGCGGGCCGTCATGGACGAAGACCGTCACGCCGGCGCCGCCCGGAACGCTCGAGTCCGTGCTGAACGACGTCGGTCCGCAGTTCTACCTCTCGCTGCACGGGCTGCGCGCGGGCGATCCGCTGACCGTCTGGCTCGACGGCGGAACGCTCAGCCGCGAGCCGGGCGCGATGTACGACGAGCAAAATCAGACGGCGTTCTTCAACGTGTCGAAGGAGCGCGACCGCTTCGACGCGCTGATCTTCGTCGCGGAGAGCCACGCATCGGCGCTGCTGCCGGGCGCCAAGGGCACGTAACGCTCACGCGAGCCGGATGCCGTCGCCGACCGCGATGCCGCCCGGCACCTCGACCTCGCAGTAGACGCCCACCACGTTCGCGCGCTGCGCCGCGACCGCTTCGAGCACGAGCGGCGTAGCGGCGCCCGTCGCGACGTCGTACGTCGGCGTCACGCAGCGCTTGATCGTGGCGACGACGCGCAGCACGACGGTGCCGGCGTGCAACGTCGCGCCGACCACGTCGGCCTCGCGCTTGGCGAAACCGGGCGCGGCGGTGACGTAGACGTTCGGCCGCCAGCGCAGTGGGTCGAGCGGCTCGCCGACGAGCGCTTCCACGTCGCGCACCCAGAGATCGACCAGCACCGACACCGGACCGGCGTCGAACCAGCGCGGCCTCGAACGGTCGAGCGAGACGAGCACGCCGGCGTCGGCGGCGTACGACGCGGCCGTCGCGGGATCGGCGGTGAGGTGCAGGCGCGCGGATTCCTTGCCGCGGTACGGCTTGCCGGCCCGCGCGTGCGTCGGTGTCTCGACGACCAGCGCCGCCGTACGATCGTCCTCGAAGCCGTCGGGCAGCACGGTCGCGCGCCGAAGCGGCTGGGCCTCGAGGCTCTTCACGGGGTAGCGCCACAACCCGGCGATTCGACCGAGGTCCATCGCCGGGGATTCGCGCCGCGCGCGCGCGAACGCTCTCGCCGCGTGCAGAACACGGAGATCCGGCACTCGGAATTGCGTCCGTTGGGTGCGGGCGAGCTGCTCGACCGTGCGGTCACGCTCTTCGTGCGCGACTTCGTGCCGATCGTCACCGTGCTCGCGGCGGTGCTCGTCCCGCTCGTCGTCTTCCAGGCGCTCGTCGTGCCGAACTCGGGCCAGGTCTTCAGCGACATGGGACGCGTCTTCTCGGCCGCGGGCAACCCCGCGCAGAGCCAGGCCGCCGCGCAGGCGCTCTCGCGCGACGGCGGGTCGAACGGGTTGACGTTCCTGCTGCTCGCCGTCAGCATGGTCGCGCGGCTGCTGATGTGGAGCGCGATCGTGTCGCTCGTCGCGACGGCCTACGCGGGCTCGCGCATCAGCTTCGGCAGTGCGTACCGCCTCGGCGTGCAGCGCTGGTTCCCGCAGGTGGTCGTCGCGCTGACCTTCGCGGTGATCGGGTCGGTCACCAGCCTGCCGCTGGCGATGGCGTACCTGCTCGTGGCGGTCCTGGCCGGCCTGCTGGTGGGGCTGCACCAGTTCATCGCCGCGGTCGTCGTCGGCGTCGTCGGCGCCGTGATCGTTCTTTCCGCGATCGCCGTGGTGCTGTCGTGGGTCTTCATGACGTACCAGATCGCGTCCGTCGCGGTCGTCACCGAGACGTCGAACCCGATCGAAGCGATCGGGACGGCGCTGCGGCGCGCGTTCGCGCGCGGCATCCGCTGGCGCACGGTCGCCGGCGGGCTCGTGGTGTTCGTGGTCAGCCAGGTGGGCACGTTTCCGCTGATCGCGGTGGCGATCGCGCTGACGGTGCTCACGCACGTCAGCGTGCTGTACTTCGCCGTGCTCGGCGTGGGCAGCGTGCTGCTCGAAGGGATCGTCGCCGCGTTCGTGGTGGTGTTCGCCGTCGACATACGCATCCGGCGGGAAGGCTTCGACATCATCGCCGCGGAGCCGCCGCCGGTCCTGCAATGATCGCGGCCCGCCCGCTCGCGATCGCGGAGATCTTCGACCGCACCGTGACGCTGGTCGTGCAGCGCTGGCGGATCGTCCTGGCGATCGTCGCGATCACCGCGACGCCGGACGCGATGATCGTCGCGGTCACGCGCGGGCACGACACGACGCGCGCCGCGATGGCGTTCGAGTTCGTCACCGTGCTGCTGGTCGGTGCGCTGACGTTCTCGCCGCTGGTTCGCGTCGGCGGCGACGCCGCCGCTCCGGACGACCTCGGCGCGCTGCTGCGACGTGCGGTGGCCGACTACTGGCGGTCCCTCGGCTCGTTCCTGTTGGTCTACGCCGTCCTGATCGTCGTGCTCGTGGGCATCGCGGTGGTCGTCGCGTTCGCGGCGCTCTCGGCCGGGTTCGTCTTGGGATCGCTGGCGCTGCCGGTCACCGTGGTCGGGCTCGGGCTGGCGGCCTGCGCGCTGGTCCCGCTGCTCGTCGTCACCAGCGTCGCGTACGCGAACGTCATCCTCGAGCGCGTGAGCCCGTGGCGCGGTCTGGTGTCGGCCGTCGCGCGCTGCCGCCAGGCGAGCTTGGCGCGAACGT
Source organism: Candidatus Elarobacter sp. (assembly GCA_035943995.1). GTDB lineage: Bacteria > Vulcanimicrobiota > Vulcanimicrobiia > Vulcanimicrobiales > Vulcanimicrobiaceae > Vulcanimicrobium. The sequence goes on along the minus strand of DASZBS010000107.1, from coordinate 47,386 downwards.
GGCTGCTCGGCGCCGCGCTGCTGATCGTGTCGTTCGTGCCGGCGCTCGTGCTCGACCCGTTGCTGCGCGGGCTGTCGGCTGGCCCCGGCATGTGGTGGGTGTTGCTGCCGGAGCCGTATCTCACGACGGCGACCGGAGTCGCCTTCGGAACGATCGCCGGCGCGGTCGCGGCGGTCGACTATCGCAACCGCTCCGAGGGCGCCGATCTGCACGCCGTGCTCGACGCGACCGCAACCAACACCGGGTCCGCATCCGCATCCGCGTCATGACGTCGCCCTGGCCGCACGGCGACCCGCGCGACGTCGCGCATCGCATCCTTGCCGACCGCCGCTTTCAGATCGCGCCGCAGCGGCCGGGCGAGAAGTCGTGGCTGGAGCTGCTCGGCGACGCGATATCGGCGTTGTGGCGGCGGGTGACCGAACCGCTGCGGCACGTGCTCGGAAACCAGACGCTCACCACCGTGATCGGGATCGCGGTGCTCGTCGCGCTGCTCGCGTTCGTTGCGATCGTCGTCGTGCGGTTCGCCAAGGGGAGGCGCGCAAAAACGACGCCGGACCGCACGCGCATGGACGCGTTCGCGCTCGGCGACGACGCCGACGCGCGCACGCTGTTCGCGCGCGCGCTCGCCGCCGGCGCCCAGGGGCGCCATCACGACGCGGCGGCGCTGCTGTGGGCGTCCGCGCTGCGCGCGCTCGACGAGCGCGGGCGCGTGCGGTACGACGCCGCGCGCACGCCGGGCGAGTGGCGGCGCATGGTGCGGGATCCCGCGTTCGACGCGCTCGCGCGCGACGCCGTCGTCGCGCTGTTCGGCGACCGCGGCGCCGACGCCGCGCTGGTGACGCGCATGCGCGAGTCGTACGACCGCGTCGTAGCGCCGGCGTGAAGCGCGATCTCGTCATCGCCGGCGTCGCGCTCGCGGCGGTCATCGGCGTCTCGCTGCTCGGCCATCAGCCCGAGAGCCCCAAGGCCGCCACGCACGCGAGCGACGACTACAGCTTCGGCGGCTATCGCGCGTGGTACGAGCTGCTCCGCCGCGAAGGCGTCGACGTCGCGCGCTTCCGGCTCCATCACGACGCGCTGCCCGACAGCGGGATCGGCACGCTGATCGTCGCCTTTCCGGACGACGGCGTCCCGTCATCATGGGACGCCGGGGAGCGCAGCGCGCTGCGCGCGTGGGTGCGCGGCGGCGGTCGGTTGGTGGACATCGGTAATACGCCGAGCACCGGCCGCGACGAGGTCGACAACGACCCGGTGTACCTCGCGGCCGTGAAGCCCGAGCACGGCAAGCTGCGCGGTCCGTGGGCGGCGTTCGTCGGCGCGCTGGGTGACCGCGGCACATGGCGGCTCGCCCCGACGAAGCCGCAAGCCCCCAAGCGCGCCAAAGGTGCGAAGCGCGCGCCCCCGGCGCGGCGCGTGCGCGTCGAGACGCTGCTCGCCGACCGCGCGGGCGCGCTGGTCGTGCGCTACCGGTACGGCCGCGGTGAGGTGATCGGCGTCGCGAACGCGGGTCCGTTCGAGAACCGCGCGCTCGGGCGCGGCGACGCCGCGCGGCTTGCGTTTCTCGCCGCACGGCCGCGCGGGCGCGGCCTCGTCGCGTTCGACGAAGCGGTGCGCGGCGACATCGTCGAGAAGGCGTGGTATCGCGCGCTCGACACGCCGGAGCTGGTCGCGCTGGCGCTGATCGCGCTGGCCGGACTCTTGTGGCTGCTGTACGGGATCGTCCCGCTCGGCCCGGCGGTGCGGCTGCGCGCGGCGCGCGAGCCGACGTCCGAAGAGTTTCTCGACGCGGTTGCGGCGCTGTACGAGCGCGCGCGCGCCCGCGACCGTGCCCGCGACGCGCTCGTCGCCGAGGCACGCCGCGCGCTCGAGCGCGCGCCGCGCACCGCCGAGAACACCGCGCTCGCGGCGCGCATCGCCGCCGCCGCCACCCAACCGCTTGCCGACGACGCAGCGCTGGTCGCGGTCGCAAAGCTAGCGAGAACCGCCAGGGAGAACACGAGAACGATGGTCATGGACCGAGCGCAGAACAATCGCACCCCGCGCCGCACGTCGTTGCGAGGGCGGACCGGAGGCTCCGCATAGTGGAAAACCAAGACGCGGCACCGCAGCGCCCGCAGACGGTCGCGCAGCGTTTGCGGGACGGTTTGGCGCGCGTCGTCGTCGGCGGCGAGCGGACCGGCTTCGCGCTGGCCGTCGCGCTGCTGGCGGGCGGGCACGCGCTGATCGAAGGCGTGCCCGGGACGGCCAAGACGCTGACAGTGCGCGTCCTCGCGCGGCTGCTCGGCGTGTCGTACGGGCGCATCCAGTTCACGCCGGATCTCATGCCGTCCGACGTCGTCGGCACGACGGTGTTCGATCCGCGCAGCGCGACGTTCTCGCTGCGCCGCGGCCCCGTCTTCTCCAACGTGCTGCTCGCGGACGAGATCAACCGCACGCCGCCCAAGACGCAAGCTGCGCTGCTCGAAGCGATGGAGGAGCGCCACGTCACCATCGACGGCACGACGTACCCGCTGCCGCCGCCGTTCATGGTGTGCGCGACGCAGAACCCCGTCGAGTTCGAAGGCACGTATCCGCTGCCCGAAGCGCAGCTCGACCGCTTTCTCGTGCGCGTGCGCACCGGGTATCCGTCGCCGGCCGACGAGCGCGCGCTCATCGCGCGCGCGGTGGCCGGCTTCGACGCGCGCGACCTCGACGCGGCCGGGGTCACTGCCGTCGTGACGAGCGACGACCTGCTCGCCGCGCAGCGCGCGGTGCGCGCGATCCACGTCGCCGAGTCGCTGCAAGGCTATCTGTACGACATCGTCGCCGCGACGCGCACGTCGGCCGACGTCGCGCTGGGCGCGAGCCCGCGCGCCGCGCTCGCGCTCGTCGTCGCGGCGCAGGCCGCCGCGTACCTCGACGAGCGCGCGTTCGCGACGCCCGACGACGTGAAGGACGTCGCGAACGTCGTGCTGCCGCACCGCATCATCGTGCGCCCCGAGGCGGAGCTCGACGGCACGAGCGCCGACGAGGTCGTCACGCGCGTGCTGGCGAGCGTTGCCGCGCCGGAGACCTGACCTGCCGCGGATCGCGCCGCGCGGGATCCTCGCGCTGGTGGGGCTCGCCGTCGTCGCGTACGTGTTGGCGCGCACGTTTCCGTGGCCGGTCGCGGTCGCCGTCGCGCTCGGCGCGTTCGCGGCGCTGATCGCGTACGACGTCGCGCTGTTGCGCGGCGAGGTTGAGATCGTGCGCGTCGTGCCGCCGCGGCTCGCGCTCGCGCGGCGCGACGTCTTGCGCTACGAGATCGCGAACCGCACGCCGGCCCAACGGCGCGTCGCGATCGTCGAAGCGCCGGCCGACCGGCTCGCGATCGACATCGGCGAAGCGCGCGCGACGCTGCCGGCGCGAACGCGCGCGACCGTGATGATCGCGATCGTGCCGCGCGAGCGCGGCCGCACGGCGCTGCGCTCGTACCACGCGCGCATCCTCTCGCGGCTGGGGATCGTCGAGCTGCGCCGTACGTTCCGCGTGCCGGTCGCGCTGCGCGTGATGCCCGACCTCTCCGCACTCGACCGCAGCGGCGACCTGGTCGCGCGCACGAAGCTGATCGAGGCGGGGCTGCGGCGCCTGCGCCGGCGCGGCGTCGGCGGCGAGTTCGCGAGCCTGCGCGACTACACGACCGACGACCCGTTCCGCTCGATCGACTGGAAAGCCAGCGCGCGGCGCGGCAAGCCGATGGTCGCGCAGTACGAGGTGGAGCGCGCGCAGCAGATCGTCGTCGCGATCGACGCGGGGCGCTTGATGTCGGCACGGCTCGGCGATCGGCGCAAGCTCGACTACGCCGTCAGCGCGGCGCTCGCGATCGCGGCGATCGCGCGGCTCGCCGCCGACCGCGTCGGCGTCGTCGCGTTCGCGGCGAACGTCTTGGCGCGCGTCGCGCCCGGCAGCGGCGCCCAGCACAGCGCGCAGCTCACCGACGTGCTGTCCGATCTCGAGCCGCGCTTCGAAGAGGCGGACTACGAGCGCGCGTTTCTCGAGGTCGAGCGCACGCTGCGGCGGCGCAGCCTCGTCGTGCTGTTCACCGACTTGTTCGATCCCATCGCGTCGAGCGCGGTGCTCGGCGCGGCGAAGCTGCTCACTACGCGCCATCTCGTGCTGGTCGTGCTGATGAACGACGCGGCGATCGCCGGCGCGCTGCGCCGCACGCCGGCCGACGCCGGGGACGCGTACCGCGCCGCCGTCGCGGCGACGTTGTCCGACGAGCGCGCGCACGCCGTCGCGACGCTGCGCAACCGCGGGATGCTCGTCGTCGACGTCCCCGCCGCGGAGCTGACCGTCGCGCTGCTCGACGCCTACGTCGACGTCAAGACGCGAGGTCTGCTGTAAGCCGGTCGCCCGCGGGCGACGGGTTCCGGCGTACGCCGGAACCCAGGAAATACAGCAGCATCCCGACGGCGGTGATCGCGCCGATCAAGCCGCGCACCGGGATCGGCAGCCGCTGCGGCGTGATGAAGCCTTCGATGGTGCCCGCGACGAGCAGCATCAGCGCGACGCCCATGACGAGCGTCCCCGCCCGGCGCGCGGCGACGACGAGCGCGTCGCCGCGGCGCGCGCGGCCGGGGCGCAAATAGCCGCCGGCGAGCACGAGCCCCGCGCCGCCCGCGATCTGGATCGCGCTGAGCTCGATCACGCCGTGCGGCGCGATCGTCGCCCAGAAATCGGCGCCGAAACCGGCCCGGGCGTACATCGCGCCCAGCGCGCCTACCATCAAGCCGTTGGTGAGGATGATCCAGCCCGTGAGCAGCCCGCCCGTCATCCCGCCCGCGAACGCGATCGCCGCGACGCGCACGTTGTTGGTGATGACCTCTGACGCGACCGTGGGCGAGAACGCGCGGTCGAACCCGAAGTTCGAGTCGTGCAGCGCGCGGTCGACGGGCGGCAGCGACATCCCCGGCAGCAGCGCGTGCACGTTGGCGGGATCCGCGGACACCGACCCGTACGCGACGAGCGCGGACACGACGGTCACCAGCGTGCAGAATCCGATCGGCGCCCACGACCGCCGCACCTCGCGCGGAAAACCGCGCGCGACGAAATCGACGAACCGGCTCCAGCCCGTCCGCGCGGTCGCGACGTACACGACGGAGTGCGCGCGCGCGGTGAGCCGGTTGAGATGGTCTTGGATGACGGGGTCCTCGCCGCGCGTCCGCGCGATCGCGAGATCGCTGGTCGCCGCCCGGTACGCGAGCGCCAGCTCGTCGATCTCCGCGGGCGCCAGCGCGCGCACGCCCTTGCTCGACGCGCGGTCCACCAGCGCGGCCAACCGGTCCCACCGCGCCCGCCGCGCCGAAACAAACCGCCGCTCCCGCATCGAGCACGCTTTCGCGCCGCAGGCGCCGAACTACTAGCAACATGCTTCGCTCCGTCGACGTTCGTACGGGCGAGTCCGTGGCGATCCGCTACGAGCTCGCCGGGCTGGGAAGCCGGTTCCTCGCGCTGGTCGTGGACATGCTGGCGCAGTTCGCGATCGCGATCGCGCTGCTGATCGTGTTCGCCTTCGCTTCGCCGGGGGTGTCGCGCATGGGGCCCTTCGCGTCCAAGAACGTGTTCGGCTGGCTGATCGCGTTCGCGATCCTGATCTTTTTCCTGATCTTCTTCGGCTGGTTCATCATCTTCGAGACGTGGTGGTCGGGGCGCACCCCGGGCAAGCGCGCGCTGGGGCTGCGGGTGGTGCGCGACGGCGGCTTCCCGATCGACGTCGGCGCCGCGATCATCCGCAACCTCGTGCGCATCGCCGAGGCCTTCCTCGGTTTTTACGTGATCTCGGCGGTCAGCACGCTCGTCTCGAAGGAGAACAAACGGCTGGGCGACTTTGCCGCCGGGACGCTGGTCGTGCGCGACCGGGCCGACGCGGTCCCCGACCTCGACGCGTACCTCGCGCACCCGGCGCGCAGCGAGATCGGGCTCTCGGCGGAGGACCGGCTCCTGGCCGAACGCTTCCTCGCGCGCCGCGCGGCGCTGGACAACACCGCTCGCCACCGGCTCGCCGCGCGGATCGCGGAACGCATCCGGCCGACGCTGAGCGCGTCGTACGCGCACCTCACCGACGAGGACTTGCTGGAGTTTCTCGCGGGCGGCTAAGGCTTGCCGTTGCCGCCGTCGCCGTTGCGGCGGAAGCGCGCCAGGATGTCGCGGGCGAACGTCATCGCGCTCGCCTTCGCCTCGTCGTACACGTGCGCGGCGTCCTCGACGCCCATCTGCCGCCCGTTGTTGCGGTAGTAGTACGCGACGCCCTCGCCCACCACGACGGTGCCCGCGTACGCGATCGCCGCCTTGATGAAGATCCCGCCGACCGGGATGAAACCCGAGATCTCGCGCGCCAGCGCGCGCCAGCCGAAGCCGCCGCCCACGACCGGCAGCAGCTCCCACATCGCGGACAGGTCGGGATCGCGGCCGTAGGTCGCGCCGATGTTGAGCATCAGCGTCATCTGGATCCCGGTGATCGCGAACATGTCGGCGCCCGACGCGAAGGCGCCGAGCACGATGCCCAAGAGCGGGATATGGTCGACGACCGCGCTCGCGCCGGAGATTTTGAGCGCGTTCATCGCAGCGTCGCGGGTGAGCTTCGCGGCGACGGTGTCGCGCAGCGCCGGCAGACGGCGGCCGACGGCGACCTCGATGCCGCGGCAGCAGTCGATGAGGTGCGGCAGAAAGCGCCCGCGCAGCGTGTCGATCGCGATCCGGTCGACGACGTACTCCTCGACGCCGCCGGCGCCCGGCGCCTGCGCCGGCCCGCTGGGCGCCGTCACCTCGGGGTCGACGATCAGCACGAACAGCGGCAGCCGCAGCGCCGAGAGCTTGTCGAGCCCCAGCGCGTCGCGGTCGGTCCCGCGCCCCACGCAAATGACCGCGCGCGCGTCGGTGGTGTCGATGTTGCGCTGCGTGCCGAGCGTCTCGAACGCGCCGGCGGCGTCGGCGGGGATGGAGTCGCCGCCCTGGCCCGACAGCAGCACCGCGCGCAGCTCGCCCAGCAGCCCCGGGTCGCCGCACACGAAGAACTTGAAGGGCCGCCGTGCACCGGCGTGCACCCGGTCGACGTTGAGCGATCCGCGTAGGCGCTGAAAGGCCGCCGCGGCGGACGAAGCGTTCACGCCACCCACGTACCCCGAGCGGCGGAGGACGTTACGTCCTCCGCCGTTTCACCTGGAGCTACGTTCGACCGCGCGCTTCCTTGTCGGGGTCGTCCGTGTAGTCGAGGTACACGAGGCCGAGGAAGATCTCGAGCGACTGCGAGAACATGCCGCGCGCGTTGGCGAGGTCGACGATGCTCTTGCCGCTCGCCTTCGCCTCCGCGAGCACGGCCTGCGGCGCGGCGTTGGTGTCGGCGCCGACGATCGCGGCCGCGGCGACGTCGCCCGGCGTGAGGTCTTGGCGCGCGAGCTGGTCGTAGTCGACGCCCTTGGTGTGGAACCGCACGTCGAGCGCCTTCTGGAACGTCGCGTAGCGGTCCGGCGACTCTTGCAGCCCGAGCATGTCGATGCGCGTGACGAGCTGCCGCGAGCGCGCCATGTTGAAGAGCTGCGAGGCTTGCGTCGCGCCGACCGCGGCCTTGTTGAGCGAGTCGACGGCCTTGGTCATGGACGGCTCGATGCGATGGTAGTCGGCCAGCACGATGTCGCCGCTACCGTCGATGTTCACGTGTCGCAGCTCGTTGACGAAGAGCTCGAGATCGCCCAATCCGACGTCGAGGATCGCTAGCGACGCGCGCGCCGCGTCGACGCCGCGCACCATGTCGGAGTCGGCCGCGCCGACCGACGCGAACATGCGCGGGTAAGACGGGAACGTGGCGAGCGCCTGCGGCGGCGGGTTGTCGAGCTTGAGCGGCGCGGCGAGCTCGGTGAGGATGTCGGCGTTTTCCTTGAGCAGCCCGCCTTCTTTGTTGCGCTGCAGCGAGCCGACGCCACTGATCGTCTCGGACGCCTTGCCGGTCGCGGTGTCGAGCGACTTCGACATCGTGTTGAGGTTGTGCAACAGCGTGTCGAGCCGCGAGTCCTTGCGCGGCTGCAGGCGTGAGAAGTCGGGGATGCCGTACGCGATGTTCTGGATGCGCGAGCGCAGTGACTTGAGCTGATCGATCCCTTGCTGGCGGCGCGTCGCGATCGCGGTGGAGGCCTGCGTTTCGTTGCTCTGTGCGGTCGCGAGCTGCGCGCGCAGCGGGGCGAGGTCGGGGTGCAGCAGGCTCAGTTTGCGCTCCGCGTCGCGCAGCGCTCTGATGCGCACGTCGGCCAGCGCTTTGGCCTGCGGCGAGACGCTCTGGGCCGCGGCGACGAGGTTCTGCTCGCCCTTCGCCACCTGTCCGAGCGCGAGCTGCGCCTGGCCGAGCTGGAACCGCGCGGTGGAGTCGTCGGGGCGCCGCGTGAGCACGTCGGAGAACTTCATCGCCGCGATGTTGTAGCGGCCGGTCTCGAAGTCGTGGATCCCTTGTGCGACGCGCTGGTCGTCGGTGCGCAGCGCCGGGTTGAGCTCGGGATCGCCGTTGAGGTTCGCGAGCCGCTTCGGCGTGCCCGGATGGTCGGCGAGATACTTCGAGATGAGATCGTGACTGCCGCCGTCGACCGCGCCGAGGTGCGCCATGAACGTCTTCATCGCGTCGGGATCGTAGCCGGCGCGCGACATCAGCATCAGACCGTACTTGTCGGCTTCGTTCTCGTCGTCGCGCGCGATCTTCGCCTGCAGGCCCGCTTGCGCAAGCTGCCCGAAACGGTATACCAGCGGGATGAACAGCGACGCGACGCCGAAGATCACGTTCATGATCGACGCCTTGTTGTTCGCGGTGACGGCATGGCGGCGCTCGATGTGGCCGGTCTCGTGGCCGATGATGCCTGCGAGCTCGTCGTCGCTCTGCACGAAGTCCAGCGTGCCTTCGTTGATGTAGATGTAGCCGCCCAGCGTGGAAAACGCGTTGATGTCGGGCACGTCGAGGACCTTGATCGAGTACGGCACGTCTTTGCGCGCCGTCTGCGCCCACAGCCGGTTGGACACGTCGTTGACCCACTGGTTGATCAGCGGGTCCGTCACGATCACGGTCGAGTCGGTGATCTGCTTGTCGTACTCCTTGCCGAGCTGCACTTCGGAGGAGGTCGGCATCGCAAACGCGGGTGCCGGGATGCTGGCACTCATCATCGCTACGGTGAGCGCGATGACGACGATACGGCGGAACGGCATGGGCGGTCCTCGGGGTCCGGGGCTACGGCTGAGCCGGGCTCTGCTGGTTCGGCAAAAGTCCGGAACTCTCCACTAGTAACGCAGAAATCTGTGGGATGTATGTGGACAACAGAACTTTCTCGTGCATTCCGTGTGGACGGCGCAGGGCGGGGTTCCGGCCCCTCGGAACGGCGGGCGATCATGATCACCGAGCGATGCCTATGAGCACCGTGCGCGGCCGCGGCCGCAACCTGGAGATCGCGGTCGACCGGGCGCTCGGCGCCGCCGTCGAGGAGCTGCGCGCGCAGTTCGCGGTGCGGCCGGACTTCTACCGGGGAAGCCGGGCGGTCGCCGACCTGGGCATCCTCGAGCCGCCGGCCGATGAGATCACCGCGTTCCGCGACGCCTTGGCCGAGTTCGGGATCACGCTCGACGGCATCAGCGGGGCCGACGCGATCGCGGCGATCGTCGCCGAGCTCGACTTGGCCTACCTGGGCAGCGCCACGGCGACCGACGTCGCCGCGCTGCCGCGCCCGCGCCGCCAGCGCGAGGTCCTCCTGTCGGACGAAGCGCGCTCGCTGGTCGCCGACTTCGCGGGCGCCCGCGAAGACTTGGCGCGCCGCCGCGTGACCGGCCCGGTCGCCGTGGCGTCATCGACGGTCGCATCCGCGGGCGTGACCCTGCCGCAGGCGGCCAGGCCCGCGGTCCCGGTCGGCGTCGCGACGCTCTACCACCGCGGCACGCTACGCGGCGGCCAGGCGCTGCACAATCTCGGCAACTTGGTCGTGATCGGCGACGTGAACCCCGGCGCGGAGCTGGTCGCGTCGGGCGACATCGTCGTGTTCGGCGCGCTGCGCGGCGTCGCGCACGCCGGCGCGCAGGGCGACCGCGCCGCGCGCGTCATCGCGCTGGAGCTCGCGGCCACGCAGCTGCGCATCGCGACCGCGATCGCGAGCGGCGACATCGGCACCAAGGCGCGCGGCCCGGAGCACGCATCGATCGTCGGCGACCGCATCGTCGTCGTCCCCTTCGCCGAGGCCGACCTCAGAAAAGAGAACATCGCACTATGAGCGCACGTCGCATCGTTCTAACGTCGGGCAAGGGTGGTGTCGGTAAAACCACGACCACTGCAAACCTTGGTGCGGTGCTCGCGAAGCGCGGGCACCGCGTCGTGCTCGTCGACGCGGACATCGGGCTGCGCAACCTCGATCTCGTGCTCGGCGTCGAGAAGCGCATCGTGTTCGATATCGTCGAGGTCGTCGAAGGGCGCTGTCAGCTGCGCCAGGCGCTGATCAAGGACAAGCGCTTGGAGAACCTGTCGATCCTGCCCGCCGCGCAGACGCGCGACAAGACGGCGATCAGCGAGCTGCAGATGGCCGACGTCGTCACGCAGCTCGGCGAGCTGTGCGACTACGTGCTCATCGATTGCCCGGCCGGCATCGAGCACGGTTTCCGCAACGCGATCGCGGGCGCGAGCGAAGCGATCGTCGTGACGACGCCCGAGGTGAGCGCGATCCGCGACGCCGACCGCGTGATCGGCAAGCTGCACGAGCGCGGCCTGCCGGTGCGGCTGATCGTCAACCGCCTGCGCCCCGAGATGGTGCGCAGCGGCGACATGCTCTCGGTGGAAGACGTCACCGACATCCTCTCGGCGGAGCTGCTCGGCATCATCCCCGAGGACGAAGAGGTGATCGACACCACGAACAAGGGCGAGCCGATCGTGCTGCAGGCGGAATCGCGGCTCGCCGCGATCTACGACAAGATCGCGCGCCGGCTCGAAGGCGATCTCGTCCCGTTCACGACGCTGCGCGCGCCGGGGTTCTTCGGCCGCCTCTTCGGAAAAGCGAGTTAACAGATGATTCAACGCGAAGAAGCGCCTGCGGTCAGCGCCGTTCCGCGCAAGCGCGGGCGCGCGATCGTCGTCACCAGCGGCAAGGGCGGCGTCGGCAAGACGACGACCACGGCGAACACCGGCGCGGCGCTGGCGGCGACGGGCGCGACGGTCGTGCTCGTCGACGCGGACGTCGGCTTGCGCAACCTCGACATCGTGATGGGGCTCGAAGCGCGCGTGCGCCACCACGTGCTCGACGTGCTCGAAGGCAAGGCGACACTCGAGGACGCGCTCGTCACCGACAAGCGCGTGCCGGCGCTGCGGCTGCTCGCGGCGGCGCAGACGCGCGACAAGGACGACGTCGACACGCTCGCGTTTCGCGATCTGATCTCGTCGCTGCGCGAGCGCTTCGACTACGTGCTCATCGACTGCCCCGCCGGTATCGAAAAAGGCTTTGCCAACGCGATCGCCGGCGCCGACGAGGCGATCATCGTCTGCACGCCCGAGGTCTCGGCGGTGCGCGACGCCGACCGCGTCGTCGGCCTGCTCGGCGACGAGCGCACCATCAAGCTGATCGTCAACCGGCTGCGCCCGTCGATGGTGCGGCGCGGCAAGATGCTCTCGGTCGACGACGTCAACGCCATCTTGCGGTTGCCGCTGCTCGGCGTGATCACCGACGCACCCGACGTGATCATCTCCACCAACCGCGGCGAGCCTGTCGCGCTCGACGCCGCATCGCCGGTCGGCGCGTCGTACCGCGAGATCGCGCAGCGCATCATCGGCACGCTCACCACGCCGCCCGTCGTCCCGCGCGATCAATCGTTCCTCGAAAAGCTCTTCGGGAGCCGTAGTTAAAGTGTTCGAGTTCATTCAGCGTTTCTTCGGCAAGCCGTCGTCAGGCGCGACCGCGAAAGAGCGGCTGCGCCTAGTCCTGCTCTCCGACCACCTCTCGCTCGCGCCCGACGTCGTCGAGGCGCTCAAGCACGATCTCATCGAGGTGATCTCGCGCTACGTCGACGTCGACACGAGCAACATGGACGTGACCTTCGAGCAGCAGGAAAAACAGGTCGCGATGCTCGCCAACATCCCGATCCTCGGCATGCGCACGCGCCCGAAACCGCAAGCACCGCCGCCGCCGTCCCCGCCGCGGGCGCCGGTTCCGGAGCCGGCGCCGTCGCTGGACCTGGGCGGCGCGAACGCATCGGTCGCCGCGGAACATCAGCCGGATGTCACCGCCCCCGCCGTCGCCGAGGCTGCGGCGACGAGCGGCCGGCGCCCGACGCGCAAGAAACGCCGCAAAGCAAGCGCAAACCCCAGCGCGAACCCTAGTGTGCCCGGCTTTTCGGCGGTATAGTACATAAGAGGTCACCATGTACCAACCGAAGCTCTCCGATGCGCCTGAAGCGGACTTCGCGCCACGAATCGTGCTCGATCGCGACGGTCTTGTTACCTACGACGGGTACTTTTTAGAACCGCGGATCGCCGACCACGCCTTCCACGTGCTGCTCGGTGATACTCCGTGGTGTCAAGAGTTTCTGAAGATGTATGGCCGGCGCATTCCGTTTCCACGTCTCACGGCATGGTACGGCGACCATGGCGCAGCCTACACGTACTCTAATATAAAGAACGAGCCGCTACCGTGGACGCCTGTATTGAAAGATATTCGTGACCGGCTCCTCCGGCGTATGGGAGTGCGCTTCGATAGTGTTCTGCTGAACTTGTACCGGCATGGGGAGGACAGCCTGAGCTGGCACGCGGACGATGAAGCGGAACTCGGCAACGAACCGACCATTGCATCGATAAGCTTAGGTGCGGTTCGAGAATTCCAGTTAAAGCATCGCCTCGACGGTGAGACGCGGTCGCTTCCGCTGGAGAGCGGCAGCCTGTTGATCATGTCAGGACCGACGCAGCGTTCCTGGGTCCACCGCGTACCGAAGGAGAGGAATGTTCGCCAGACGCGAATCAACCTCACCTTCAGGGTAATCGATGCGTCTTTACACGCGGGGCAATCTCTATTGGCTCGTCCAACAAAGCGTTCTGTCGGGACGCCGCGGCCTCGCCGCTGAAGAGTATCTCCATACTCTGAATGCTGCGTTTGCGCCGATCTTCTGGGCGTTCAAAGATCGGGCGGTTGTCGTCGATTATGGCGCGCCTGGTGCGGTCGATGCCTACCGCTTGCATTATGGCCCACATTATGCATACATGGCGTTCCAGGGCTTGGCTATGCTGCCCGCCAATTTGTACAGACGCATCGCGAATCCCGGGCTCGTGTACCATGCGGTCGCAGCCGGGCCTTTTCCGGAGATCATCGGGGTCGTAGAGGCCGCTGCGGCGCACGGCGTCGAGCGGGGCCATATCGATGTTTCGATCTTCGATATCGCCGTTGACACTTGGCGGCATGCGGTGGAAGCGAACATTTCAATCGCACGGCGCCTTTCGCCACAAATTGAAATCCGTGTGCACTACGAGCAAGTCGATTTGTATGCCGCGCCACCATGGCTCCTGGCGCCGGCCGATCTGGTCACAATGCAGAATTGCCTCAATGAGTTCTGCCATGACGGGGTACCAGGCCCGGCTGTCATGGCCTTTGCGAACGCCGTCAACCTCGGCGGCGGTTTGGTTGTCACGGACTTGACCAAGTACGATCCTACGCGCCGTGCCGTCACGGCGTTGGAAGCAACTCTACCGGCCGGCGGATTTTTAACGCTCGCGCGGTTCGACCCGGGCCACACCGAGGTGACGCCGTTTGGCCACGTCCCTCGGGATACGTTTTTCCATTTCTATCGCTTCCGGAAAACGTCGGAAGATGGAGCCTGGGAATACGATTATCCACCGAAGAAGAATCTCAACTTCTCCTGGTCGGTTTGGTCCCGTTAGCTGATGGAACGTCCCTGGTACACCCGGTTCAACTGGCCGCTCGCCATCGCGCCCGTCCTCGTGACGATGCTCGGGCTGGTGTTCATTCATTCCGCGACGCTGCACAAGCCCTACCTCGCCGACGAGTGGCGCAAGCAGCTGATCTACGCGTCCGTCGGCATCGCGATGATGATCGGCACCGCGTTCCTGGACTATCGCGTGTGGCGGCGGTGGGCGCTGCCGTTGTACGTCGTGACGCTCGGCCTGCTGGTGTTCATCACGTTCAAGGGCCATTCGGCGCTCGGCGCCGCGCGCTGGATCGGCGTCGGGCCGTTCCAGTTCCAGCCGTCCGAGCCGGCCAAGGTGGTGCTCGCGATCGCGGTCGCCGCGCTGCTGTGCCGCGGGACGTACCGGAAGATCCAAGAGCTGTGGCTGCCGCTGCTCGCCGTCGGGTTGCCCGCGGTGCTGATCCTCAAGCAGCCCGATCTCGGCACGACGCTCGTGATCGGAGCGATCCTCACCGCCGAGCTGTTCATCGGGTTGCCGAACCTGTTCGACTTCGCGCTCTACGCCGGCGGGGTCGTAACCGCGGCGGCGTACGTGCTCACCAGCGAGCACCTGCTCAAGCCGTTTCAGCGCGCGCGCCTGCTGGTGTTCCTCGATCCCAAGCTCGACCCGCAAGGCGTCGGCTACAACCTCAACCAGTCGAAGATCGCGGTCGGCAGCGGCGAGTGGTTCGGCAAGGGGCTGTTCCGCGGCACGCAGACGCAGCTCGCGTTCGTGCCCGAGAACTCGAAGGACTTCATCTTCACCGCGGTCGGCGAGGAGGCGGGATTCGTCGGCGCGCTGGTGCTGCTCTTGCTCTACGCGGTTACGATCGGCTTCGCGTTGCGGGCGGTGTTCGCCGCCAAGGATCGCTTCGGCGTGCTGCTCGCGATCGGCCTCGTCACGATGCTCGCGTTCCACATCACGGTCAACGTCGGCATGACGATCGGGATCATGCCGATCACCGGGATCCCGCTGCCGTTCATGTCGTACGGCGGCAGCGCGCTGATGACCGACTACATCGCGGTCGGCATCCTGATCAACATCGTCTTGCAAAAAGACAAGCTCGTGTTCGGCGACGCCGCCCGCCGCGCATGACGGCGGAGAAGCGCGTGAAGCTGCGCGGCATTCTCGCGCAGACCGCGTCGTCCGCCATGATCGGCGACGACGGCACGTTCGTCGTCGAGCTGTACGATTTCAGCGCCGAGGCGCACCGCTGGCTCGGCAACGACGTGGCGTTTCTGCTCGAGCTCGGTCCGGCCGAAAAGGATGCTGCGCTGCGGCGATTGTTGGGCAGGCAAGACGCGGCGAATGCGTCCGAACCCGACGCGCAGCTGCTGCAGCTCGTCGCGGAGCGCTTCGACGACTACTACGCGGTGGAGCAGTGGCTCAACGAGCAGGGAATACCGTTTCGCAAACGATTCGAGCCGTGGGCATGACGCACGGCACCCAGGAGCGCTGACGTGAACGAGGAGACCACGCCTCTCGAGAGGCTCGAGGCGCACAGCATCGAGGTCGAAGCGCTGGCAACGGAAGTTGCGGTGCGGGCGAAGGCGTTCGGCGGCGACGTCGGGGCGCGCAGCCGCGTCGAGCTGGTGAAGCAGCGGCTCAAGATCGCGCTCGACGAGCTGGGCGCGTATCCGTATTCGGCGGACGACATCACCGACGAGTAGTCATGTCGCGCTCCGCGCGGCAGCGGCTTGCGCGCGCAGCGCGCGGATCGGCGCGGTGAGCAGCCACGGGATCGCGCACGCGGCGACCGTCGCCCCTGCGACGAGCGTCGGAACGATGCCGATCGCGCCGGCGAGCGCGCCGCCCAGCAGCGTACCGAGCGGCATCGTCCCCCACACGACGGTGCGCAGCGTTGCGTTCGCGCGGCCGAGCTTGGCGCTCGGGATCAGCCGCTGGCGCAAGCTGATCTGCGTGATGTTGTACACGGGGACGCATGCCGTCATCGCCAACTCGGCCGCGAACAACACCGGCAGCGGTGGCACGAACAGCGCCAGCGGCAGCAAGAACTGAGACAGAACGGCGATCGACAGCGACCACGTCATCGTGCGGCCGGCGCCGAAACGGCGTCCGATCCGCGGCGCGAACAGCGCTCCTGCAAACCCCAGGTTCGCGACCGCCAACAGTACGCCGACGATCGCCGGCGAAAGGTGCAGCACGCGGTAGAAATAGAGCAATCCGACCGCCATCATCATCGCGATACCGAGGTTCGACGTCGCCGTGGCGCCGGCGATGCGGACGATCGCCGGCGACTCCCGCACGACCGCGATCCCCTCGCGCAGCTCCGTGACGAACGGCGCACGTTCGGTAGGATGCTCGGCGCGGTGCGTCTCGCGCACGCGCACGGCCGCCAGCGTCAGCACCGAGACCGCGTACGACGCCGCGTCGACGATCACGGCGACCGGAGCGCCGGCGAGCGCGATCAGCGCGCCGGCCAGCCCGTTCCCGGCGATCTGCGCGAAACTGTTGGAGAACTCGAGCTGTGCGTTGGCCCGTTCGAGCCGCTCGGGCTCGACGAGTGAGGGCACCAGCGACTGGTATGCGACCTCGAAGAACACCGAGGCCGCGCCGACGCATGCGGCGACCGCGACCAGCTGCGCGAAGCCGAGCACGTGCGCGAACGCCGCCAGCGGGATCGTGGCCAGCGCGAGCATGCGGATCACGTCGGCGACGAGCATCGTCGCGCGCCGCGACCAGCGGTCGACCCAGACGCCGGCGACCAAACCGAGCAGCGGGAACGACGCGAACTGCACCGTCGCCAGCAAGCCGACGGCGAACGGCGCGGCGCCCAGCGAGACGATCGCGATCGTCGGGATCGCCAAACCGCTGACCGCGGTACCCAGGACGCTCGCCGTCTGCCCGGCCCACAGCCAGCGAAAGGCCGCCCGCCCGCTCGTCATCGTCCCGACCTTCATCGCAGCAAAGGACCATTCCGAGGCGTCCCGGAACTGCCCGCCTGATAGCATCCGAGGGGCGATTGCGTCGAGCCGAAGGGGTTCGCGTTGGATCGTCCGGGTGCGCTCAACAGTTTTCACGATTTACACGAAGGACGAGCGCGTCCGCCCGCGGCGCCCGCTCGATGACGCAAACCCCTCGCCAAGCTCAGCCGCAGCTGACAAGCGTCGGGGAATCAGTCGTCGCGATGTGCGCGCGGAACGATGGCCGCGACCGTCCGTAGAGAGGCCAGTTACCACTTTGCCGACCGACATCCTCATCTCGAGCGATCCGTGGGAGAACCGCGTCGCGATCCTCGAGGAAGGCCGTCTCGCTGAGATTTACGTCGAGCGCGAAGAGCGCGTCATCGGTTCCATCTACAAGGGGAAGGTCGTCAACGTCCTCCCCGGCATGGGTGCGAGCTTCGTCGACATCGGGCTGGGGCGCAACGCGTTCCTGTACGTCGACGACATCAACAAGACGCCGCTGAACATCGGCGACGTCGAGGTCACCTCGGGCCGCACCGGCTACACGATCACCGAGAAGGTAAGCCGCGGCGACGACGTCCTGGTCCAGATCGTCAAGGAGCCGCGTGGTCTCAAAGGCGCGCGCGTCTCGACGAACATCTCGCTGCCGGGCCGTTACTTGATCCTCATGCCGACCGGCAAGTTCAGCGGCGTCTCGCGCAAGATCGAGTCGGCCGACGAGCGCAACCGGCTCAAGACGATCATGAAAGCGATCCGCCCCGAGGGCATGGCGACCGTCGTGCGCACCGCGGCGGGCGGCGTGTCGAGCGCGGAGCTCATCGCCGACCTCGGCGTGCTGATTCGCATGTGGCACGGGATCCTCGAGCAGTACAAAGCGCTGCCGTCGCCGGCACTGCTGCACAAAGACATGAACCTTGTGTACAAGACGGCGCGCGACTTCATCTCGCCGCACGTGCAGAACGTGTGGCTCGACGACGCCAAAGAAGTCGAAGACGTCAAGGATTTCATGCGGATGCTCGGCCCGCAGTTCGTCGACCGTATCAAATATTACGAGGGCGGCAAGAAGCTGTTCGCCGACTTCAAGATCGACGAAGAGATCCAGCGGCTGATGAAGCCCACGGTGAAGCTGCCGTCGGGCGGCTCGATCGTGATCGAGTCGACCGAAGCGCTGACCGTCGTCGACGTCAACTCCGGCAAGTTCACCGGCGGCAAGAACCTCGACGACACGATCGTGCGCACCAACGTCGAAGCCGCGACCGAGGTCGCGCGCCAAGTGCGCTTGCGCGACATCGGCGGGATCATCGTGTGCGACTTCATCGACATGTCGTCGGAGAGCGATCGCAACCGCGTGATCACCGCGCTGCAAGAAGGCCTGCGCAAAGACCGCACCCGCTCGACCATCCAGTCGTTCTCGCCGCTGGGTTTGCTGGAGTTCACGCGCAAGCGCGTCGGCAAGGATCTCGGCCAGCAGCTGCGCGGCAAGTGCCCGACGTGCGAAGGCTTGGGCAGCGTGATGTCGCCGGAGTCGGTGACGATCGGCGCGTTCCGCGAGATCCTCGGCCACCGCAATCCTTCGACAGGCTCAGGACAGGCTAGCAACGGAACGCACGTGCACATCGCGGCCGCGCCCAGCGTCGCCGCGCAAGCGGAGTACTGGTACGAAGACGAGCGCGTGCAGCTTGCCGAGCGCGTCGGCACGCACATCGACGTGTTCGTCGACCCCGCGGTGCACCCCGAGCGCCCGCGCATCATCTGGGGCGACGACAAGCTTCCGACGCTGGGCCCGATCCGCGTCGGCGACGAGTTCGAGGTGGAGCTGCTCACGCTGCGGCTGCCCAACCCGACGTCGGCCGCGGCGATCGTCGCCGGCCGTTTGATCGAAGTCGAGAACGCGGCGAACGCCGCCGGCAAGCTGATCAAGATCCGCATCCTCGACGTCGACGGCAGCGACATCCTCGCCGAGCCGCGCAGCCCGGTCGAGGCCGCGACCGCGATCGGGGAAGCGCGCGGTGCCAAGAAGCGCCGCCGCGGCGGCCGCGGTCGCAAGCGCGAGCTGACCCCGGCCGAGCAGGCCGAGGAGCTGCGCGAGCTGGCCGAGGAGGCCGAGAAGGGCCTGGGCGGCCGAAGCGCCATCGGCATCTCGACCACCGAAGAGGTCGTCGCCAAGAAGGCCGGTCCCAAGACCACGGCCCAGAAGGCCGCCGAGGGCGGCGTCGCGCTGCTCCCGGGCGAGTCGCTTTCCGGCTCGCGCCCGTCGACCGGCGCAGGGGGCGCCGTCGTGCTGCCGGGTGAGAAACTGTCCGGCTCGCGAGTCGGCGCCGCTCCCCCGCCGCCGACCCCGATCCGCCCGCTGACGACCCCGGCGACCGCCGGCGCCGCCGCGAGCAGCGACGCCGAGCACGAAGGACACGAAGGCCCGGGCCGCAAGCGCCGCCGCCGCCGCCGCGGTGGTCGTAGCGGCGGTGCCGAGGTCGCGGCGCACGCCGCCGCGCCGGTCGCCGCGGGCGTCGCGAGCGCCGATCCGGCCGACCTGGAGGACGACGAGGACGAAGCCGTGGTCGCTGGACAGGGCCAGCCGGGCGCCGTCGCGGAGAACGGCGACCGCAAGCGCCGCCGCCGCCGCCGCCGCCGCCGTGGCGGACGTGGCGCGGACGGCCAGGCCGTCGCCGCGGCCGGCGACGGGCAGCAGCCCGCCGTCCCCGACCGCCACATCTTCCGGGTGGACGCCGAAGGCGCGGCTCACGCGACCGGCGAGACGGCCCCGCCCGTCCCGTCGCGCGCGCTCGCCCCGTGGAACCGCAAGCGCGGCGACGTCGCCGTCGGGCCGCCGCCGCCGGTCATCACGCCGCCGCGCGAGCGCGGCGAGACCGTGAAGACCACCCGGCCGTCACGCCGCCGCCGCACGGGCGCGGCCGACGAGGCCCCCCGCCGTGGCGGGCAGCTCGAAGCCGGCGCACCGGTGCGCGCGCTCCCCGCGCCCACCCCCGAGCCTGCGGCCGCGCCGAAGCCGTCGCCGGCCACCGCGGAGCCGCGTCGCGGGCGTCCGCGCCGCCGCGGAGAAGCCGCGCCGGCCGCTGCTGCCACGACCGCGGCGCCTGCGGCAACCGCAGCGCGTACCGCGCCTCCGGCGCCGGCTGAACCGGCCGCGGCCAAGCGCACCACCGCGCGCGCGCGCAAGACGAGCGCCACGGGTGCCGCCGCAGCCGCCCCCAGCGTCCCGGATGCGGCGCCCAAGGCGAAAGCGACGACGCGTGCGCGCAAGACCAGCGCGCCCGCGGCGGCGCCCGCCAAGACGAAGAAGGCCGCGACCGCAGCGGCGCCTGCCGCCAGGAAGTCGCCGGCGCCCAAGGCGACCGCGAAGAAAGCGCCCGCGACCAAGGAGCCTGCGGCCAAGGCAGCGGCGAGCGCGAAGAAGCCGGTAGCGGCCGGCGCGCGCAAAGCGCCCGCGGCGAAGAAAGCGACGACGGCCCGGAAGAAGCGCTGAGGTGGGCTCGGCACCGCCGAGCAGCGCGATCTTCGTCGACTACGACGGCACGATCACCGACGTCGACACGTTCGACGTCCTCGTCCGCGCGGCGGGCGGCGACGATGCCTGGGGCGAGCTCGAGCGCGAGCTCGCCGCCGGGCGCATCTCGCTGCGCGAAGCGCTCCGGCGCGAGGCCGCGATGGTGCGGCTCACGCAGCCCGAAGCGCTCGCGTTCCTCGAATCGCGCGCGCGCGTCGATCCCACGTTCGCGCGCTTCGTGCAAACCGCGCACGCGCGCGGCGCATGGGTCGGCGTCGTATCGGCCGGGATCCGCCAGGTGATCGGCGCGGCGCTGGAGCGCGCGGGCGTCGACGTCCCCGTGTTCGCCAACGACGTCGACTTCGATCCGGCCGGCTGGCGCATGACGTTCATCGACGACTCGATGATGGGCCACGACAAAGCGGCGCGCGTGCGCACCGCGCGCAACGCCGGCGCACATACCGTGTACGTCGGCGACGGGATCAGCGACTTCGAAGGCGCGCTCGCGGCCGACTTGCGCTTCGCAAAAAAAGACCGCGCCCTCGAGCGATATTGCCGAGAGCGCGGTATTGCGTGCACGCCGTTCTCGTCGTTCGACGAGATCGCGGCCGTGTTGTGGGGTTCCCCTTAACGGAGCTGCGCTTGCGCGATCCGGCTGTTGACGAATGCTACAGCGGCGACGAGCTGCGGATCCTGCGTGATGTCGCCGAGCCGAATCTTCGCGTCCTTCGGGATGTCACTCTTGATCTCGGGCTCGATGCCGACGGAGTTGATGTCGCGTCCCTTCGGCGTGAAGTAGCGCGCGGTCGTGATCTTCACCGCCGAGCCGTCGCGCATCGGGAAGATCGACTGCACGACGCCCTTGCCGAACGTCTTCTCGCCGACCAGCGTGCCGACGCCGCTGTCCTGGATCGCGCCGGCGGTGATCTCCGATGCCGACGCCGTGTAGCGGTTCACCAGCACGGCGAGCGGGCGCGGCGCGATCGCCGTGTTGTCGGCGTCGTACTCGGTGTCGACGCCCGCGCGCGATTGCACGCTGACGATCGGGCCGCTGGAGATGAACTTCGACGACACGTCGATCGCGGCGTTGAGATAGCCGCCGCCGTTGCTTCGCAGGTCGAGAACGTACGCCTTCGCGCCTTGTGAGTCGAGCCGCTTGAGCGCCGTGGTCAGCTCGGTCGCGGTCGTCTGGCCGAACACGCTCAGATCGACGTACCCGATGTTGCCGGGCAGCATCTTCGACGTGACGCTCGGCGCGTGGATCGTCTCGCGCGTGATCGTCACGGGCTCGAGCAGCTTGCCGTTGCGCTGGATCGTCAGGCGCACCTTCGTGCCGGGGTTTCCGCGTAGCACGGCGCTGACGGCTTTCTGCTCGAGCGCGAGCCGCTTCTGGTCGTCCGTCTCCTTCATGGCCGGGGCGAGCAGATCCGCCACGGGCTTGCCGTCGATCGCGGTGATCGCGTCTTCGGGCTGCAGGCCGGCCTTGTCGGACGGACCGTCGAGGATGACGTTCTCGACGTGCAGCGTCTGCGTCTTGTCGTCGGGCAGATACGAGATGCCGACGCCGCCGAACGACGTGCCGTCGAGGCCTTCGTTGAGCGCCGCGTACTCCTTGGGGGAGAGGAACGTCGTGTAGCGGTCCTTCACCGAGCCCAGCACGCCCGCGATCGCAGCGTAGGTGATCTGCGACGACGGCGAGATCGACTCCACCGGCGTCAGCTTCGACGCGTAGTCGGTGACGGCGGTCGACACTTCGCGGTGCAGCGCTTCTGCGTTGGTCTCGTCGTCGGCGGTCGCGTGCAGCGGCGGAAGCGCCGCGTTGGCGACGTTGTGCTTCTTGAGATAGTCGATCATCGACGTGCGCGCACCGTCGAGCGCGGCTTGGCGGTCGACCTTCTTGTAGAAGTCGGCCGTGAGCCGAACGTAGCTGCCGACGAGCTCTTCGGTTTGCAGCGAGCTCAGCGGCGAGGCGGCGGCGGTGGCGGCGGGAACCCGGGCGGTCGCCAGCGCGAGCAGCGCGGCGAGGACGACCGGAGCGATGCGTTTCATGAGGCTTCCTTCTTGTTCTCGATGATCTTCTTGGCTGCGCTGAGCTGTTTGTCGTTGGGGCTGTCGATGATGCGCAGGTCGTCGACGCGCTGGGTGACGATGACGTCGGGCATGATGCCCTTGTGGTGGATGTCGCGGCCCTTCGGGGTGACGTAGCGCGCGGTCGTGATCTTGAGCGCGCCCTTGTCGGGCATGGTGTAGAGACTCTGCACGACGCCCTTGCCGAACGTCTTCTCCCCGACGAGCGTGCCGACGCCGTAGTCTTGTACGGCGCCCGCGGTGATCTCGGACGCGCTCGCGGTGTAGCGGTTGACGAGCAGCACGAGGGGGCGCGTGTCGATCGGGTGGCCGTTGGCGTTTTTCACGTCGCGGTAACCGGCGCGGTCGATCGTGGACACGATCGTGCCTTGCGCGATGAACAGGCTGGAGATGTCGACCGCGGCGTCGAGCAGGCCGCCGCCGTTGTTGCGCAGGTCGAGGATGTAGCCGCGCACGTTGTGGCGCTTGCCGTCCTCGAACGCTTGGCGCACCTCGTCGGCCGACGTCTGGCCGAAGTCTTGCAGGCGCACGTACTCGATGTTGTTCTCGACTTTGGCGATGACGGACGGCACGTGGATTTGCGCGCGCGTGACGTGGATGATGGCCGGCGCTTCGGCGTCGTGGCGCTTGAGCGTCAAGCTGACAACGGTGCCGACGGGCCCGCGGATCTCGTTCTCGACGGCGTCCAGTTTCTGGCCCATCGTCGACTTGCCGTCGACGGCGACGATGATGTCGCCCGGCCGCACGCCGGCCTTGATCGCCGGGTTGGCCTCGATCGGGTTGGCGACGACCGCGCCCGTCTTGGGGTCCTGCACGATGTAGACGCCGATGCCGCCGAAGTTGCCGCCGCGCAGCTGTTCGTCGAGGCCGTTGATCTCTTGCGGCGACATGTACGTGGTGTACGGATCGCCCAGGCCGCCGAGCATGCCGATGAGCGCGACCTGCGTGTACGTCATGCGCGGCGCGAGCTTCGCGTAGCGATTCTGCACGCTGGTGAGCGTGCTTTCGAGGATCGCGATGTCGCGCCCGCGCTCGCCCGTGGCGGTGTTGCGCGGCACTTGGGGATCGGCGACCTTGCGCGACTTCAGGAACGCGGTCAAGGCCTTGTGCTCGCCCGCGATCATCAGCTGGTCGGCGACGGGTTTGTAATACGTGTGCTCGACGCGCTCGTACGCCAGCTCGACGAGCTGCCGCTGGGGGTCGCCTCGCCCCAGCAGGGTCGCGAGGTCGAGGCCGACGATTCGCTCACCGGAGCCGAGCACGATCGTGTGGGTCGTGTCGGCCGCGGCCGCGGCATGCCCCACGTAGGTGGCGCCGGCGAGAGCGGCGACCCCGACCACGAGGGCGGCGGACAACAGACGGGTGCGGGCGGTCAAACGGCGGTCCTTCGGGTGCGAGAGGGCGGCGGGTTCTACTTCCTGATGAACCCCCTCGTAAGACGGTTTGTTCCATCGTGCCATCGGCCTCTAACCGTCGGACCTGAGCCTTGGGCCCGTCTGTGATGGTCCTTAGCGGAGGTAGGTCATCGGGTCGACCGGGTTCCCGTTCTTCATGACCTGGAAGTGGACGTGCGGGCCAGTGGCGTCGCCCGTCGCGCCCGCGGCGCCGATCGCTTGGCCGCGCTGGATCTCCTGGCCGACCGACACGAAGATCTGCGAGAGGTGGCAATAGATCGTCGACAGCCCGCCGTGGTGGTCGATCGCGATCATGTTGCCGCAGTCGCCCTGGTACGACGCCAGGATGATCGTGCCGCCGCCGGCGGCGACGACGGGCGTGCCGGTCGGTACGCCGATGTCGAGCCCGCGGTGCAGGATCATGCGGTGGTAGACCGGGTGCATCCGCCAGCCGAACGGCGAGGTGATCGGCCCGGAGACCGGCCAGCTGAGCTGGCCGACGAAGACCTCGGGCGGCAGCTCCGCGCCGGCGAGCCGCGCGGCGCGGCGGGCAGCCTCGCGCCGAGCCTCTTCCTCTTGCTGCTTCTGGCGGATCAGCGCTTCGAGCGCCGCTTCTTCGGCGTCGTTGAGCTCGTCGAGCTGGGCGACCTCGTTCTGAACGTGCTGGCGCTCCGCGTCGGCCGCCACGAGCAGGTTCTTGCGCTCCGCCGCCAGACCGTCGAGCGCGAGGCGCTGCTGGCGCGCCTGCGCCTGCTCGCCGTTGAGCTCCGACTGCACGCCGAGCAGGCCCGACTCGATCGTGAGGACTTTTGCCTGGTCCGCTTTGCGCGCGCGGATCGTGCCTTCGTTCGCCTTGACCAGGAACCGGACGTCGTTCCAGCGCTCGACGAAGTCGCCGAAGGACTTCGCGCTCAGCAGAACGTCGATGTAGCCGAGGTCGCCGTGCTCGTACGCGTCGACCAGCCGGCGCGCCAGCACGTCCTGATGCCGCTTGAGCGTCGCCTTCGCGGCGGCAAGCTGGATGCGGTTCCAATCCAGCTTGCGCTGCGTCGACGCGATGCGGCCCTGGATCTCGCCCAGCCGGCCGTTGACGGACGCGATGTTGCGGTTCGTGTCGGCGAGCTGGGACGCGATGGTGCCCACCTTCACCTTGGCCTCGCCCAGCTGCGTCTTCTTCTGGTGCAGCTTCGCGTGCACGTCGTGGATGTGCGTCTTCTGGGCTTGGATCTTGTCGTCGATGTGGCTCTTGCCGAACACCGCGCTCGGCACGAGCGCGACCGCCATCATGAGTGCAGCGAAACCACGCCTCACGTGCGCAGGTGCCTTCCGACGCTGAACCACGATGCGATCAAACCGACGGCGGCGCCGACCGCCAGCAGCTCGACGGACAGCGTCAGCTCGTTCACGCGGAACGTCACGAACGACAGCGTCGAGGCGAGCTTCGGTACGACTTGGTGCTCGGCGAGCGCGAGCACGCCGATCGCGAGCCCGGCCCCGAGGATGCCCGCGAGCATCCCTTCGGCGATGAACGGCATGCGAATGTACATGTTGGTCGCGCCGACGAGCTGCATGATCGCGATCTCGCGGCGGCGCGCGAACACGGTGAGCCGGATCGTGTTCGCGATGACGATCGCCGCGGAGAGCGACAGCAGCACGATCAGCGCGAGGCCCACGCGGCCGAGCACGGTGGCGGTCTTGAGCAGCTTCTGCACCGTTTCGGCGGCGTAGTCGGTCTTCGCGACGCGCGGGTCTTTGGCGATCCAGCGCGCGACGCTGGGCACGCTGTCGGCGTCCTTCACCCGCACCTTGTAGGTGTTGGGAAGCGGGTTCGACGTGAGCAGCGACGTGTCGAAGTCCGCGCCGAGCACGGTCTTCATCCGCTTGAGCCCGTCCTTCTTCGAAACGTACGCCGCCGACGCGATGCGCGGGTCGCTCGCGAACTTGGACGCGAGGTCCTTGGCCTTCGCGTCGTCGACGTCGTCCTTCAAGAAGACGGCGATCTCGATCTGCGAGAGCACGCCCGTGCCGAACGTTTGGATCGTGTCGCGCACGAACAGGAACGCGCCGAGCAGCACGATGGTGACCGCGACCGTCCCGATCGCGGTGAACTGCATGCCGGCGTTGCGCGTGAAGTTCGTGAGAACCTCACCCAGGAAGAACCGCAGTCTGCCCAAGTCCACGGAAATAATAGCCTCGTTCGTCGTCGTGCAAGATGCGGCCGTGCTCCAGGCGCACGACGCGCCTGCGCATCCGGTCGACGGTCGATTGGTTGTGGGTCGCGACGACGACCGTCGTGCCCTTGAGGTTGATGCGCTGCAGCAGCTCCATGATCTCGGTCGTGTTCGACGGGTCGAGATTGCCGGTCGGCTCGTCGCAGAGCAGGATCTTGGGATTGCCCACCAGGGCCCGCGCGATCGCGGTGCGCTGCTGCTCGCCGCCGGAGAGCTCCGAGGGGAACATGCGGCTCTTGTGCGAGAGCCCGACCAGGTCGAGCGCGCGCGGCACCATCCGCATCACGTCGCGCGTGCGCGTCCCCGTCACTTGGAGCGCGAACGCGACGTTCTCCCACACCGTTTTGTGCGAGAGCAGCTTGAAGTCTTGGAAGACGACGCCGATGTTGCGGCGCAGCTTCGGCACGCGCCCGCGGCGCAGCGTGTCGACGCGAATGCCGTCGACGACGACTTCGCCGCGCGTCGGCACTTCCTCGCGGTAGAGCAGCTTGAGCAGCGACGACTTTCCGGTGCCCGAGTGGCCGACCAAAAAGACGAAGGTGCCCTTCTCGATCTCGAGATCGACGTCGTCCAGCGCCCGCGTCCCATTCGGGTACGTGAGCGAAACGCCGCGGAGTCTGATCATGCTTACTTGGGCGCTCCGGCGTCGGGTTGAAACAGGTATTGGGCGGGGCTTGGCTCATACCTCCGGCAGACCATGAACTTCGATCTCACCGACGAGCAGAAGGCAATCCAATCGCTGTGCCGCGACTTCGCGCGCGACGAGGTCGCACCGCAGGCGGAGCACAACGACCGCGAAGAGCGGTTCCCGTACGACCTGGTTCGCAAGATGGCGGAGCTCGGGCTGATGGGCTTGCCTTTCCCGGAGAAGTACGGCGGTGCGGGCGCCGATACCGTGAGCTACGCGCTCGCGGTCATGGAGATCAGCCGTGCGGACGCGTCCACCGGGATCACGCTCGCTGCGCACGTCTCGCTGGGCGCGTCGCCCATCTTGCTGTTCGGCACCGAAAAACAAAAGGAAGAGTTCCTCGTCCCCCTGGCAAGGGGCGAGAAGCTGTGGGGCTTCGGGCTGACCGAGCCCAACGCGGGCAGCGACGCGGGCGGCACGCAGACGCGAGCCGAGCTACGGGACGGCAAGTGGGTGATCAACGGAACCAAGGCGTTCATCACCAACAGCGGGACCGACATCACCGCCGGCACCACGATCACCGCCGTCACCGGCCGCGACGCCAAGGGCCGCGCGGAGATCTCGAACATCATCGTGCCGCAGGACACGCCCGGCTTCAGCCGTGCCAAGAAGTATCGCAAGATGGGCTGGCGGGCGTCGGACACGCGCGAGCTGGCGTTCGTCGACGCGGAGGTCCCCGAGGAGAACCTGCTCGGCCCGCGCGGCAAGGGCCTCCAGCAGTTTCTGCAGATCCTCGACGGCGGGCGGATCTCCGTGGCCGCGCTCTCGGTCGGGGTCGCGATGGGCGCCTACGACGAGGCGTTCAAGTACGCCAAGGAGCGGCATCAGTTCGGCAAGGCGATCTCCAAGTTCCAAGCCATCCAGTTCAAGCTCGCGGACATGGTCATGGAGATCGAGCACGCCAAGCTGATGGTCCTCAAGGCCGCCTGGGAGAAGGACGAGGGGCGCGCCTTCGAGCTGAGCGCCTCGCTGGCCAAGCTGTACT
Organism: Candidatus Elarobacter sp.; assembly: GCA_035943995.1. Lineage (GTDB taxonomy): Bacteria > Vulcanimicrobiota > Vulcanimicrobiia > Vulcanimicrobiales > Vulcanimicrobiaceae > Vulcanimicrobium. Next base: position 19,653 of record DASZBS010000107.1, on the reverse strand, counting down.
CCGGCGAGGTGTCGCGCCGGGTCGTCAACGAGGCGCTGCAGATCCACGGCGGCTACGGCTTCATGGACGAGTACCCCATCTCGCGGATGTACCGCGACCAGAAGGTCAACGAGATCGGCGAGGGCACCAACGAGATCCAGCGCCTGGTGATCGCTCGCCAAATCGGTCTCTAGCCGTCCGGCGCGGCGTAGGTTTAGGGAAGTTTCAGACTTTTCGTTCAACATCCGACATGGCGCTCGCGGCGTCCAACGTCGAAAAGGGGTCTTCATGCGCAAGTTTGCCGTCGCGGCGGTCGTCGTCGCCGTCATCACCGCCCTGGTCGGGTTCGTCGGCGCCAACCGGGTGTGGGCCCACTTGGCGCACGGCCAGCCGGCGCCCGAGTTCGCGCTGCAAGCCGCTCAGGGCGGCGACGTCGCGACCGTCGACCTGAAGGACGCGCTGGCGAAGGGGCCGGTCGTGCTCTACTTCTTCCCGAAGTCGTTCACGTCGGGTTGCACCACCGAGGCGCACTTGTTCTCCGAGCACATCGGCGACTTCAAGAAGCTCGGCGCGACGGTGATCGGGGTGAGCGGCGACGACATCGAGACCCAGAAGAAGTTCTCGACGGAGGCGTGCCGGTCGGCCTTCCGCGTGGCGTCCGACCCGGGCCTGAAAGTTGCCAAGCTGTACGACGCGCAACTCGCCGACAAGTACGCGAACCGGACGTCGTACGTGATCGCGCAAGACGGCACGATCGCATACGCCTATACGGACCTCGACGCCGCCAAGCACGTGGACAACACGCTGGACGCGCTCAAGAGCCTGGTCGCCGCTCGCAAGTAGGCCCGGCGGGTACTAGCCCTTCGTGGAGATCGGCTGGCCGCGCGAACTGTTCTTGATCCGGCACGCGGAGAGCGCGGGCAACGTCGCGCGCGAGCTCGCGCTCGCGAGCGGCGCGCTGGTGATCGACATCGAGCATCGCGACTGCGACGTGCCGCTCTCGCCGCTGGGCGAACGGCAGGCGGCGGCGCTGGGGCGGTGGTGCGCGCGTAGCATCGAGCCCGTCGACGCCGTGCTGTCGTCGCCGTACATCCGCGCGCAGCAGACGTCGGCGATCGCGCTGCGCGAGGCCGGCTGGCACCACATCCCGATCGTGGCCGACGAACGGCTGCGCGAGAAAGAGTTCGGGATGCTCGACCGGCTGACGCGCGGCGGGATCGAGCACCGCTTCCCGGAGCAGGCCGAGATGCGGCGCGTGCTCGGGAAATTCTATTACCGACCGCCCGGCGGCGAGAGCTGGACCGATGTGATCCTGCGGTTGCGCAGCGTGATCGACACGCTCACCCGCGAGTACAACAACTGCCGCGTCGCGATCGTGTCGCATCAGGTGATCGTGCTGTGCTTCCGTTATCTGCTCGAAGGGTTGACCGAAGAGCAGATCCTCGCGATCGATGCGGAGGGCGACGTCGCGAACTGCTCGGTGACGACGTTCCGCTACGACGAGACCGCGAAGAAGCTGACGCTGCGCTCGTACAACGTCGTCGCGCCGATGGAAGAGGCGGGCGAACCGGTGACGCGCGAGCCGGACGCGCCCGTTGCCCGCAAGTAAGCCGGTCGACGCCGCGCTGCTGCGCACGTGGCCGCTGCCGGTGCCCGAAGGCGGCGACAAGAACGCGCGCGGCAGCGTCTTCGTGGTCGCCGGCGCGCCGCAGATGCCGGGCGCGGCGGTGCTGTGCGCGACCGCGGCGCTGCGCGCGGGTGCGGGCAAGCTGCAGATCGGCACGTGCGCGTCGGTCGCGGCGCACGTCGGAACAGCGGTGCCGGAGTCGCTCGTCGTCGCGCTCGCGGAGACGTCGTCCGGTGCTGTCGCGCTCGCGAGCGTGCGGACGATCGTCGAGCGTGCGAACAAGGCCGATGCGCTGGTGATCGGGCCCGGCATGGTGGACGAGTCCGCGACGGCCGCGCTGATAGCCGCCGTCGCGCGCGACCTCGACGTTCCGGCGGTGATCGATGCGGCCGCGCTCGCGTGCTTCAGCGACCGCGCGGATGCGATCGCGGGGCTCGGTGGGCGTGCCGTGCTGACGCCGCACGCGGGCGAGATGGCGTCGATGCTGTCGTGCGAACGCGATGCCGTCGAAGCCGATCCGGCGTCGTTCGCGATCGACGCGGCGCGGCGGTTCAACGCGGTGGTCGCGCTCAAGGGCGAGACGACGTATATCGCGGAGCCGAACGGCGCGCTGTACCGCAACGAGCACGGCAACGTCGGCCTCGCGACGTCGGGCTCGGGCGACGTGCTGGCCGGTGTTATCGGCGGGCTCTTGGCGCGCGGCGCGACGCCGCTCGTCGCTGCGACGTGGGGCGTGTACCTGCACGCGCGGGCCGGCGATGCGCTCGCGAAGCGGATCGGGTTCGGCTTTCTCGCGCGCGAGCTTTCCAGCGAGATCCCTCGGCTGATGGAAGAACTCGGCACGTAGGGATCAGCGCCCGTTCATCAGCGGCACGAGCGCGAACTGGCGTTCCAGCGTCTCTGAAAGCGTCGTATCCGCGATCGTCTCCTTCACGCGAGGCCAGGCGTCGCGCAGCGCGGCCACGGTCTCGCCGGCTACGATCAGCGTGCGCTTCGCCGAGATCTCGGCACGTTCGGCAAACGCGCGCAGCGCCGCTCGATCGATCCGCTCGAACGCTCGCTCGCCGCCGATTGCCAAAGCCAACGCTGCCGCCGGATAGTATGCGCGCGTGCACACGAAATCGTACATCGGAGCCAGCCGCGCGTTGCGGCCGTCGGGATACGTCACCGCCCAGTTCTTCAAGTGCATGTCGTTGTTTCCGACGCACACCCCGAACACGAGGCGTCGTACGAACTCGTCGACGTCTTCGGTTGGACATATAGTGGCGATGACGTTGGCGATCCAATGCGTCGATTTGTGGTCGTACTTGTCGGCGGGGCGCTGGCCTGCGATTTGGTTGAAATCCTCGACGTGAACCCGTCTGTCGCCCGCCGGCCGGTCGAAGCGCGCGATCGCGTAGACGATGCGAGGCTCGTCGGTTCTGAGTGCCGGAAGCTCGTCGGGTAGACCCTCGATCGAATCGAGATCGAACAGGCCGATGCGCGGGACGTCGAGGCCGATCGCTCGAGCGAGCGAAATCACGGCGTACTCGTTCTCCGGCAGGCGCCGCCACGCATTCGTCGGCAGTTTGGCGATCCAATCGCCGCCGATCCCGCGCACCGGAAGCGTCAGCCGGCCGCCGATCATGCTCGCGCTGAATTTCGGCTGCATGCCCGCCAGCGAGAAGCGAAACGGCTGTTCGCCCGTGGCACCGCTCTCGCGCGCCGAACCGTCGTCTTCTTCGAGATCGATGTTCTCAGGGTCTCGAATGATGACGGCGCCGGGCAGATCCGATCCCAAGACGGTAAAAAACGGAAAGTCGCGCGTGCGGTTGATCTTGTGCTGTCGCGCGACGATCGCGCGCAGCAGCGCATCTTCTTCGGGGAGCAGGTTTGCGAAAAACGGCGGCGAGACGCGATGCGTCCGCGGGATGATCCGCACGGTCGCACCGCTGGACCCGATGAAGCTCTGGCTCAGGACGGGCGGGTCGTCGTCGTCGAGATAGGCGTCGTCGAAGGCGAAGAGGTTATAGTCGCCGGGGAGGTTCGTGAGCGTGCCGATCCGGCGGTCGCCGAGCCAGACGCCGAGCGATCCCGGCATCAGGTGAAGCGTCCGCGCTCAGGGGGAGCATCGTCATCCGCACCCGTCGCGCCGACGATCGCGCGGACCGCAGGGACGTGTTCCTTCGGAACGAGGATCGGCTCGAGCTTCAGCGCCCGGGCGAGATCGAGCAAGGTGGACACGCGGAAGTCCGCGCCGTGCTCGATTCGGGAGAGGTTCGGTCCCGAGATCCCGAGCTTGGCTGCTAGCGCTTGCTGGCCGACACTCCTCGAACGGCGGATTTTGCCGAGTTCGATGCCTAGCGTTTCGTGATCGGCGCCGAGCCCTAAGGTTTGCTTTATGTCAGATCTCTTTGCCACGGTTTGCCTTATAAGGTAAAATACGGCAAACTACCTGCCCGGTAAATTACGACATAAGGCAAATATTGCACACGCTTTACCTTGAAAAGTAAAGCAGTTAATCTTTCTTGCCTTACTCCACTAGACGAGAATTGGCGACCTCAGGTCGATTCGGATCGCGCCCGCGTCGGCGGCGGCGTCGGCCAGGTCGGTGCTGGCGGTGAACAGGATGCATTGGGCGTCCAGGGCGCCGTGGATCAGGACCGGGAGGCAGCGCGTGATGCGGTCGGCGTCCCAGAACGCGAAGGGGTCGTCGAGCAGCAGCGGCGGCGTTTCGAGGCCCTCCGCGAACATGCGCGCCGTCGCGAAGCGGACGACGAGCGCGATCTGGTCGCGCGTCCCGGCCGACAGCTTGTCGACGTCCTCGAACCCGCTCGTCTCCGGGATGCGGACGCGGATCGCGAGCGTCGTGGGATCGAGCCGGATCTCGCCGTAGCGGCCCGCGGTGATCGTGTCCAGGACGTCGGCGCTGTACTCTTCCAAGCGGCGGGCGAACGCGCTGTGCGCTTCGTCCTTGCGCGTTTCGATCTTGTCGCGGGCGAGCTTCACCGCGCGGGCGAACGCTTCGAGGCGCGCGATCTCGGCGCGCGTCGCGGCGAGCGCCTCGTCGAGCGCGGCGACGTCGGGGACGCTGTCCTCGCCCGCGCGCAGCTCGCCTTCGAGGTTCGCGACGGCGCGCTCGGCGTCGCGCGCGCGCGTGTCGTGCTCCGCGCGTTCGCGCTCCACCGCGCGCAGCGTCTGCGGGTCGTCGTCCGCGGCGGGCTCGACACCGGCCGCGAGCAGCGCGTCGTACTCCGCCTGCAGCGCGCGGTCGTCGTCGCCGTGCAGGATGTCGCCGCGGCGCAGCTCCAGCATCGCGAGGCGCGCGTCGAGCCCGTCGCGTTCCGCGCGGCGCGCCGCGCGCCGGTGCGCGGCGTCGCGGCGCTGTGCGCGGTCGCCCGCGGCGTCCGGCACCAGCTCGTTCGCGATCGCGTCGAAGCGCGCGGCCTCCGCGGCCGCCGCCTCGCGCGCGCTTTGCGCGCGTGCTTCCGCCTTGTTCGCCGCGCACTCGCGCGCGAGCAGCGCGACGTAGCGCGCGCGGCGGCGCACGAGTTCGTCCACGTTCGCGATGCGCAGCGGTTCCAGCACGCGCGCGACCGCGGCCGCTGCCGTGTGCTCCTCGCCCAGCGCCGCGTCCGCGACGCGCTGTTTGCGATCCGCTTCGCGCAAGCGCGCGGTCCGTACCCGCGCGCGCGTGAACGCGCCGGCCGTGACCACGACCGCGATCGCGACGGCGGTCCAGAGCCAGGCGTGCGCGATCGCCACGCCGGCGTCGGAGATCCATGCGACGAGCGCCGCCGCGAGCAGCACGCCGGTCAGCGAGCGCGTGCCGCTGCGGTCGTGGCGCGCGACGGCCGCTGCGTAGGATGCCGCGGCGGCCTTCGCGCGCGCCGTCTCGGCTTGCGCCGCGACCGCGTGCAGCGCGTTGAACGCGTCGTCGTCGAGCGTGCCGGCGTCCGCGCGCCGCGCGGCGAGCTCGCGCCGTTCGTCGTCGCTCAGCGCAGCCTCGGTGACGCCCTGCGCGGCGGCGTCCGCGATGCCGTCGGCTGCGCGCCAGGCGTGGTACACGTCGTCGAGCGCGCCGACGCGGCCGGCGTCGAAGTCGGCGACGTCGGCGAACTGCGCGCGCGCGGCTTGCACGGCGGCGAAATCGGCGCGGTGCTCCTTGAGCGCCGCGAGCCGGGCGCGAATCTGCGCCGCGCACAGCGCGCGCTTGCGGCGTTCGAGCACGGTCGCCGCCGCGATGTCGCGGTCGCGTTTCGCGCATTCGGAGGCGATCCGCTCGCGCAGCGACGCGAGCGTCTCCAGCGCGGCGCGCGCGTCGTCCGCGCTGCGGCGCTGCTGCAGCTCGAGCTCGCGCAGCTTCTTGAGCGGCGCGTTCTTGTGCGCACGCTCGGTGCCGACGTGCTTGCGCACCGCGTCGTCGAGCCGCTCGAGCGCGCCGAGCGCCGCGTCTTCTTTGGGGCCGCCGTCCAGCGCTTGCGCGAGCGCGGTGGACACGTCGCTCGCGCTGCCGCCGTCGAGCGCGATCGCGCGCTGGCGCACGCATGCGGTCTGCAAGAACACGTCGAGCGAGATCTGCAAGTGCGCCTCGCCGGGGCTCAGCGACTTGCCGCGGCCGATGCGCGCGGCGGCGTCGGCGCCGCCGGCGTCGTACACGCGCACGCCCTTGGTGTCGTGGTCGAACGCGCGGTGCACTTCCCACGCCGCGCCGTCCGACGTCTCGTACGTGAGCGTGCTTGCGTACGCGGCGCCGCTCGCCCACGGGCGCCAGCGCTCTTTCTCGCCGCGCCGCAGGCCGTAGAGCGACGCGACGAGCGCCGCCGCGAGCGTCGACTTGCCGGCTTCGTTGCGCCCCACCACGACGTTGAGCCCGGGCCCGAACTCGAACGACCGGTCGGCGAGCCGGCCGAAGCCGTCGACGCGCAGCGAGCGCAGCTTCACGCGATCACCGTCACGGTGCGAGGTTTCCCGCGGAGAACGCCGCGACGGTGTAGCGCAGCGCCGCGCGCGCGTCCGCGTCGCCGGCCGCGGCGAGCGCGAGCAGATCGGCGACCGCGCGGCCGCGCACGTTGGGCTCGTGCGCGATGGCGGCGTAGTCCGCGCAGGCCGTCTCGTCGATGAGCTCGATCGCGCCGAGCGCCGCGGCGAAGCGGTCGGCGATCAAATCGCGGTCGATGCGCGTGCCCGGCGCGACCGTACCGCGCAAGCGCACGCGCAGGAAATCGTCGCGCCCGTACGTTGCGAGCGCTTCCTCGAGCGCGCCGAGCACGGCGTGCTCGCTCGTCGCGTCGTCCAGCGCGACGTCCACGTCGACCAAGCGCGTGCGCGCGAGCTCCACCGGCTCCATCGCGACGCGGCCGTTTTCCACGGTCACGACGAGCGCGCCGTGCGTGCCGCGCTCGCCGAACTTGATCGGCTCCGGGGAGCCGGGATACGCGAGCAACGGGGCGCCGCCGTCGGCGCGCACGGAGCCGCCGTGATAGTGCCCGGTGAGCGCGCAGGTCGCGCCGGACGCGACGATCTCCGCCAGCGTGAACGGCGCGGTCGCGCGCTTTCCGGGTGGACAGCGGTCCTCGTCGCTGCCGTGAACGAGCGCGATGCGCGCGCCGGGCCGGTCGAAACGCGCGTTCGCGAACGGGCGCCCCGGTTCGGCGGGTGCGTGACCGAAGCCGTAGATCGTGACATCGTCGCTCAGCGGCGACGCACTCCAAGCGGGCTCCGCGAACACATGAACATTTTGGGGGCGGTCATCGCGCGCATACAGCGCGCGCGACGAGTACGGATCGTGGTTGCCGGGCGCGACGAACACCGGCCCGCCGAAGCGAGCGAGCTGCGCGAAGATGAAGCGCGCGGTCTGCGGCCCCGCGCGCTCGGCTTCGTAGAAATCGCCGCCGATCGTCAGCGCGTCGGCACGGCGTTCCAGCGCGAGGTCGACGACGCGCGCGAACGCGTCAGCGAGCGCCGCCCGCCGGCGAGCGCCGCCGCGCACCTCGGTGAATGCCGTTTCGAGGTGCACGTCCGCGGCGTGAACGATCGTCGTCGCCATCGGGGTTCTCCCTTCGCCGTCACCCGCGTGGGTGCCCCGCGAGCAGCTCGCGCAGGCGCGGTTTCTCGACTTTGCCCATCGCGTTGCGCGGCAGCGCGTCGATCGGGTAGAGGTGCTTGGGCACCTTGAAGCTCGCGAGCCGCTCGCGCAGCACCGCGAGCGCGGCGTCGGCGTCGAACGCGTCGTCCACCTCGACGAACGCGACCGGGATCTCGCCGCGTGCCGGATCGGGCTGACCGACGACCGCGGCCGCGCGGATGCCCGGAACGCGTAGCAGCTCCGTCTCGACCTCGATCGGGTAGACGTTGAAGCCACCGCTGATCACGAGCTCTTTGAGGCGGCCGTTGATCGCGTAGCCGCGTTCGGGATCGAACGTCGCGAGATCGCCGCTGCGGTACCAGCGCCGCGCAACGTCGTCGTTCCAGAACGCCGCTTCGGTGGCGGCGTCGTTGCGCCAGTAGCCCTTGAACACGTTCGGTCCGTCGACGAGGATCTCGCCCGCGTCGCCGGGCGCGACGTCGGTGCCGTTCGGATCGGCGAGCCGGATGCCGACGTTCGGCAGCGGGAAACCGACCGTGCCCGCGTGACGCGGTCCTTCATAGCGGTTGCTCAGCGCGAAGCCGAACTCGGTCGCGCCGTAGCGCTCGAGGATCGACACGCCGAAGCGGCGCGCGAACTCCTCGTGCACCGTCGCCGGCAGCGCGGCGGAGCCCGAGACGAACAACCGCACGCGGTCGAAGCGCACGTCCTCGCCGGCTTGCTCGAGGATGCGCACGTACATCGTCGGCACGCCGAAGAACATCGTCGCGTCGCCGTTCGCGAGCGCCGTGACGACCGACGGCGCGTCGAACCGCTCGCGCAGCAATACGCGCCCGCCCGCGACGAGCGTGCCGTTCAGCCCGGCGCCTAGCCCGTGGACGTGGAAAAGCGGCAGCGTGAGTAGCAGCGTGTCGGCGCTCGTCCAGCGCCACGCTTGCGTGAGCTGGTCGCCGATCGCGCCGAGGTTGCCGTGCGTGAGCATCGCACCTTTGGAACGGCCCGTCGTGCCGCTGGTATAGATCAGGATCGCGACGTCGTCCGCCGCGACGGGCGGCGCCTCGGCGAGCGGCTCGATCGATGCGTCGTGCACCCACGCCTCGACGTCCGCGACGTCGATCACCGCGCGCCCTTCCAGCGGTGGGACGAATTGTACGCTTTGCGCCGACACGCACACGACCGACGGCGTCGCGTCGTCGAGGATGTTCGTCAGATCCGCGGTGCGGTAGAGCACGTTCACCGTGACGACGATCGCGCCGGCGCGCAAGCCGCCGAGATATGCGTATACGAACCCTGGCCGGTTCTCCGCGTAGATCGCCAACCGGTCGCCCGGCTTCACGCCGGCGTCGCGAAACTTCGTCGCGACGCGCAGCGACGCTTCGCGCAGCGACGCGTACGACACGTCGTCGAGCGCGAGCGCGTCCGGCGTGGCGGCGGCGTGCGCGTCGAGCGCGTCGAGGACGGAGCGGGTCATTCGCGGTGGTTCGCTACGCGCCGAGGCGGTCCGCCAGCTCGCCGAGGTCGCGCACGGCGATGTCGACCGCGTCGCCGGGCGCGAGGTCGGCGGTCTGGTGCGGCCCGTATTCCGCCGGACGCGCGACGAACGCCGTGCGCATGCCTTCGCTCGCGGCAGCCTGGAGATCGCCGTTGTGCGCGGCGACCATCAGGACGCGCGCAGGTGCGGTCGCGAGCAGCTCCGCTGCGCCGCGGTACACCTCCGGGTCGGGCTTGTAATGCCGGAACAGCTCCGCGGAGAAGATCACGTCCACCGGCAGCGGCGCGCTCTTCGCGAGGTCGGCGAGCAGTCGTACGTTGCCGTTCGAGAGCGTGCCCAGAACGTAGCGCGCGCGCAGGCGCGTCAGGCCCGCGACGGTGTCGGGCCACGGCCGCAAGCGGTGCCAGCGGTCGACGCACCAGCGGCGCGCCGCGTCGTCGAGCGCGGCGCCGATCCCGAACTCGGTCGCGAGCGCGTCGAACGACGCGCGGTGCAGCGCGTCGAGCGTCGTCCACGGCAGCTCGCCGCGGCGCACGCGCTCCATCGACGGCACGTACGCACCGCGCCAGGCGTCGACGAACGCGGGCCAGTCGACGACCAGCCCGCGCGCGTTGCCGAACGCGGCGAGGTCGTCGATCAAGCTGGTGCGCCAGTCGACGAGCGTGCCGAAGACGTCGAACAGCAACGCTTCCGGCGCACCCTTCGACAGGCTCAGGGTGACACTGGCGTTCAGGTCAGATATGTCTTGAACCACGCGAGCGTGCGCGCCCAGGCGTCGGCGGCCGCGCTCGGGACGTAGCTCGAGCGCGTGTCGTCGAAGAACGCGTGCCCGGCTTCGTCGTAGATCTTCACGTCGTGCGGGGCGCTCAGGCGCGCGAACATCGCACGGACGTCGTCAGGCTTGATCGACGTGTCGCGCGCGCCGAAGCTGCCCATCAGCGGCGTCGTGATGCGGCTGGTGAAATCGAACGTCGCCGCCGTCGTCGGATCGTCGCTCTTCGTGCCTGGGCGGACGCTGCCGTAGAACATCGAGCACGCGGCGTACGCCTTCGAGTCGATGATCTGCTGCAGCGCGATGCCGCCGCCCATGCAGAAGCCGGTGATGCCGATCGACGCGTCGCGCGCCTGCGTGCGGATCCAGTCGTGCGCCGCGAGCGCGTCCGTCGTGACGAAGCCTTGCGCGAACATCTTTCCCGCGAACGCGGCGAACGGCTGGTAGTCGGTCAACCCGTCGCCACTGGGCGCGCTGAGGCGGCCGAACAGCTCCGGTGCGATCGCGATGTAGCCGCTCTTCGCGTAGCGGCGCACGGTGTCGCGAATCGTCGCGTCGACGCCCCAGATGTGCTGGATCACGACGACGCCGGGCGTTCGGGGCGTCACCATGCGCGGCACCGCGGCGTACGCGAGGATGGGGCCGCCGGCGCTCGGGGTGAGATGCGGGCGCGACACGACGATCATCGAATCGTCCTCGGCGACGATCGGTGCGTGCGGTTTGCCGAGCTCGGTCTGCGCGTTCGCCGCGGCGGCGCTACCCGCGACGAGCGCCGCGCCCGCGCCGAGCGCGACGAAGCCGCGCCGCGAAAACTCCGGCTTGGTGGCGTTGACGGGATCGGTCTGGTCGCTGGTCGTCATGCGTAGATGTGCCCGCACGCGGTCGCGCGCGCGCCGGCCGCGTTCGACGAGAACACGACGAGGTTGTAGTTGCCGGAGAGCAGCTTGTCTTCGGGCGCTTTGACGGTCGAAACCGAGTTGCCGTTGCGCATGTCGCTCAAGAAGTACGCGGGCCCGCTCGTCCCGATGTCGTCGCACGACGGGCCGCGGTAGATGCGCACCGACTGCACGCGACCGGGATCGGTGCCCTTGAGGTCCACGACCACGCGCGTCACGGCGCCGCGCCGGAACAGCGTCAGCGTGCCGACTTGGCCGGAGTTGTTCACCTGCTCGATGCCACGCTCGGTGCCGAGCCCTGGATCGTCGGGGTACGACTGCGCGGATGCGGCGGTCGTGGCGAGCAGCGCGAGTGCGAGCGCGGCGGCGATTCGCTTCATGAGGCCTCCTTGGGCGATGCGCCGTACGCGGTTCTTCAGCGTCCGGCGCTCGCCTTCGTGACGAGAGGAATGTGGCCGGCCGCAGCGGACTAGCCGATAGAAGAATACGCCGCGGGCGGGAAAAGCGCGGCGCCTTTCGCTTTGCCACCGAGGTGGACCGAATGCAGCGCAACACCGCATGCGCGCTCGTGACGAGCGCGATCTTCCTCGCAGGATGCGGCGGCTCGGGGAGCTTCGCACCCCATCCCGCCAACCAGACGGCCCCCGCTTCCGCGGCCCGCCATTACAACAGCGTCGCCGACGGCGTCGCGGCGGGCGTGCTGCGGCCGGTGTGCGGTCCGGTCGGCGCGGGCCGGGCGCGCTGCACCTCGTACGTCGTCGTGGGCGGCGGTGCGTCGACCGCGCCGCAGTCGGCCCAGCGATCCACGTCGTCGGTGGTGTTCCCGCCGGCCGGGCTCGGTCCGGCCGATCTCCAGTCGGCATACAAGCTGACCACGGCCGCGCGCACCAAAGGCGGCGACGCGGTGATCGCGATCGTCGACGCGTACGACACGCCGCAAGCCGAATCAGACCTCGCGGTGTACCGCGCGCGGTACGGCCTGACGCCGTGCACGACGGCGAACCGGTGCTTTCGCAAAGTGAACCAGAACGGCAAAACGGGGCCGCTGCCGCCCGTGCCGCCGCCGGGTTTCGAAGGGTGGCAGGTCGAGACCGCGCTCGACCTCGAGATGGTGTCCGCGAACTGTCCCAAGTGCAGCATCGTGCTGGTCGAGTCGAACGACGACTTCATGAACAACCTCGGTCCCGCGGTCAACGCGGCGGCGAAGTTCCGGCCCGCTGCGATCTCCAACAGCTACGTCAGCACGGAATCGCCGAGCGATCCGGGTCCGGTCGCGAAGGGCGGGCTGCTGCCGTATTACGTGCATCCCAACATCGCGGTGGTCGCGGGCAGCGGCGACTTCAGCTACATGTCGACGCCGCAGTCCGACGGCATAGGCGGCACGGTGGTGTACGGTGCGCTGATCCCGGCCGCGTTTCCGAGCGTCGTCGCGGTCGGCGGCACCGAGCTCTGGCAGGACGCGGGCGCCGCGCGCGGGTGGAGCGAGACCGTTTGGTCCGCCACGGGCAGCGGTTGCAGCGCGTACGAACCGGCGCCGCCGTGGCAGCGTTCGGATCGGAATTGCGTCGGCACGTTTGCGCACGGCGACGGCGAACGCGACGGTGAAAGCGAAGGCGAAACGAAAACGTTCCCGTCGCGCATCTACGGCGACGTCGCGTACGCGGCGGACAACGTCGCGTTCTACGACTCGGGTCCGGGCGGCGGCTGGGGCGTCATCGCCGGGACCAGCATCGGATCGCCCGCGATCGCGGCGATCTACGGCCTCGCGGGATACGGCGGCGGCGACGGCAACGACGGCGAAGGCGAAGGTGACGGAAACGGCTTCCCGGCGCAGAAGCTGTACGCGTCGCGGGGCGCGCTGTTCGACGTCACGGTGGGCTCCAACGGCGGCTGTCCCGCCGCGTTCCTCTGCAACGCGGGGCCGGGCTATGACGCACCGAGCGGCAACGGCTCGCCCAACGGCATCGGCGCATTCTGAGGAGCGTGCAATGAATCGAGTCACTTTCGTCGCAGCGACGCTCGCCATGACCGCGACGATCGCATCGCCGCGCGCCCGCGCCGCGGCGGCGGATACGGAGGCCAACGTGATCGATGACCTCGTCACCGCGAACCACGTCCTCGCGCACGAAAACGTCGTGGACGGCTTCGGGCACGTCAGCGTGCGCGATCCGCAGAACGCGAACCATTACCGCCTCGCGCGCAGCATGGCGCCCGCGCTGGTGACGGCGGCCGACATCATGACGTACGATCTCGACAGCAACGCGCTCGACGCGAACGGGCGCACGAGCTACGCCGAGCGCTTCATCCACGGCGCGATCTACAAAGCGCGCCCGGACGTGATGTCGATCGTGCACGCGCACACGCCGGCGGTGATCCCGTTCGGCGCCGTACCGGCGGTCCGGCTGCAGCCGGTGTTCCACCTGGGCGCGTTCTTGGGCGCAGGCGTGCCGGTGTTCGAGATTCGCGACGCGGGCGGTAGCGCGACCGACATGCTCGTGAGCTCGCAGCCGTTCGGCGACGCGCTCGCGCGCAGGCTCGGCACCGCGAACGTCGCGCTGATGCGCGGCCACGGGATGGTCGCCGTCGCCGGCTCTATCCCCGAAGCGGTGTTCCGCGCGTACTACACGGGCCAGGACGCGCAGCTGCAAGCCGACGCGATGCGGCTCGGCAGCCCGACGTACTTGAGCGCGGACGAAGCGCGCCGCGCGACGCAGACGCAAGCCGGCCTCGTCTCGCGCGCGTGGGATCTCTGGAAGCGGGCGCTCGCGCCGCGATAGTTTCCTCGGCTCGCTAGCCGGAAAAACCGGCCCCGGCGCGCAAGTGGACGCAATGAGCAATGCGCCACTCGCCGCCGGCGACCCCGCGCCGCGCACCGTCCTTGACCTAGGCATCCCGCTGCCCGCGCTCGTCGTGTGGCTGCGGCACGTCGGTTGACGGTTCTTCGCTGAGCCCCTCGCGCAGTTGCGCGAGCTCGACCAAGAGTTCGCCGGCAGCGGCATCACGGTGCGCTGCGTGACGATCGGATCGCAAGCCAAAGCCGACGACTACTGCGCGCGCCACAACGACCGCGCGCAGTGCATCGGCGACGAGGACATGCACACGTACAAGGCCATGGGCTTCGACGACTTCGACCTCTCGAAGCTCAAGACGACGCCCGCGCTGAACGCGCGCCGCGACGAGAACGAAGCAGCGGGCTTCCGCCAGGACTGGGACGCAACGCGCATCGAGGACGCGGCGCAAAACCCGGGTGCCGCTGCGATCGACGCCGACGGCGTGATCCGCTGGCTCCACCGCGGCGTTCACCCCGGCGATCTGCCGCCGATGAGCGAGATGCTGGCCCGCGCCCAGGAGACGCTCAGGAGATGATGATCGGGCGGCACGTTGGAGACGTCAGCGCCACCATCGCCGCGATGCCGCGCTCCGGGATTCGCGAGATCATGGATGCCGCTTGGCAGACGCCCGGTGCGATCGTGCTTGCGGTCGGCGATCCCAACTTCCCGACGCCGCCACACGTCGTCGACGCGGCCGACGCCGCCGCGCGTGCCGGCAAGACCGGCTACGTCTCCAACGCTGGGATCAGAGAATTGCGTGAGGCGCTGGCCGAGAAGATCCGCTCGCGCAACGGGTATGACGTCAGTCCGAACGACGTGGTCGTGACGAACGGCGGCGTGGAGGGGATCTTTGCCGCGCTCGCCGCCGTGCTCGATCCCGGCGACGGCATCTTGCTGCCCGATCCGGGCTGGCCGAACTTTGCGATGGACGCGACGATGCTGCGCGCGCGCATTCTCTCGTATCCGCTCCTCGCGGAGAACGGCTTTCTGCCGACGATCGCCGATCTCGAACGGCTCTGCGACGCCGGGACGAAAGCCTTGCTGCTGAATTCGCCCTCCAATCCGCTGGGGTCGGTCATCGACCGCGCGCGGATGTGCGAGATCGCCGCGTTCGCGGCGTCGCGCAACCTCTGGATCGTGTCGGACGAATGCTACGACGAGACGGTGTTCGACGAGCGCTTCGTCAGCGCCGCGGCGGCGGGCGATCCGGAACGCACGATCTCCATCTACACGTTTTCGAAGACGTACGCGATGACGGGCTGGCGCGTGGGCTACGTCGCCGCGCCGCCGCGCGCGATCGCGCAGATCGCGAAGCTACAAGAGCCGCTGATCTCGTGCGTCAACGCGCCAGCGCAGTACGCGGCGCTCGCGGCGCTGACCGGGCCGCAGGACATCGTGGCGCAGATGGTGTCGGCGTACCGCGGGCGGCGCGACGAAGTGTGCCGCCGCCTTGCCGCGGCTGGCGTTCCGGCGCTGCCGCCGAGCGGCGCGTTCTACGTGTGGGCCGACGTGCGCGCAATCGGCCTGACGAGCCGCGACTTCGCCTTCGCGCTGCTGAGCGAGCGCGGCGTCGCCGTCGCACCCGGCACGGCGTTCGGCCCCAACGGCGAAGGCTTCGTGCGCATCTCGCTCGCCACCGAGCCGTCCGCACTATACGAGGGAATCGACCGCCTCATCGCCGCGCTGGCGTAATTCTTACGGTCCCGAACAGTATCCCATTAGTGAAAGTTTCGCGCGCGGACCTTCTCGGCGGCGCCATAGGCGTCCAGCGGCCAGCAGCGCTTCATGATCACGTCGACACAGCCGTACTCTTTTTTGAAGCACGCCTTCCACGATGAGGCACTGCGAGGTGAGGATGGTGCGGCGGTTGCGCTCGTAGACGTCGGGGCGCACGATCACATTCACCAGGCCCGTCTCGTCCTCGATCGTCAGGGACACGAAGCCTTTCGCCGTGCCGGGGCGCTGGCGCGTGATGACCAGGCCGCCGATCTTGCACACGAGGTTCTTGGGCATCGCGTTCAGGCGGCTGGCGGCGAGCACGTTCTGCGCGTCGAGGAACGGGCGCACGTGCGCGATCGACTGCACGTCGCTCAGGCTGGTCGCGTGGCTGTCGAGCGTCGTGCCACGCTAACGAACGCGAATGACGTCGCGAACCGATACTAGCCGCGTGCCTATCGCACCGAGGTCGGAGCGGAGCTCGTTGAAGATATTAGAATTTTCAGCACCGATCGTCAAGACAACGGAAAAAGGAACGCCGCGCTCGGGGATCGTTTCTTCGAGTCTGAGCAAACTATTTACCCGAAGCCGCCAGGATGTCGACGTCCCAATCCCACGAAACTGCCGGTCAAGCCTCTTAATTGGGCCCCATTTCTTAGACTCATCAATTAGCTCCGTTTCAAATGCGAAGTCACCATCATCGGGCGAGCCAGCCGTCAGGCGACCAATGTAACCGCCTGCAGGCTTAGCCTGCTGAAGCGACGCCGATACCTCAACGCGCGATAGCTCCGCCCCATATTGGTAGTTCAAGAATGGGCGGGCAACAATCGTCAGCCTCACGTCTCCACGGCAGGATCCCTGCGCATCGGCGAGCCCACGAGGCCAGTTGAAGTCGAAGACGAGTGACTGACCGTGGCCTAGCGTTCCTTCGAAAATAAGTGTCAGTTCGTCATTCGACGACGTTAATATCTCCGAAGCTGATTGCGGCAGCCCGCAACCGACCAAGTGCTGAGCAACGCCGCGAAACGCGCGATGATCGAGTGGTGCCTCGATCTTCGCGCTATGTATCACGAGAGCAATAAGCGATTGTGTGGACAGCGCTTGTCGTGTTTGCCAATCAAGTTCTGCGAATAATCGAGAAACAAAGGGAGCCGAAAAACTTGTACCCGACACGGCAAGGATATAGCCGTGCGCATCGACAGCATTGACACCGGTGTGGATTTGACTGCCGCAACCACCGAAGTGACAAAGATCAGGCTTGCTCACTCCTTGGAGCACAGGTCCGCGTCGACTGTAATTCGCCAGAGCACCAGAAACAAATGCCGCAGCTCCCGGCGGATTGATCGCTCCAACGGCTAAGCCGCGAATCGCTTCGGCCGGAACGAGCAGGTTTTCAGATGCGCCGGACGCGATAATAGCGAGCGCCCGTTCATGATCTGCAGGCCACTCCGCTCTCTCTTCGGCGCCGCGCAAATTTCCTGCCGAGCAAACTATTAGCACATCGAACGTATCAGCGATATCGTCGAGTTTTCTTGCAAGGTCAGAATAGTACGATAGCGAGGCTTGGCTTCGCGAATTCATACTTAAGTTGAAGATTCGTACATTGAACCGCTCTTTGGCTTCAGCAATTGCACTAGCCATTTCGTCGAGTAGCTGTTCCGCGCCGCCTGGGAAGTAAGCTCTCTTCAAGGCGGCGTCTTGAAGGTAAAGTGGAATGTCGACGAGGCGACAGGGGCCGGCATCTAATGAAAGATGTGGGTTTAGGATGCCTCCGGCAAATGCAATGGACGCAACCTTCGTTCCATGATCGGGCTCTAGGTGAGCTGCATCTATGTAGTCATGACGCCAAATTACCCATGGGGCGAGAGTATCAGAAATGCCCGAGTCGACAATTCCAACGACTGGATATGACTCAATGGCACGCTCTGAATTGAACGTCGCGAATTCCGTGCCAAGAATCGACGTATCGTACATTTCCGCTGTCTCGAATGATGTTGGGAGCGAGATCCGCTTAATTACCGGGGACGAGTCAAGAGTCTGGAGGAGTGCGTTATGTCGAGCTGGGGATAACTCAATCCGCGCTTCCGTGGGTAGACGCGCGGTTGTATCGAAGCGTTCATCTGCTATTGTCGGGCGAACGCCAAGGGTACCCGTAGACGGTGAGACTAGTCCCAATTGAATAGGAAAGCGCAGGGCCTGTAGAGCACGTAAAAGTGCGGCAAATGTGCGTGTTCTGGTACTCGGAATGTCTGCCAAGTATTCGGAGAGCGGCAGGTATGTTTCAATGATGTAGGCCCCGCAGGCCCCGGGCAATTGAAGCGCTGCTAGCGCACTTTCCAATGGGAAGTCCCACTTGCCGCCAGTCGATGCCAACTCAACCGATTCGATCGCTCCAACTTCGCTGCGTCTTCTTGACGGGTCGAAAAACGTAATCGTTCGGCCATTGGTCTCTCTGGTTCGAACGCGGGTTACCTCTTCAGCTGCGGCTGCTTGAGCGGCGGTAAGGCGAAGAGCCGTAGAACTAACTTCAAATAGCATCTCTCCCGCACCAAGTCCGCCAACGAGGCGCGTGCGATCCGTTCGGAAGAGAGCTTGCACAGGACGGTGGCTCTTTGCAAGTGCTTCCCGTCGTAAACGAACAGTTGCGACGCCATAATCGATTTCGGATCGAGCCAGAGCCCCAGCCGCGGATTCAATGTTTCGGATGAGCGCAGCTTTGTGGGCTCGAAATGCATCATCCCGGTTGCCGAAGAAGTCTTTCTTACTTCCCCCGGCGTGCCGCGGCATGACACGGATATAATCGGCCGCATTTGACACGAATAGCGCTTGCGGCGCGTCAGTTCTGCGCTCCACTTGCCCTTACCCAACGGCTTATCGTTGCCTTATCTCTTCCAAAGAGGCGCGCTATTTCTGATTGGTCGATTCGTGGCGTTCGCAAGGTCGCGAGATGTCGAGCGAGGGCGCGATCCGATGATAGAAGAATTTCGTTCAGTGAATCAGGCACGCGCTCGGAATTGGCCGCAGCATAGCCTCGAAGAACATCTATTGTACTGCGGTCTGGCTGGAGGGCGACCGTTCTCTTGAACGCCGTCGCGAAATGTACTACGTCTGCGCCGCTTCGACCGTGTGTGAGCCAGGCGAATATCTTGAGTTGCGCCGCTTCAATAGGCAGCGGTTTCATAGCGTCACGAAGCAATGCGAGCCGTACGTCCTCCGACGGCTTACTTAACTGAATTTGCACCTCGAACCGACGCCACACAGCTGGATCAAGTAACTGGGCGTGATTCGTCGTAGCAAAAGTAAGTTGCCGTCGCGTGTTCCGTGTGTCAATTGACTGTAGGAGTGAGTTGACTACTCGCTTGATTTCGCCGAGTTCTTGAGGATCATCGCGCAGTTTTGCAATCGCGTCAAATTCATCGAGTAACAGAATGCAGTTGTAGCGGTCGACAAAGGAAAATACGTTGGCAATGTTTCGAGCCGTCGTCCCAAGGTACGAAGAAATTATGGAATCAAGTTTAGCGATGGCGACCGGCAATTGAAGCGAGCGTCCGAGGGACAGGGCGAGATGAGTCTTACCAGTCCCGGGTGGTCCGTAGAATAGGCAGGAGCAACGGGGTTCAAGGTTTACGGCACGCAGTAGATCTTGTCCGCGCCACTCCTCGATTAAATCGGTGACCGCCTGGTGGATGGACGCTTCGAGATAAGGGGGCTGCAGCGCGTCTTGATTGGGCCAAGAGATCGTCAGAAGCGCACTTCCGGAGTCTTTGTCTACGGGTAGCCTCGTACTCGGCTGAAGGAGTTCAACGTCGTCGCGGCGACCGAAGCGGGCCGCTTGCAAGTCGATAGGGAGCATTGATTGCGCGGCCGTATCGAGGAGTGCGCGAAGCCTTTTTCCGAGCCGGGTGCGGCTCGGGTTGGCAGCAAATGCGGTCGCCAAGCGCTCGACTTGGTGCCGGACAGCGTCGTTACTAGTGCCGAGTGCGGTGCGACATAGCCCAACAATGATGTCATCTTCCCGGCGATCTGTTGCAGCTGAGTCGGATGTTGTTGCGCTCAATAGTTGATTAGTTGTAGATCGGCCGAGGCAACCCTTTTTTAGTGAAAGTTGCGCGCGCGGACCTTCTCGGCGGCGCCGTGGGCGTCCAGCGGCCAGCAGCGCTTCATGATCACGTCGACGCAGCCGTACTCTTTCTGAAGCACGCCTTCCACGATCAGGCACTGCGAGGTGCGGATCGTGCGGCGGTTGCGCTCGTAGACGTCGGGGCGCACGATC
>DASZBS010000106.1:0-11732 GCA_035943995.1 Candidatus Elarobacter sp. | reverse complement strand
GACGACCGCGCGTTCATCACGAGCCTCATGCACCGCGTCGTCGAGCCGGGCAAGATGGCCGCCTGGATCGCGCCGCCGGAAAAGGGCATCAAGGACCGCCCGGTCGACTACGAGTACGTCCGGCTCGCCTGACGAAGCTCGCGCGATGCCGCTCGATCCGTCGCTCCTGCTTTTCGTCCCCGCCGACCGCCCCGACCGCTTCACCAAAGCGCTCGACGCCGGCGCGACCGGCGCGATCCTCGACCTCGAAGACGCCGTCGCGCCCGACCGCAAGGCGTACGCGCGCGATCAAGTGCGCGCGTTCTTGGACGCGCACGCCGAGCTGGAACGCGTCGCCGTCCGCGTGAACCCGGGCGACACGCCGGACGGGCGCGCCGACCTCGCGATGCTCGCCGGCGCGCGCCGCGTCGGCGCGGTCGTCATTCCGAAGGTGCACGACGTGGCGGACTGCGTGCGCGTCTCCGACGAGCTGGGCGACGTGCCGCAGATCGTCATCATCGAGTCGGCGCGCGGCGTGGCGCGCTGCGAGACGATCGCGCACGCGCCGCACGTGCTCGCGCTCGCGTTCGGCCCGTACGATCTCGCCGCCGAGCTGGGCGGCGTCACCGACACCGACGTGATGCTCCCGCACCGCGCGCGCATGCTCGTCGCCGCGCGCGCCGCGGAGCGCTGGGCGATCGACGGCCCGTCGCGCGAGTACGGCGACGCGGCGATCCCGGCGCGCGACGCCGAGCACGCGCGCCGGCTCGGCTACGACGGCAAGCTGCTGATCCACCCCGCGCAGATCGCCCCGGTGCGCGCAGCGTTCGCACCGTCCGCCGAAGACGTCGCGTACGCGCGCCGGATCGTCGACGCGGCGCAGCGCTCGAACCCGGCCGTTTTGGACGGTACGATGATCGATCCGCCGATCGTGATCGCCGCGGAGCGCGTGCTCCACCGCGCGGCGTCCGCCTAAAACTTCGGGCCCGGATCGCTCCGAGCCCTGCATACCTCGCACCGCTGCAGCGACATGTGCGAGGCTGTTGACGATCATACGGATTCACAGGCTTATGTCAATAGAAAGCCCGGACGTCTCCGGGCTCCCGTTCCTATCGCTCCCGTGTCGTGGTTACGATAAGCCGGCACCGGAACGCCTCCGGTACCTCATACTCCCCGCTCCCTGCGTGCGTCGCGCAGCGACTCCGTTGCGGGTACGCTCGGCATCATACGCACCTTCGCGCAACATGTCAATCCCACAGGATGCGGGGAAAACTTTGGGGCCCGGATGACTCCGAGCCCTGCATGCCCCGCGCCGCTGCAGCGACTATGTGCGAGGTGCGCTGATTCTACTTTTCCAGGCGCATCATGTCAAGACTAGCCCTAGCGCATTTGCTACCACGCGGCGAATCGCGGAGAGATCGTCTGCAGTCATCACTGGAATGATCCACTCGCCGCCAAGAAAAATCCGGTCCAACCGGATCAGCCCTACATGGGCGACCAGATCGCCTTTCGCCCAGCACGTCCGCAGTCCGGGATAGCGTCCGCCCGGGATCGGATAATGCCATGGCAAAGTTGATTGCGGCTCGACCTCGCTCAGCGGAACAATGATGACGGTCGCATCAGTCGCGTACTTGAAAGCACGCATTGGTGAAACCACGACGACGCGCCGCTTTTTAACCATCTCCGGACGAAGATAGCCTTCGAAGTTGCAGATGACGATCGATCCCGGCGCCGGGACGAACGAGAGGCCCACGCACCGGTGATAGCAGGGACGCTCTTACCGAGAAGTTGACGGGAAATGAACGTTACGTGACGGTCCCAAACGCTCCGTCCGCGCGGAACCGCGCGATCGTCGCAACGTCGTATCCGAGCAACTCGGACAGCACGGTTTCCGTGTGCTCGCCCAGCCCCGGTGCGCGGCGGTGTTCCGCGGCCGCTTCGCCCACCCGCACCGGGCTCGCGATCCAGCGCGCGGTGCCGAATGCCGGGTGCTCGACCTCGGTCACGAGTTCGCGCGCCGCGGACTGCGGATCGGCGAGCGCGGCGCGCACGTCGTTGATCGGCCCGCACGGTACGCCGGCGGCGGTGAGCGCCGCGATCCAGTCGGCGGTCGTCCGCGTCGCGAGCACGTCCTGCAGCGCCGACGTCACCAGCGCGCGGTTCTCACGGCGCGCCGCGAAGCCCCGGAAACGCGCATCGTCGCGGACGTGCGCGATGCCCAGCACGTCGACGAGCCGCTGCCAGAACTTCTCCTTCGCGCACACGATCACGATCCAGCCGTCCGACGTGCGGAAGTTCTGGAACGGCACGATGGACGGGTGCGCGGAGTATGCGAGCCGCTGCGGCTCGTAGGCGCCGTCCGGCGCGAGCGCCCACGACGCGACGTACGTCAGCATGTTCATCGCCGTATCGAACAAGGACGTGTCGCAATCGCAGCCCACGCCGTCGCGCCGCGCGGCGTGGACGCCGGCCAGCAACGCCATCGCAGCGACGAGCCCGCCGCTGTAGTCCACCACCGACAATCCCGATTTCGTCGGCGGCCCGTCGGGATCGCCGGTCAGCGACTGCCATCCCGCCAGCCCTTGCAGGATGTAGTCGTACGCAGGCTCCGCGCTACGCGGCCCCGTCATCCCGAACCCCGACAGCGATACGCACACGATCCGCGGGTTCACGCCCGCGAGGTCGGCGTACCGCAAGCCGAGCTTCGCCGGAATGTCGCCGCGCAGGTTGGAGTACACCGCGTCGCTGACGCGCACCAGGTCGTGGAACACCGCGCGCCCCGCGTCATTCGTGAGGTCGAGCGCGACGCTGCGCTTGTCGTGGTTGAACGCCTCGAAGAACAGCGAGTCGTCGCCGGACTGGTACGGCGGCACCGCGCGCCCCACGTCGCCGCCGGTGCGCACGTCCTCGATCTTGATCACGTCCGCGCCCAGTTCCGCCAGGTGCACCGTGCCGAACGGCCCCGCACCGTACTGCTCCACGGCGACGACGCGAACGTCCTCGAGCGGCCTCACGTCGAGCGCGGCATGCCGAGCACTTTGTGCCCGAGGTACGCGAGGATGAGGTTGTTCGACAGCGGCGCGACGGTGTACAGCCGCGTCTCGCGCGCGATCCGCTCGACGTCGTAGTCCACGGCGAAGCCGTTGCCGCCCAGCGCGTCGATCGCGGCGTTCGCCGCCTGCCACGATGCTTCGCTGGCGAGCAGCTTGGCGGTGTTTGCTTGCGGGCCGCATGGCTCGCCGCGGTCGAAGCGTTCCGCGGCGTCGCGCCGCACCAGATCGGCGGCGTCCACGGCGGCGTGCGCACGCGCGATCGGGAACTGGATCGACTGGTTCGCGCCGAGCGGCTTGCCGAACACCTCGCGCTGCGTCACGTATGCCGCCGCGCGCTCGACCAGAAACCGCCCGTGCCCCACGCATTCGGCCGCGATGAGGATGCGCTCCGCGTTCCAGCCGTCGATGATGTATCGGAAACCGCGCCCTTCCTCGCCGATCAAGTTCTCCGCCGGTATCTCGAGGTCGTTGATCGCGATCTCGTTGGTCTCGTTGTTCATCCACACCGGGATCGGCGTCACGTCGATCGTGCCCGAACGCAGCCCGCGCAGATCGACCAAGAACACCGACAGCCCGCCGCCGCGGTCGTCTTGCGGCGCCGGCGCGGTGCGCGCGAGCAGCAGCATCGCGTCGGAGTGCTGGAAGCGCGATGTCCAGCGCTTGCGGCCGTTCACCACGTACACGCCGCCGCGCCGCACCGCGGTCGTCTCGATGCGCGTCGTGTCGCTGCCCGCGACGGGCTCCGTGACGCCGAACGCCTGCAGCCGCACCTCGCCGCTCGCGATGCGCGGCAGCCACGCGCGCTTCTGCTCGTCGTTCCCCCAACGCAGCAGCGTGCCCATCGTGTACAGCTGCGCGTGCGCGGTGCCCGCGTTGCCGCCGGCGTGATTGATCTCCTCGACGATCACCGACGTCTCGCCAAGCCCCAAGCCCAGCCCGCCGTACTCCGGCGGGATCAGCGCCGCGAGGTAGCGCGCCTCCGCGAACGCGCGCGCGAACGCGTCGGGGTACGCGCGTCGCGCGTCGAGCTCGCGCCAGTACTCCACGCCGCCCAGGCGCTCGCAGAGCGCGCGCACGTCGGCCCGCAGCCGCTCGCGGTCCACGCTACGCGAGCAGCGTGTCGCGCGGGTCGTGGTCGCGCTTGTACACCATGAAGGTGCGCTCGTACGCGATCACCGTCTCGCCGCGCTGGTTGACGCCGGTCGTGCGCGCGGTGACGATACCGACGTCGGCGCGCGAGCCCGACTCGCGCTTGGCGAGGATCTCGCTCGACGCGTAGAGCGTGTCGCCCACGAACACCGGCTTGGGCAGCTTCACGTCGTTCCACTGCAGGTTCGCCATCACGTGCTCGCTCAAGTCCGAGACCGAAAGCCCGACGGCGAGCGACAGCGTGAAGCACGAGTTGACGAGGATCTTTCCGAACGGCGTCTTCGCCGCTAAGTTCTCGTCGAAGTGGATGGGATTCGTGTTGAGCGTCAGCATCGTGAACAGCGTGTTGTCGGTTTCCGTCACGGTGCGCCCGAGGCGGTGGCGATAGACGTCGCCCGTCTCGAAGTCCTCGTAGTAGCGTCCGCGCCAGCCTTCTTTGATCACATCCGGCGCGTTCGCAAGGCTCGCGGCGTGTCCCTAGACGCCGCCGGTTCTAGAGCCCGGGAACGCGCGGCCCCCAGCCGCCGAACGAAGCGCTGCCCACGGCCAGCGGGCGGATCGTGCGCACCAAGCGCACCGAGTCGGATGGATGTGTGATGGTCTTCATGCCCGATGTACGGTGCGCGACAGGTCCTGTTTCACCGCGGCTCCGCACGGCGCGGCCGGAGCGCCGGAGCCGGCCGGCCACGGCCACGCAAAGAAATCCGAACGGGCGCAACCGAGGAGTCGGAGGCCGGTTCTCGGAATGTGACGCCCAATAATCCGGCTCTTGACGGCACGCGAGTGTCTCGAACCGGCCTCTCGCCCCGTCGAGGAGCGACGGAGCGTTCCCCCTCCCTAAGGCGCAATGGAACTACACGACGCGGCGCCGGCCGTCACCGCACGGCCGCGACGTCGCCCGGCGCTCGAACCTGCTCGCGCGGACAAACCGCGCGCGCCGCATCTTCGTCCGTACCAGGTCGAAGCTCAGCAGGCGATCCTCGAGCACCGCGCGCGCGGCGTGCGGACGCAGCTGGTCTCGCTCGCGACCGGCCTCGGGAAGTCCGTCGTCATCGCGACGCTGCCGAAGCTGCTGTCGCTGCGCCCCGGGGACGTCACCGTCGTGGTCGCGCACCGCGACGAGCTCATCGAACAGCTCGTCGACAAGTTCCGCGTCGAGAACCCCGACGCCGTGATCGGCGTCGAGAAGGCCGAGCGCCGCGCGGGCGAAGAGTGCAACATCGTCGTCGCGACGGTGCAGACCCTCGCCGAGAAACGGCTCGAGGACTTCGTCGCCCGCTTCAAGCGCCGCATCTCGCTGTTCGTCATCGACGAAGCGCACCACGCGGCGGCGCCGTCGTACCGCGCGATCGTCGATGCGGTGCTGGCGCAGCGGCCCGAGGCGATGATCCTGGGCTTCACCGCGACGCCCAACCGCGGCGACGGCGTCCGGCTCGTCGACGTGTTCGAGAAGATCGTCTACACGATGGACGCGCGCAAGGGCATCGACGCGGGTTACCTCGTCCCGGTGAAGTCGTACGCGGTCGCCACCGGCGTCAACCTCGACGAGGTCGCGTCGCGCGGCGGCGACTTCGTGATCGGACAGCTCGCGCAAGCCGTCAACATCGGGCAGCGCAACGAGCGCATCGTCGCCGCCTACAAGCAGAACACGCCGGGGCTCAAGGCGCTCGTGTTCACGGCGTCCGTGGAGCACGCGCGCGACGTCGCCGAAGAGTTCGTCGCCCGCGGCGTCAACGCCGAGTGGGCGTCCGGCGAGACGCCGCGCGAGGAGCGCGAGCGGATCGTGCGCGACTTCCGCGGCACCGGGATCGACGTGCTCGTGAACTGCGGGCTCTACCTCGAAGGCTTCGACGTCCCGTCGGTTCAGGTGATCCTCAACGCGCGGCCCACCAAATCGACGACGCTCTACACGCAGATCACCGGCCGCGCGCTGCGCCCGCTCGACGACATCGCGTCCCCGCTGTCGAACACGAGCTCCGGGCTCGAGCGCCGCGAGCTGATCGAGAAGTCGCCCAAGCCGGCGGCCATCGTGATCGACCTGGTCGACCAGGCGCAGCGCCATCAGCTGATCACCGTGCCGTCCCTGTACGGTCTCCCGCCGCACATCGACGCGCAAGGGCGCATGACGGCGCAGGTGGCGGACAAGTTCGAAGAGCTGCTCCGCCGCGATCCCAAGCGCGCCGCGAAGGTGCGCACGGCCGAGGAGATCGAGACCGCGCTCGTCGAGATCGACGCGTTCAACGGGCCGCGCGAGATCAAGCCGACGTGGCAGGCGATCGACCCGGTCGACCACTGGCGACTGGAGCTGCCGCCCACGCGCACCGCGCTCGACCGCAAAGGCCGCCCGATCCCGGAGTTCGCGCGCAAGTGGGACCAGTGGGTCACCGAAGCGCGGCGCATCGCGCCGCACGAGGACGCGGAGCGCTTCGCGAACCGCATGCTCAACGTCGACCAGAAGAGCGTGCGCTGGGAGAAGCGCCGCATCGACGTCAAGCGCGACGCCGCGAAGTACGTCACGCTGTACTCCACCGAAGACCTCCCGGAGCGCGTGATCGAGATCAGCTCCTCGCTCCCGGGCGCGCTCGGCAGCGCGTACCAGCGCGTCGACGAGATGCTGTCGGGCTACACGCAGATCCCGGCCAACGCCGCTACGCCGCGCCCCGCGGCGGCCGCCGCGCACAACGGCCACGCCGGCAGCGCCATGAAGAACAACGGCGGACGCCGCGGCCGGCGCACCCGCGCGCGCAACGCCTAGCTTGCGACGCATCGCCGGCGCGCTCGCCGCGCTCGCCGTCTTCGGGTCCTCCGCGCTGCCCGCGGTCGCCCGCCACCCGTACACCGAGCCGGGCCACCTGCGCTTGGGCGTCGTGCGCACGATCGACAACCTCAACCCGCTGCTGTCGGGACAAGCCGGTGTCACCGACATCGCGCAGTTCTTGTTCAGCGGTTTGATCCGCTACGACGAGCGCGGCGACGCGATCCCCGACGCGGCGACGCAAGTTCCGACGCGCGAGAACGGCGGCATCAGCGCCGACGGCAAGACAATCACGTACCACCTGCGAACCGACGTGCGCTTCGCCGACGGCAAGCCGGTGACGGCCGACGACGTCGTGTTCAGCTGGCAGCAGGTGATGAACCCGCGCAATAACGTCCCGTACCACTTTCCGTACGACCAAGCGCAGAGCGTGACCGCCAAGGACGCGCACACCGTGGTCGCGCGGCTGCGCACGCCGTCCGCGCCGTTCGTCGCGGGCTTCTTCCGCTGCGGCGCGCAAGGCGCGATCCTGCCCAAGCACCTGCTCGACGGCAAGCGCGATCTCAACCAGGATCCGTTCAACAGCAAGCCCGTCGGCAGCGGGCCGTACGTCGTGCAGCGCTACGATCCCAACTCCGTGATCGAGATGGTCCCCAACCCGTACTGGTACGGCGGCAAGCCGGGGTTGCAGCGCATCACCTACCGCATCGTCCCCAACGAGAACACGCTGCTCGTCTCGCTGCGGACGCACGAGCTCGACTTCTACTGGGGCGCACCGGAGCAGCAGTTGCGCGAGCTGCGCGGTCTGCCGGGCATCGCCACCGCCGCCGCGCCGTCGGCGCAGTACGAGATGCTCGTGTTCAACGCGCGCCGCGCGCCGTTCTCCGACCTGCGCGTCCGGCGCGCCGCGGCTCAGGCAGTCGACTTCCGGACGCTCGCGCGCAAAGTGTACCTCGACGTAGATCTCCCCGACTGGGGCGACGTGTTCCCGCGCTCGTGGGCGCACACCGATCAGTCCGATCCGTCGCCGTACGATCCGGCCAAAGCGCGCGCGCTGCTCGACCAAGCCGGTTGGAAGCCCGGCCCGGACGGGGTCCGCGTGAAGAACGGCAAGCGGCTCGAGGCGGAGATCTCCACCGTCGCGGGCGTGATCCCGCGGCAGAACGCCGAAGTGCTGATGCAGCAGGAGCTCGGCGCGGTCGGCTTCGACCTGCACGTCCACAACGCGCCGGCGAACATGGTGTTCGCACCGTACGGCGCGGGCGGTCTGTTCGCGACCGGCAAGTTCGACCTCGCGATCTACGCGTGGACGCAGTACCCCGACCCCGACGACAGCCAGACCGCCGGGCCCGAGTCGATCCCGCCGCGCGGCGCGAACTATTCCGGCGTCGCCGACGCGCAGCTCGGCCGGCTGCAGGCGCAGGCGCGCGCGACGTACGACCGCGCGCAGCGCAAGCGTTTGTACGTGCAAGTGGAGCGCCGCCTGGGCGAGGTGCTGCCGTTCCACACGATCGTGTGGCGCGCGAACGTGAACGCGTGGAACGACGACCTGCACGGCGTCAAACCGGCGCAGGCGGTCAGCGACTTCTGGAACGTGGGCAACTGGACGCTGTGACGGGAGTGGGTGTGGGTGTGAACGATACGGCGTGGATACTGCGCAGCGATGCGCTAGCGGAACCAGTTGCAGCGCTGCAAACGCTTGCCGCCCCGGAGGCCGCGTCGAACGCCGGCCTCACGCAAGCGGACGCGCACACCACCGACCTCACCGCTGGCTGGCGGGATCGCGTGCGCGAGGCCGCGTTTCGCGCGACCGAGACGCTGCGCGCCGCAGCGTCGACCGAGAGCGACACGCGCGTCCGCGAGGACATCCATATCCTGCTGCGCGCGTCCGACGACGTCGTGCGCGGGATCGAGGTCCACGACGCGCACCTGCTGCAGCTGATCGACGTCGCGCGCATCGCGTTCGCGGGCATGCGCGTCCTGCTCGACGAGCAGAACCCGGTCGAGCGCAAGCGGCTCGCGCTGGTGCGGCTGCGCCGGTACGCCGGTCTGGAACCGAACACCGTCCCGCTCGCGCACGCCGCCGAAGCGGAGACGCGCGCGCGGTTCGCGGTCGCCGGGCTCAGCGCACCGTACGTGCAGCAAGTGAAGACCGCGCTCGCGCTGAGCCCGGTGCTGGTCGACGGGATCGGCCGGCTGCTGCGCGACTCCGGGCTGGACGGCTGGGAGGCTGCGTTCGACGCGCTGCGCGCGCAGTGCGCCGCGTACGCGAGCTTCGTCGAAACCGACGTGCTGCCGCGCGCCCGCACCGACCACCGCCTGCCGCCCGAGGTGTACGCGTTCGCGCTGCACGACGTCGGCGTCGACATCCCGCCGGACGAGCTCGCCGCGCGCGCGCACGCCGCCTTCGACGCGATCCAGGCCGAGATGCAGGCGCTCGCACCGCGCGTCGCCGCCGAGCACGGGCTCGCCGCGCACGACTACCGCGACGTGATCCGCGCGCTCAAGGCGCAGCAGATCCACGGCGACGCCACCGCGATCGTGACGTTCTACCGCGAGCGGCTCGCCGAGATCGAGGCGATCGTGCGCCGTGAGAACCTGGTCACGCTGCCCGACCGGCCCGCGCGCATCCGCGTCGCGACCGTCGCGGAGAGCGCCGAAACGCCGGCCGCGCACATGAACCCTGCGCCGCTCGTCGGCAACAGCGGCCAGGTCGGCGAGTTCGTGCTGCCGCTCGACGTTCCGCCGGCCGCGGGCGAGAGCGGCATCGAGCGGGCCGATGACTTCACGCACGACGCGGTGACGTGGACGCTCACCGCGCACGAAGCGCGCCCGGGCCACGAGGTGCAGTTCGACCGGATGCTGCGCGGCGGGCTCTCGCTCGCGCGCGCGATCTTCGCCTTCAACTCCGTCAACGTCGAAGGCTGGGCGCTGTACGCTGAGCACATCGTGCTGCCGTACATGCCGCTCGCGGGGCAGCTCTGCTCGCTGCAGATGCGGCTGCACCGCGCCGCGCGCGCCTTCCTCGATCCGGAACTGCAGAGCGGCGTGCGCACGCCCGGCGAAGCGAAGGCGCTGCTCGAGCGCGACCTCGTGTACTCGCCGCCGTTCGCGCGCAGCGAGGTCGAGCGCTACACGTTTCGCGCGCCCGGCCAGGCGACGTCGTACTTCTACGGGTACACGAAGCTGGTCGCGATGCGCGCGGAAACGGAGGCCGCGCTGGGCGCGCGCTTCGACCAGCGCACGTTCCACGACTTCATCCTCGAGCAAGGCCTCGTCTCTCCCGACGCGCTGTGCGCGGCGGTTCGCGCGCGCTTCACCGGCACGCCCGCGTAGGCAACTTCGCCGACCCGGCCCCGGTTACGTGATCCGTGAAAGCCACCGTCTACCACGGCGAGCGCGACGTGCGCGTCGAGTCCGTCCCCGACCCCAGCATCAAATCACCGACCGACGCGCTGGTGCGCGTCGTCGACGCCGCCATCTGCGGCTCCGACCTCTGGCCGTACCGCGGCGTTGCGAAGTGGGCGGAGGGCGCGCGGCTGGGGCACGAGTTCACCGGCATCGTGGAAGCCGTCGGCGCCGGTGTGCGCGGCGTGCGCGCGGGCGACTTCGTCGCCGCGCCGTTTTCGTACGCCGACGGATCGTGCGACTTCTGCCATGACGGCCTCTACACGTCGTGCAAGCACGCGGGCTTCTGGGGCGGCGTCGACAACGACGGCGGCCAGGGCGAGTTCGTGCGCGTCCCCTTCGCCGACGCGACGCTCGTCGCGATTCCCGACGCGATTCGCGACGACCGCGGCAAGCGCACCGCGGCGCTCGCGCTCACCGACGTGATGGGGACCGGTTACCACGGCGCGGTCAGCGCCGGGACGAAGCCGGGCGGCACGGTCGTGGTCGTCGGCGACGGCGCCGTCGGGCTGTGCGCGGTACACTCCGCGCGCTATCTCGGCGCCGAGCGCATCATCGCCGTCGGCCACCACGCCGACCGGCTCGCGCTCGCTCAGCGCTTCGGTGCGACGGACGTCGTGGACTCGCACGCCGCCGATGCGGCGGAGACGATCGTGGAGCTGACGCACGGCGGGTCGCCCAGCGTCGTCGAGGCCGTCGGCGTGCAGAGCTCGCTCGACCTCGCACTGGCCGCCGTGCGCGACGGCGGGACCGTCGCGTTCGTCGGCGTCCCGGCGGGCATGGAGACGCTGTCGTTCCGCCGGCTGTTCAGCGGCAACGTCTCACTGCGCGGCGCGCTCGCACCCGTGCGTGCGTACCTGCCCGAGTTGATGGCGGCGCTCGCCGCCGGCTCGATCGACCCGTCGCCGGTGTTCACGCACAAGCTCCCGCTCGACGGATCGCCGCAGGGCTACGGCGCGATGGATCAGCGCGTGGCCATCAAGGTCTGCTTGGAGATCTCGGCGCCGTAGGGCGACGCGGCGCGCACGAACCAGCTCAGCAGCAAGCCGATCAGCACGGCGTCGTCGGCGATCCCGAGCAGCGGGATGTCGCCGAGGATGTTCAGCGGCGAGAGGATGAACAGGAGCGCCGCGAGCGCGAGCAGTTTGAGCCGCAGCGGAACACGCGCGTCGCGAACGAGGGCGTACGCGCGAACCGCCGTCCGGCGCGACGTGAGGAGCAGTTTGAGGAGACCCATACGCCCCTGCTAACGCGCACGGCGGCGGGATGTTTCGGTGACTTGCCGTGCAGGAGAAGCGTCGCCGGGCGATAGTTCAGGAGGCTCACGCACGACGGTGGGAAAGTGAGCATCCCGTGCCTAGCTCTCGACGCGCCGCCACCCTCCCCTC
>DASZBS010000105.1:0-18959 GCA_035943995.1 Candidatus Elarobacter sp. | reverse complement strand
CGGCGACGTGGTGACGCGGGCCATGTCGCCGATGATCTCGAGGTCCTTGAGGATGATCGAGCCCGGCGCGCGGCGGA
Source organism: Candidatus Elarobacter sp. (assembly GCA_035943995.1). GTDB lineage: Bacteria > Vulcanimicrobiota > Vulcanimicrobiia > Vulcanimicrobiales > Vulcanimicrobiaceae > Vulcanimicrobium. The sequence continues at coordinate 18,882 of DASZBS010000105.1, read as the reverse complement.
ATTTCCCGGCGACCATGTCGTGCGCGTGCACGCGGCGGATCTCGGAGTCCGCCCAGCCGCCTTGCAGCGCGTCGACGAGCGCGTCGGGATCGATCCCGCACCGGCGCGCGTACGCGATGACCTCTGCCCACAGCGCGACGGTCGCGCCGACGATGGCTTGATTGCACGACTTCGCGACCTGCCCGCTGCCGACCGGACCCATGTGCGTGACGTGATTCGCGTACGCCGAGATCCACGGCCGCACGCGCTCGACGTCGTCGGGCTCGCCGCCGAGAAACGTTGCGAGCGTGCCGGCTTTCGCGCCGCCCGCGCCGCCGGACACGGGCGCGTCGACCCAGCCGACACCGGCCCCGCGCAGCCGCCGCGCGGCGAGCCGCGCCGTCTCGGGATGGATCGTGGAGTGGTCGACGATCAGGCTGCCACGCCGCGCACCCTCCGCGACGCCGCGCGGCCCGAACACGACGTCCTCGACCGCGTCGCCGTCGGTGACGCACAGCAAGACACCGTCGCACTGCGCCGCGAGCGCCGCCGGCGTCGCGGCGGCAGTCGCGCCGGCATCGATCGCCGGCTGGAGATTCGCCGCGGTCCGCCCCCACACGACCACGCGATGTCCTGCCTCGATGAGCCGCACGGCCATCGGCAAACCGATCTCGCCCAACCCGATCCAACCCAACGTCGCCATCGAGCGACGCATTCGCGCGCGAGGGTGCTTACGTCCCCTTCGTTGCGCCTACGTAGCGGATCCATTTCACGAACAGCGCCGGCGTCGTCGCCAGGCTGTTGGGGTCGCCGTAGACGACGTAGAACTCGTTGCTTCGGCTCAGGTAGTGGAACGCCAGCGACACGTTGCCGGCGTTGACGCTGCCGAACGGCGGCGGCTGGAACGAATTGGGAAGAAATCCGCCGATGATGCGGCGCGCACCGATGTCGAACGACGCATCCTTGCTGAGCTGGTAGTCCACGCTCGCGCGCTCGAGCCACAGCGTGCTCGCCGTTTCGCCGGGATACGTCGTGAGGTACTTGTCCTCGTCGGTCTGCAGCGTCAGCCGCACGCGCTTGCGCAGCGGCAGCACCGAGAGGTAGTTGTACGCGTCGAGCCGCCCGTGGTAGTACGCGCCGAACGAGTGCCGCACGTACGTCGGCGTGCCGGTGTTGACGCGGTAGCCTAGGAGGAACGCGTTCCCGTCGAACGGGAGAAACTCGCCGTTTGCCACCTGCACGCCGTTCGAGCCGCGGTTGATTCGAAACGAGAGCAGGTTCTTGAAATCGAGGGTGAGGTTCTCGGTCGCATCGGTCTGGTTCGTCTGCCCGGCGCTGTTGTGGTAGCGCGCGTAGAAATCGGTGACCTGGATGTCGCGGAGAAAGAACCCCTTCTTGAACGTGAGCAACTTGCGGCCGTAGAATTCGTACCCGGTGAGATCGGTTTGCTGCACGAAGCTGTCGACGGGCGAGAACTGCGCACCGATCCGCTGTGCGTTCGCGACGACGACCGCCGTCGAGTCGGCGTAGCCGCCGCCGTACTCCAGATAGTTCGCCTGGCCCGGGACCGTCACGAGGCTGCCGCGTTCGAACGCGGCGTTACCGTACACGAAGAAATGCGTCTTCTGGCTGCCGAAGCCGCCCTGGAACGAGTTCAACTCGTCGTGGATGCCCGACCGCGTGTCGACCGCGACGCGCTGGAAGTTGCCGCCGGCATAGCTCTTGGTGTTGGACGTGTTGTAGTCGAACGCTTGGCCCTGGTCGACGCGCCCGTTTCCGATCGCGTTGAACGCGCCAAACGTTACGGGCCCTTGCGTCCCTTCGAGCGCGTAGCCTTCGCGGAACGTCGGGATCGCCGGCGTGTACAGCAACTGCGGGCAGTCCGAGCATGACACGCTGTAGTTGAACGCCTGGCCTGCTTGCGTGAAGAACGGCCGCACTTCGGCGAACTGGTACGCGAACGCCGACGGCGCGATCGTCTGCTGATCGATCTCGACGTTCGAAAAATCAGGATGCAGTGTGCCCACGAACGACGCCGTCGGCGTCACCGGGATCGCGAAGTCGCCGCCGATCCGCGACGTGCTGCCGCCGTACGCCGGCGTCGTCACCTCGCCGAGCGTATAGATCTGCGCGCGCGGTTTCGGGCGCAGCGCGGTGGCTTTCGTTCCGACGTCGAGCAGCGTCCCGGCGAACGCGGGATCGGTCGCGCCCGTGCCCCCGCCGGCGTACGCCCACACTGCGAGGCCGCCGGTCGAGACGATGGAACGCACGAACTGCGCGCGCCACGACGTCGAGCCGCCGCTGCGAATCACGTTGAGCGGGATGCGCATCGTCACGATATAGCCCGTCGCCGTCGCGTGACCGACCGCCGTCCACTGCGGCGTATACGCGCTGTTCTCGCTGGAGGTCTGATGGCGCGTGCCGCGCGGGTTGGCGAAGAAGCCGTAGGAGAAACCGGTCGTGCCCTGCGGGTAGAGGTACACGCCCACGTAGTCGTCGCTCGTGACGCTCGAGCCGTTGGTCTGCTGAGCCTCGGTGCGCGCCTCGCGCTGCGTGACCACGAAGATGATGTCGAGCGACGAGCCGTCCTGCGCGACGCGCACCTCGGTCGCCTCGTCGGCCGGCCGGCGGTACGTGAAGTCTTGGCCGAGCGTCAGCTTGGCCGCCGGCTCCCAGCTGGCGTCGAGCGTGCCGCCCATCGACGGCGGGTCGGCCAGCGTCGGCACCTTCACCGAGGTTGGGGTCGTCGTATCGGCGGCCCGTGCCCCGAGCGGCGCGCACGCGAAGAACGCCCCGGCAAGAGCGGCGAGACCCAGGCGTAGCGCGCGGCACGAAAGGTTCACGGTCCGCCGTATGCTAACCGGGGCACCGCGACTTGTCAACTAAGGAACTAGTGGGCGGTGACTTCCAGCCCCATCAGGGTGCGGATGCGGTCCTGGTCGGCGGCGAGCTCCGCCGCGGGGCCCGCGTGGACGATGCGGCCGCTGTCGAGCACGTACGCGCGGTCGGCGATCTTCAGCGCGAGCAGCGCGTTCTGCTCGACCAGCAAGATCGATACGCCCGTCGCCTTGAGCTCGCTCAGGATGCGGTAGACTTCCTCGACGACCAGCGGTGCGAGGCCTTGCGACGGCTCGTCGACCAGAAGCAGCCGCGGGTTCGACACGAGCGCGCGGCCGATCGAGAGCATCTCTTGCTCGCCGCCCGAGAGCCGGCCCGCTTTGCGCGAGCGCAGCTCCGCGAGCTTGGGCAGATGCTGCAGCACGCGCGGGATCGTCCACGCGCCGCCGCGGCCGTTCTCGGCGAGCTGTAAATTCTGAAGCGTCGTGAGGTCTTTGAACATCCGCCGGCCTTCGGGTACGTAGCCGACGCCGAGCCGCGCGACTTTGTACGCGGGCCAGCCCGTGATGTCTTGGCCCGCGTAGCGCACCTTGCCCGCGCGCGGCGGCGTGAGCCCGAGGATGCTGCGCATCGTCGTCGTCTTGCCGGCGCCGTTGAGGCCGAGCAGCGCGACGACTTCGCCTTCGCCGACCGTCAGCGACACGTCGCGCAGGATGCGGATCTTGCCGTAGTTGGTGAACAGCCCTTCGACCGACAGCAGCGGGTCAGACATGATCGAGCACCCCTTCGCCGAGGTACGCGCTGCGCACCGCGTCGTTCGCGGCGATCTCGGTGGGCGTGCCTTCGGCGAGCAGCTTGCCGCGGTCGAGCACGGTGATGCGGTCGGCGAGCGACAGCACCACGCGCATGTTGTGCTCCACGAACAGCACGGTGAGCCCGAGCCGTTCGCGCAAGTCGCGAATCACGCCGATGATGCGCTCGGTCTCGGCTTCGGCGAGGCCGGCCATCGGCTCGTCGAGCAGCACCAGCACCGGATCGGTCGAGAGGCTCATCGCGATCTCGCACAGGCGCTGCGAGCCGTGCGCGAGCTCCGACAGCGGGCGGTCGCGCTGCGCGATCAGGTTGACGAACCCGAGCAGCTCGTCGACGCGTTTGTCGAGCGCGGCCTTCGCGTCGCCGCGCGGCGCGCGCAGGCGGAAGGCTTGCTTCGCGTGCGCGTTGACACCCAGCCGCACGTTCTCGTCGACGGTGAGCTCCGGGAAGATGCTCGGCGTCTGGAACGTGCGCCCCATCCCCATCGCGATGCGGCGCCAGTTCAGCATGCGCGTGACGTCGGTACCGAGAAAACGCACGCTGCCGCGCTCCGGGAACATGTAGCCTGAGATCGCGTTGAAGAACGTCGTCTTGCCCGCGCCGTTCGGCCCGATCAGCGCGTGGATCGTGCCTTCGCGCACCTGCAGCGACACGTCGTCGACGGCGCGCACGCCGCCGAACACTTTGGAGATGTCCGTCGCTTCGAGCAGGATCCGGTCAGACGCCACGGCCGACCTCCACCGGTGCGTTCGCATCGAACGCGGCGTTCACGTCGTCGTCCGTGAACGTCTGCGGCGACTTGCGCCCGAGCGCTTGCAGCGAGCCGAGGATCCCGCGCGGGAAACCGAGCACGCACGCGACGAACAGCGCGCCGAGGAAGATCTGCCACAGCGGCGTGATCGTCGAGATGATGTCCTTGCCGATCACGTAGATGAACGCGCCGACGAGCGAGCCCCACACCGTCCCCGCGCCGCCGAGGATCATCGAGAGCACGAAGTAACCGGACTGGTGCCAGTCGAGCTCCAGCGGGTACGCGAAGTTGATCAGCAGCCCGAACAGCGCGCCGCTCAAGCCCGCCATCGTCGACGAGATCAGCAGCGCGACGAAGATGAAGCGGTCGGTGTTGAGGCCGAGGTAGCGCACGCGCGGCTCGTTCTGGCGGATCGCGATCAGCGTGCGGCCGAACGGCGAGCGCACGATCGTGCGAAACGCGATGAGCGAAACGACGAACAGCGCGAGCGCGGTGTAATAGAACCCGAGCTCGCTCACGGCGACGTGCGCCGACGGCAGCCCGGCATAGGGCCGCGTGATGTTCATCCCGTCCTCGCCGCCGGTGACGTCGGTGTAGCGGTACGCGATGAAGTAGAAGATCTCGCCGAACGCGATCGACAGCAGCCCGAAATAGATGCCGCGGCGGCGCAGCAGAAACGGCGCGAGGATCAGCCCGCCGATCAGCGCCGAAGCCATGCCGATCAGCACGGCCTCGATGAAGTGGGCGTTCCAGTACTTCACCGACAGCGCCGCGCCGTACGCGCCCAGCCCGAAGTACGCGGCGTTGCCAAACGCTGGCAAACCCGTATAGCCCAGGAGCAAGTTCACGCTCATCACCGCGATCGCGGTGACGAGCACCTCGCTCACGATCGACACGTCGAGATGTACGAGCGGCGACAGCCACGGGCCGAACGCGAACAGCACGACGGCGGCCGCCGAGATGAGCAGCTCCTTGCGCGCCGTCACCCGAAGATGCCCTCTTCTCCGAACAGCCCGCGCGGCCGCACCAGCAGCACGACCGCCATCAGCACGTACATCGCGACCTCGCTCGCCGCCGGGATGAACAGCGTCGTCATCGAGATCGCGATCCCCACCAGCAGCCCGCCGACGATGCTGCCGAACAGGCTTCCCATTCCGCCGATGATCACCGTGACGAACGCCGGCATCAGCAGCGCGTTACCGCTCGTCGGCGAGAGCCCGAGCATCCCGGCGGCGAGCACGCCCGCGATGCCGGCCAGGAAGATTCCGAGGCTGAAATTCACCGCGTAGAGCAACTGCGTGTTGGTGCCCAGCGCGGCGATCATCTCGCTGTCTTGCACCGCGGCGCGCAGCCGTAGCCCGAACCGCGTCCGCGTGAGGAATATCGCGAGCGCCCCGATCGCGACGATCAGCACGCCGACGATGAAGATGCGGAACGTCGGGAACTGCATGAAGCCCAGGCTCGCCGCGCCCGCGAGCACGCCCGGCGGCGAGAACGGCACGCCGTTCGGGCCCCAAATCAGGCGGAACACCTCTTCGGCGATGAGCGAGAGCCCGAACGTCATCAGCAGGCTGTAGAACGGCTCGCGCTTGTAGAGCGGACGCACCAGCGTCCGCTCTACGACGACTCCTACGAGCACCGCGAACAGCGGCGCCAGCACCAGCGCCCAGCCGAACGGCACGTTGCGCAGCACCATCGTGTACGCGAGGTATCCCGCCAGCGTCATGAAGCTCCCGTGCGCCATGTTGATGGTGCCGGTGAGGTTCATGATCAACGAGAGACCGAGCGCGACGATCGCGTAGAACGCTCCCAGCACGATGCCGTTGAAGAGCTGGGGCCCGAGGTGCTCGATCACGCCGGGATCAGCTGGGATAGCCCAGCTTGCAGACGGCTTGTTTTTGCGAGATCGTCTGCTCGACGGCTTCCGCCGCGTTGATGTCGGTGACGTCGAACAGGTCGTACTTGTCGCCGGGCGTGCCGTTGGGACGGATCTTCGCGACCCACATCGGCCACATCAGTTGATGGTCTTCCTTGCGATAGTACGCCGAGCCGGCGAAGATCGAGTTGAAGTGGGTGCCTTCGATTGCGCGCGCCACCTTCACCGGATCGACGCTTTTCGCGTCGCTCATCGCTTGTGCGAGCCGGTCGAGCGTGATGTAGCCGAAGGCGTTGCGCGCGGTGGGCGGCTTTCCGCCGGTGCGCTTGAGGGTGTCCGCGACGAACTGCTGCGCCACTTTGTTGTTCTTGCCGAGCGTCTTCTCGCTCTTGTAGTACCACTCGATGCCCCAGTACCCGCCGCGCGCTTCGGGCGGCAGGCCGTAGAGCGGCTCGAGCTCGACCTGCGGTCCGCCGACCGGGTACTTCTTGAGCAAGCCGAACTGGTTCATCTGCTTGAGGCAGTTGGTGTAGTCGTCTCCTTGCACGAATACCAGGACGAGATCGGGCTTCGCCGCGTCGATCTTGGTGAGGTACGAGCTGAAGTCCGTCGTGCCGAGCGGCGTGCTCTCGTTGCCGACGACGCTGCCGCCGTTGTGCGCGAGCACGTCCTTGAAACCGGCTTCGAGCGAATGCCCGTACGCATAGTCCGGCGTGATGAAGAACCACCTCTTGCCGAAGCGTTTCTGCAGCGCATAGCCCGTCGCGTGCGTCTCCATCCACGTGCTGTGGCACGTGCGGAACACGTTCCAGTGACAGCTCTTGCCGGTCACGTCGTCGCTGTGCCCGCCGGAGTCCATGAACAGCGTGCCCAGCGTGTTCGCGACGCCGGCCACCGACAGCGACACGCCGCTCGACACGGTGCCGACGAGCGCCGCGACCTTGTCCTGATTGATGAGCTTGCGCGCCTTCTGCGCGGCGACGCCGGCGTCGTTCTGCTCGTCTTCCTTGACTAATTCGAGCTTGCGGCCCATCACGCCGCCGCGCTTGTTCCACGCCTCGGCGGCCATCTCGAAGCCGTGCGTCTCGTTCTCGGCGGGGCCGGCGTACACGCCGGTGTAGGGTTCCAGCAGGCCGATCTTGATGCTGTCGGCGGCCTCACCGATGCGTGGGATGTACGCGGGGATACCGAACGCGGCCGCCGCGCTGCCGGCCCCGGCGAGCGTGACGAACGAACGGCGCGAGAGACGCGGTCGAGTCATGGTGGAGCTTCTCCTCAGCAACGCAGCAGAACCGAGCCCCGGCGCCCGGTTGAGGGCCATTAAGACTTCTGTCGCGTCTGCCCTCCCGGCACGAACATCGGCGCTACCAGAGCCGCGGTACCGCGTACTTCGCGATGAGCGGATCGGGCGTCACGATGGTGAGCCCGTGCGCGAGTGCCTGGCAGATCAGCATGCGATCGAACGGGTCGCGGTGATGCGCGGGCAGCGTGTGGACCAGCAGCGCCGCGGCCTCGTCGATGTCGAGCGGTGCGATGCCGTGACTCGCCCTATATGCGGGCACGCACGCCTCGGGCGGCGCAGGCAGCGTCAGCTTCCCGTTGCCGTATTTCACCGCGATTTCCCAGACCGAGGCGGCGCTGAGGTAGACGTCGTTTGCGCGGTCGCGAAACGCGGCGGCGGCCTTCTTCGAGAGTTCGGAATCGTTCGTGACGATGTAGAGAAACGCGCAGGTGTCGAGCAGCAGCTTCACGGTCCGTTGCCTTGAAATGCGGCGAGCGTCTCGTCGTCGAGTGGTTCCGAAAAGCGTTCGTCGACGCGAAATCGGCCCGCTGCCAAACCGATCGGTCGTTCGGCGTCACGCCGGATCGCGGCCAACACGCCTTCCGCAACACGAACCCCGACTTCGTTGTCGATGTGGTCCACGGGACGCTGATTTTCGAAAACGGCGATGCTGGTGTAAAACCAGCGCTCCGTCGTCACGGCGTCGCTGCGGTGCACGTCGAGCGCCTCCAGGTACAAGCGAATGAAGCGCAGCAAGCGGTCGGATTCGTGCGGCAAGAACCGGTCGTGCAACCGGCGTTCGAGCGTACGGCCTTTCACGCCGGTAGCGGCCGAGATCAATCGAAAATCGAGCCCGTGCTGTTCGACGAAATACCGGATCGCCGACCCCGGAATACCGTCGCGAACGACGCGTTCCAGATCCCATTCCCTGCGGATCTCGCGCTTGAGCTTCGAGCGCCCGCCGAGGGAAGCGGCGATCGCCATCGCGGGTAGAGCAGCCATCTTGGCGGAGATTATACGCCAAACTGACGAAAGGAGTAAAGCGGCATGGGACAGAGCGGCATCGAGCGAGAATCCCATCCCGCTATGCCCTCCACCGTGGTGAATCCGGGTCTCGAAGGGATCGTCGTCGGCGAGACCGTCCTGTCCAACGTCGAAGGGGAGGTCGGCCGGCTCACCTACCGCGGCTACGACATCCACGATCTCGCGGACCACGCGAACTACGAAGAGGTCGTCCACCTGCTGCTGTTCGGGTACCTCCCGACGCACCAGCAGCTCATCGACCTCAACGCGCGCCTCGCCGCGCGCCGCGCGCTCCCGTCCGGGCTGATCGCGATGCTGCACGCGATCCCGCGCGAGGCGTGGCCGATGGACGTGCTGCGCACCGCGACGTCGGCCGTCGCGCACTTCGTGCCGCACCGCGCCGACGGCTCGCACGACACGTCGGTCGAAACGGCGATCGATCTCATCGCGAAGTTCCCGACCATCGTCGCGACGTGGGACCGCATGCGCCGCGGCCTCGAACCGATCGCGCCCGACCCGCAGCTCAACACCGCGGCGAACTTCCTCTACATGCGCACGGGCGAGAAGCCGATCCCGGAGGCGGAGAAAGCGCTCGACACCTACTTGATCCTGCTGGCGGATCACTCGTACAACGCGTCGACGTTCTCCGCGCGCGTCACCGCCTCGACCAACGCCGACATCTACGCCGCGATCACCGCCGCCGTCGCGACGCTGGCAGGCGACATCCACGGCGGCGCACCGAGCAAGGTCATGACGATGCTCGAAGAGATCGGCCTTCCCGACAAGGCCGAGCCGTACGTGCGCGCACTGCTCGACCGCGGCGAGAAGATCATGGGGATGGGCCACCGCGAGTACAAGATCCGCGACCCGCGCGCGCAGCAGCTCGAGCAGATGGCGCGCAACCTCACCGAGAAGTCGCACACCAAGTGGTACCTGATCGCGCGCGCGCTCGAAGACGCGTCCAACAAGGTGCTGCAAGAGAAGAAGCCCGGCAAGCGGATCTACGCGAACGTCGAGTTCTACACGGCGCCGACGCTCTCGAGCCTCGGGATCCCGTCCGACGAGTTTACCTGCATGTTCGCGTGCGGCCGCATATCCGGCTGGAGCGCGCACGTGCTCGAACAGTTCGCGCACAACCGCCTGATCCGCCCGCAAGCAACGTACGTAGGCCCGGCAGTCCACGCGTACGAAGCGATCGGCGAACGCCGCGCGCCGTCCGCAACGCCGAACACAACGACGAACGGCAAAAGCGCCGGAGATTTGTCACCCTGAGCTTGTCGAAGGGTGCGCCACGATCGTGACTGGTCGCAGCGCGCACGTCCGCCGTGAAACCAAAGAGACGCGGATCGACCTGCGCCTCGCGCTCGACGGCGGCGCGATCTCGGTCGAGACCGACGTGGACTTCTTCGACCACATGCTCACGGCGCTCGCCACGCACGCCGGGCTCGGCTTCGAACTGGTCGCGCACGGCGACGGGATGGACCATCACCATCTGATCGAGGACGTCGGCATCGCGCTCGGCCGCGCGATCGACGAGGCGCTCGGCGACAAGCGCGGGATCGCGCGCTTCGGCTCGATCGCGGTGCCGCTCGACGACGCCCTGGTGCAGTGCGCCGTCGATTTGAGCGGGCGCCCGTGGCTCAACTACGACGTGCCGTTGTCCGTGCCGGCGCTCGGCGCGCTGCCCACCGAGCTCGTGCCGCACTTCTTCCGCAGCGTCGTCGACCACGGCAAGTTCAACCTCCACCTGCTGCGCTGGGCCGGCACGAACAACCACCACCTGTGCGAGGCGGCGTTCAAAGCGTTCGCCCGCGCGTTCGCGCAAGCGAAGGTCGTCACCGCGAACGGCGCCGTCCCGTCCACCAAAGGCACGCTGACCGGCTGACGAGCGCCCGGCCCGTGAAATGTCACCTTTCAACGTTTCGCGTTTCCCGACGCGCCCCGTTGGGCACGGCGAGCAGCGTGAACGACTCGCAGTACTGGTCCTACGTCGGGGACTGCGTCGAAGAGACGAGTCGCGTGCGCCCCGACGTGCGGCGGTTCCTGGAGACGCAGGCCGACGCGGAGCGGTCCGACCTCGACGGCGCCGAGCTGGTGGTCGGCGAGCTGGTCGCCAACGCGGTGCGCCACGGCGCGCCCCCGTTCGGCGTCTGCATCGACTGGCACGACGATCCGCCGATGCTATGCGTGGTCGACCGCGGGCCGGGGATGCGCCCGGTCTACCCCGCGCCCGACACCTGCTCGGAGCACGGCCGCGGGCTGCTGCTCGTGCGCGCGCTGGCCGGCGAGGTGGTGGTGGACTCGATGAATGCGGACCGCGACGGCACGCGCGTCGTCGTCGCGCTGCCGGTCCACCGGCCCTCGCCCCACGCGGCCTGAGCCGCCCGCGGGTCTAGCGCGGGCCGAGCTCGGCCCGGCTGCCCACGATGTCGAAGATCTTGGTGTAGCCCACGATCTCGAGCGTGCGGCGGATCTGCGGCGACGGGGCGACTAGCACGACGTTGCCGACCCGCTTGCGCAGCGCGCCCAGCTCGTAGAGCGCCGTCGAGTCGAGGTAGGTTACCGCCGAAAGGTCGACGACGGCCGGTCCTTGCGCGTCCGCGAGTGACGAGCGCATCTCGGCGACGTTGCTCAAATCGAGCTCGCCGCGGAGGGTGATCACGAACGACGGGGCTTCCATCGGACAGCCTCCCGGGAAAGTGGGAACTCATCATAGCACCAAAGCGGCGGGCGGGTTATACTCCGCTGCGTGTCGACCACGACGGCCGTGCTTCCAGGCGCCCGCGCACGCGAGAAGGGCGCGGCGGGCAAAGCGCTGCGCGCGACGGTGCCGCGCACCAGCCACGCGGGCTGGTCGCCCGCGCCCGACCGCGCCGACCCGGTCGCGACGATCGCGGCTTCCAACGCCGGCCGGCTCGCGCGCCTCGTGCCGATCCGCATGGAGCGCATGGCGGAGTCGGCCTTTGGCTTCTACCGCGGCGCGGTGGCGATCATGGCGGGCGACCTCGCGCACACGCCGGTCTCCGGGCTCGAGGTGCAGCTCTCGGGCGACGCGCACTGCATGAACTTCGGCGGCTTCGCGACGCCGGAGCGCAACCTGCTGTTCGACATCAACGACTTCGACGAGACGATGCCCGGGCCGTGGGAATGGGATCTCAAACGGCTCGTGACCAGCATCGTGATCGCCGCGCGCCACAACGCGTTTCCCAGCCGCGATGCGAAGGTCTCCGCGCTCGCCGCCGTCCAAGCGTACCGGCTGCGCATGCAAGAGCTCGCCGCGGCGTCGGCGCTCGAAGTCTGGTACGCGCGGCTCGACGCGGCGCAAATCCTCGACGCCGCGCGCAGTGCCGCGACGCGGCGCCGCCGCGGTCGCATCGCCGATCAGGCCGCGACGGACTCCGTGCGCGCCGCCGTCGCGAAGTTCACGACCGCCGCCGGCGGCGCGCTGCGCTTCGTCGACGATCCGCCGCTGCTGTACCACTCCGCGGCGACGGACGACGACGACTTCGACATTGCGGAGATCGTGGGGACGTATGCGTGGAATCTCCCGCCCGACGTGCAGGTGCTGCTCAACCGCTACACGCTCGTCGACGCCGCGCTCAAGGTGGTCGGCGTCGGCAGCGTCGGCACGCGGTGCGCGGTCGCGCTGTTCGCCGCGGACGACGACGACGCGTTCATCCTGCAAATCAAAGAAGCGCTGCCGTCGGTGCTGTCCCCGCATCTGGGGCCCAGCGAGTTCGACAACCACGGCGAGCGCGTCGTGCGCGGCCAGCGCATCATGCAAGCCGCGAGCGACGTGTTCTTGGGCTGGGCGCTGTCGGGGACGCGGTCGTTCTACGTGCGCCAGTTCCGCGACATGAAGACGTCGGCCGACCTCGAGGCGATGGACGCGTACCAGTTGCGCGAGTACGCGCACTACTGCGCGTGGGCGCTCGCCGGCGCGCACGCGCGCTCGGGCGACGCCGCCGCGATCGCGGGCTACGCCGGCAAGAGCAACACGCTCGACAAAGCGTTGCTCGCATTCGCGCTCGACTACGCGGACCAGAACGACCGCGACTACGCGCGCTTCGTCAGCGCCGCGCCGGCCTGATCCGCCAGATCGCGCCCGTGGAGTCGTCGCTGACGAACAGCGAGCCGTCGGTGCCGACGGCGACGCCGGTGGGGCGGCACGCGCGCCCGCCGTCGGCGGTTTGGCAGCCGCCGACGAACTCGGTCCACTGCGCGTCGGGGTTGCCCCAGTCGACGCCCTTGGCCGGATCGTTGCCGCGGAAGGCGACGAACGCGACGCGTGGCGCGACGGGCGGCTGGTGCCACGAGCCGTGCAGCGCCACGAACACGCCGCCGCGATAGCTTGCCGGAAACGCGTGCGCGCCTTTTCCGTCGGCGGGGTAGAACGCCGCGCCGATCGGCGTGTCGTAGCCCGGAAAAACCACTCTCGGCACGACGACGCTTGCGCAGCTCGCGCCGCCGATCGGCTTGCGGTCGTCGTAGCATTTCATCCAGCCGTAGTCCGGCGTGCCCGCGTGCGCCGTGATCGCGTCGAAGATCTCGTACGGGTGGCCGTGCTCGAGATCGTCGCGTCCCGCGACGCCCGCCCACACGTCGCCGGTCCCCGGCTGCACCGCCAACGCGATCGCGTTGCGGATGTCCACCGCGCGCGCGTGCATGTTCTTGCCGTCGGGCGACATCGCTTGGACGGTCGCGCGCGTCGCGTCGCTTTCGTCGCACGCGTTGCACGACGAGCCGACGCTGGCATACAGCGTTCCCTTGCTGAACGCGACGGTCGTCGTGGAGTGGCCGGAGCCGCCGCCCGCGCGCACGCTCGCGATCTTCTGCGGCTTCTCGCGCGCCTCGCGGTCGCCGGCGCGGTACGGGATGCGGTACACGCCGAACTGCCCGCCGGCGTACAGCGTGTCGCCGGCGAGGAAGACGCCTGCCATCGGACCGTCGCCGAAGCTCGCGAACTGGCGCGCGGCGCTCGCGGTGCCTTGCGCATCCGGCACGATGTAGACTGCGCTGCCGTTCGTGCCGACGAACAGGTCGCCGTTCGGTGCGACGGCGAGCTCGCGCGCGCCCCGGACCGTCGCGATGCGCTCGGCGGTAAAGCCGCTCGGCACGTTGACCCCGGCCGCTCCGTCGGCCGCGCCTGCCGGCGGCGGGCTGCACGACGCCAGCGCCGCGGCAAGCAACGCCAACCCCACGAGCGAACGGAGCCAGTCGTGAAAGCTCCGAGAATTGCCGTGGTGGACTACGGCGGCGGCAACGTCGGCTCGCTCGTTGCGGCGCTTCAGCGCCGCGACGCGGACTTCGCGCTGACGGAGGATGCCGGCGTCGTCGAGCGCGCCGAGGCGGCGATCCTCCCCGGCGACGGCGCGTTCGGCGCGACCATCGACGCGCTGCGCGAGCGGGGGCTGGACGGGGCGGTGCGAGCCGTCATCGCCGCGGGGCGACCGTTTCTCGGGATCTGCGTCGGTATGCAAGTGTTGTTCGACTCCAGCGACGAGTACGGCGGCACCGTCGGCCTGCGTATCCTACCCGGCGACGTACGCCGCTTCACGGCCGCGCCCCGCATCCCCCACATGGGCTGGAACGATCTGGTGATGGAGCGCACGCACCCGTTCGTCGACGGGCTCGCGAGCGGCGCGTGGGCGTACTTTCTGCACTCGTACCGCGTCGAGACCACCGACACGCTCGTCGCGTCGTGCGAGTACGGCGAGCGCTTTGCGGCGATCGTCGCGCGCGACAACGTCATGGCGACGCAGTTCCACCCGGAGAAGAGCCGCACCACGGGCGGCCGCCTCCTCGACAACTTCCTGCGCATCGCATCCGTTTGAAACGTCATCCTGAGCCTGTCGAAGGACGCGCGCTGACGATCTATCCCGCGATCGATCTGCGGGGCGGGCACGCGGTGCGCTTGGAGCGCGGCGACCCGTCGCGCGAGACGCGGTACGACGCCGATCCGGTGGCGCGCGCGCGCGCGTTCGTCGCGGCGGGCGCGCAGGCGCTGCACGTCGTCGACTTGGACGGCGCGTTCGGCACGGGCGAGAATCAAAGTGCGCTGCACGCGATCTGCGCCGCAGCGGACGTTCCGGTGCAAACCGGCGGCGGGATTCGCACCACGAACGACGTCGAAGCGCGCTTCGCAGCAGGCGCGCACGCGGTCGTGATCGGCACGCTGCTGGTCGAAGAGCCCGACACGGCGCGCGCGATCGTCGCGCGCTGGGGCGAGCAGATCGTCGCGGGGATCGACGCGCGCGGCGACATCGTTGCGACGCGCGGCTGGCTCAGCGCGACCGCCGTCTCGCGCGACGCGCTGGTGCGCACGGTGGCGGCGTGGGGCGTGACGCGCGTCGTCTACACGGAGATCGCGCGCGACGGCATGGGCGCGGGCTACGACGTCGACGCGCTCGCGCACGTCGCGTCGCTCGCGCCGCTGCACGTCACTGCGAGCGGCGGCGCGCGCACGCTCGAGGATTTGCTCGCGCTGCGCGACGGCACGCCGGCCAACGTCGACGCGGCGATCGTCGGCCGCGCGCTCTACGAAGGGACGCTGGACCTCGCCGCCGCGCTCATGGCGCTGCGCCCGTAAGGTCTCAATTCACCGCCGGGGTCGGGCTGGGCGTCGGCTTGCGCAGCGGGCGGCGCGTGCGGCCCGGCGTAGGTGACGCGGTGGGCGTCGCCGCGGGCAAGGCGCTCGGCGTTGCGGTGGGCGCCGGCGACGGCGTGCGCGCAAGCGGCGCGGGCGTCGTGGTGAGGATGCTGCGCCGCTGCAGCGGGGTCGGCGTCGGCTTCGGCGTCGGGACGTCGACCGAGCGGCGTGTCGGGACGGAGCGCGGCACCGGCGTCGGCGTGATGACGATCATCGGCTTGAGCGGCGGCGTGGTCAGGTTGATCGTTTGCGGCAGCACGATCGTCTGCTGCACGCCGTTCGGGAACGTCAGCCGCGCGGCAACGCGCGCGAACGGCTGGTTCACGCCGTCGGGCACGAAGACGTGCGCGACGTACGCGTTCGCCGAATAGACCTGCAGCGGAAAGTAGCTGCCGACGCCGTCGATGCCGACGTAGCCCGTGATGCCGGGCGCGCCTTGTACGTAGACGTCGAACGCGTTCGTCCCCGGCGTGACCCATCGGTCGATCCAGATCGCCGACACCGGAAAACGCGCCGGCGGCGGCGCCGTCGAGAACGCGAACGTGTCGACGAACGACCACTGCTGCGTGATCGCGGCGCCGGTCATGTCGCGCCCCGCGATCGTGACGACGTGCGTCCCCGGCATGAGCGCGGTGCGCGGCGTGACGAGCACCTGGTCGCCGATGACGGCGGCGTCGCCGCTCACGTCGCGGTCGTCGATGCGCACTTGCAGCGCGCGCGGATCGATCGACGCGGCGCCCGCGAAGCGCGCGGAGATCGACGGGTACGGGTCGTGCACCTGCGCGTTGGCGGCCGGCGACACGGTGACGGTGAGCGGCGGCCGCACGGCGTCGCCGACGATCACCGTCGGTGCAGTCTGCGTCATCGCGGTCGAAGCCGCGCGCTGCGCGAGCGCGATGATGTGCGTCGGCGCGTCGTAGGCGACGCTCATGCCGAACGCGTTGGCGACGGTGCGCAGCGGCGCGTACGCGCTGCCCTGCACGATGCGCACCGCGCCGCGGGCGGAGATCGTGGCGACGTGCGCGCCGCGCTGCACGGTGATCGTGTGGGCGCGACCGTCGTAGCCGACGTCGGCGCCGAGCGCGTCGCCGAGCGCGCGCACCGGCAGCAGCACGCGGCTGTTCACCACGGCCGCGCGGGCGTGGGGCAACACCGGCTTGCCGTCGAGGGTGATCGCGTAGGTGGCGAACGTCAGCGCGTGGATCACGGCCCGGTAACGTCGTAACGGCGCGGAACGTGCGCCGGAAGCCGCGCGACGATCTCGTAGCCGATCGTACCGCACGCCGCGGCCAGCTCCTCGGCGGTGATCCGCTCGTCACCGTCCCGGCCGATCAGCGTGACGGCGTCGCCGGCGGCGGCGCCCGGCACGCCGGTGACATCCACGAACGCCATGTCCATGCAGATGCGCCCGATGATCGGGACGCGCCTCCCGCGCACCAGCGCGTGCGCCGCGTTGCCGGCGCTGCGCGGCAGCCCTTCGGCGTAGCCGATCGGCAGCGTCGCGATGGTGGACGGCCGCGCCGCGCGCCAGGTGCGCCCGTAGCCGACGCTGGATCCCGCATCGACGTCGTGCAGCGCGATGACGCGCGTGCGCCAGCTCAGCGCGGGTTCGAGCACGAGCCCGCGGTCGCGCATCAGCGTCTCGGCTTCGTCGCTCGGATAGATCCCGTACAGCCCGATCCCGCAACGCACGGCGTCGAGCCGCGTCTCGGGCCACAGGATCGCCGCGGCGGTTGCGGCAGCGTGCCGCTCGACGTGTGCGCCGAGCGTCTGCGTCGCCAGCAGAAAACGCGTCGTCTGCTCGAGCGTGAACGTGGAGTCGAGCTCCTCCGCCGCGGCAAGGTGCGTGAACGCACCGCGCAATTCGAATTCCGGCGTCGTCGCATAACGCTGCAGCACGGCGGGCGCATCGTCGACGGAAAGCCCGAGCCGCACGACACCGGTATCGATCTTCGCGTGCACGGCGAAGCCGCGCCGCCGCCGCCGCGCGACGCTTGCGACTTGGCGCGCGTACAGCTCGCGATCCCAAAGCGTGAGCTGCACGTCCGCCGCATGCGCTACCTCGAGCTCATCCGCCGGCACGGGCCCGAGCACATGAACCGGCGCATCGATCCCGGCATCGCGCAGCGCAACGGCTTCTTCAAGCGCGTACACGCACAGCCGCGCGGCGTGCGGCGCAAGGGCCCGCGCAACCGGCACGAGCCCATGACCATATGCATTCGCCTTGACGACGGCCGTCAGCCGCGCAGGCGCAACGAGCTGCGCAAGCGCGGCAGCATTACGAACGATCGCATCGAGATCGACCGCGATCTCCGCAATCACGGGCGCGCCACGCCCAATGTCGCCCTGAGCTCGTCTGTCACCCTGAGCTCGTCTGTCACCCTGAGCTTGTCGAAGGGTGCGCCACGACCGGGCGCAGCATTCGCGCGGCGATCACGGCGACGGGGATCCCGTAGAACGCGATATGCGCGACGAGCTGCGTCGCGAACAGTCCGGGCGCGACGCGGTGATAAAGCCCCGCGGTGATCAGGATGATCTCCATGAACACGTACACGACGAGCCCGTACGCCGCGCCGGAGATCCACGGCCGCGCGAGCAGCTGCGGCTGCGAGCGCGCGAGGTAGACGTAACCCAGCGCCCACGCGATCGCGACGGCGAAGTGCAGCACGATCCCGAGCGGCACCGCCACGGGGCTCGCATACGCGCCCGGTCCGAGCAGCACCGCGGCAATGAAAACGAAGTTCCCGGCGAGCTTGTCGGGCGGCGTCCCCGCCGCGAGCTGCATCCCAAAGAGGAAGAGGTCGAGCAGGACGCCCGCGGCGACGCCCGCGACGAGCCCCGCCTTGAGCTGATCGCGCAGCGCCACGGTCCGTTCCACGGCGGCGGGGCTTCGCGAGCGCTACGCGGTGATCCCGGACGGTCCCGACGGCCCGCGGGCGAGGAACTCGACCTCGCGCGCTTCCATCGCGTCGCCGACCCGCTGAAGCAGGTCGCTCATCGTGGCCCGGGCGATCCGCCGGCCGAGCATCAGATCGAAGAGCATCCCGAGCGGCCCGAAGGGCGGCTCGTAGCAGCCCTCGAGCGCCAGCCGCGTGGTCTCGACCGACTCGATCCGCAACCGCAGCGTGCCGCGGAAGTCGGGGAAGAAGTGCGTCCCGGCGCTCCAGTCGATGTCCAGCTGGTCGTGCAAGCGGCCGGGCTCGTCCTCGTCGGGGCGCCGCTCGGCGATCAGCCGCACGGGCCGGCGGAGGCGGCCAAGGTCCCGGATCGGGACGCGAAGCTCCACCCCGCGCGACGCGCCCGCGAAGAAGTCCTCGGCGTAGTCATGGGCCACCGAGAACGGACAGCGCACGACGCGCTCGACCACGACACGGGCAAGGGTGCTCACTGGAGCCCGTGTACCCGCCGAAGGCAGGCCTCCCGGCGGGGCGACCCGCCTTTTCCACTTGCACTCGACTGCCGAGTCTGCTAATCTCTAAGTCCGGCTGGCACTCTCAGGCGAGTACTGCCAAGCCCATTTCCCCCTCTCATTACCGTGAGCTTCAACCGCTTCCGGAGGATGGATTTTCGTGAATCTCAAGCCACTGGGCGATCGCGTGGTCGTCGAGCACGTGGAGCAGGCCGAGAAGAGCGCCGGCGGCGTCTTCCTTCCTGACACGGCCAAAGAAAAA